>JAZDHW010000197.1:0-64598 GCA_043805555.1 Pseudomonadota bacterium
GCCGGGGCCGCTCCGGGGCCGGCGCGGAGGCGGCCAGGGCCATGAGCGCCTGGCGGTCCACCTTGCCGTTGGGGGTCAGCGGCAGGCGCACGAGGTGCACGAAGCGCTCGGGCAGCATGTGGCCGGGCAGCATCTGGGCCAGGTGCTCGCGCAGGCGGCCGGGGCTGATGGGTTCGGCGGCGGTGTAGCAGGCGCAGAGGCGGTCCTCGCCCGCGGGCGCGTCCCTGACCACCAGGGCCACGGCCTCGCCCAGGCCGGGCTTCCGGCCAAGCTGGGCCTCGATCTCGCCCAGCTCGATGCGGTGGCCTCTGATTTTCACCTGCTGGTCGCGCCGGCCCAGGAACTCCAGCCAGCCCTGGCCGCGCATGACGCCGAAGTCGCCGGTGCGGTAGAGCCGGCCCAGGTCGGGGTGGTCGCTGAAGACCGCCGCGGTTTTCTCCGGGTCGTGGTGATAGCCCGCGGCCACGCCCCGGCCGCCGATGAAGATTTCGCCGGCCACGTCCAAGGGGCAATGGCGCAGGGCGAAGTCCAGCACGTGCATGGACTGGTTGGCCAAGGGGCGGCCATAGGGGATGCTGCGCCAGGCCGGGTCCACCGCATCCACCGGGTGGAAGACGGACCAGATGGCGGCCTCGGTGGCCCCGCCCAGGCTGACGACCCGCGCGCCGGGGAAGCGCCGCCATACCCGCTCGGGCAGGGTGAGCGAAATCCAGTCGCCGCTGAGCCAGACCAGGCGTAGGCTGGGGGCGGCCAACGCGGCCGGGGCCGGTTTGGGCGTCGCCACTGGCTCGGCCGGCGGGGGGCAGGCCATGCCCGCAAGAACCGGGTCGGCCGGGTCCAGGTCGGCCTTGAGCCCGCCCTCCACCGCGTGGATGAAGACCTGGTCCGGGCTTAAACTGAAATGCGGCCGGATGGCGGCGTAGTCCATATCGCCGATGGAGCAGAGCCCCACCCCCATCAGCTCGGCGGCCTGGGTCAGCGCGCCCACCAGGAGGCCGGCGTCCAGGCAGGCGTAGAAGTAGCCCATGCCGCCGTACTTGGGCTGGCTTACTTGCGCGTCGTAGACCAGGAACAGGGTGAAAGCCGAGGCGTCGAAGATGGGCCGGTTGGGCAGGAAATGGCTCAAGCGGGTGACGGCCTGGGCCGGGGCCAGGGGATGCAGGCGGTGCTCGCCGGGGCGGTAGTAGTACAGCCCGCCGGCCAGGCCCTCCACCCGGCCGGGCTTGACGTGCAGGTAAACGTCGATGGGGTACAGGCCGCCGGCGCTGGCGTAGTGATAGCGCACGCCGTGGGCGGCGGGCAGTTGGCGCAGCGCTGCCAGCAGGCGGCCGAAGCCGGCCTTGGTTATGCAGCGATCCGTGGCGAACTCGCGGTGGGAGCGCCGTCCGGCCAGGCAAGGCGGGAACTCCGGACCGGGCTCCAAGGTGATGGGCGCGGCCCCGCCGGGCTGGGGGTCGCGGGCCAGTTGCCGGGCCTTGTACTGTTCATAGGCCGCGGGGTTGTAGAGGATCTCCTCGCCCCAGGGGTTGGGCGTCAGCGCCGCCTGGCCGGCGAAGATCTCGCTGGGCGTCAACGGTGTGCTGACCAGCACCCGGTCGCGCGCCAGCTCCGCCACCAAGGCCTCGACTTCGGCCGCGGGCAAGTCGGGCAGCAGGTCGGGCAGGTCGGTGGCCTGGAAGCCGGCCTGGGCCAGGAAGTAAAGCGCCGGGAAGGCCTGGGCCGCCAGGCCGTCATAGACCTTCGGCCCGATGCGGATGCCATCGCCCTCCGGCCGCCAGGCCGCGGCCGGCGACCAGCGCAGGGGCCGCGCGCCGGTGCTTGCCTCCGCGCCGGCCTCACGTCCCTCCAGGTGGCGCAGCAGCAGGTCCATCAGGGTGGGCACCGAGTTCCAGATGGTGATGCCGCGCCCGGTGACCAGCCGGGCCAGGTTCGCCAGGTCGCGGTGGTCGGGGACCATCACCAGCCGCGCGCCGGCGGCCAGGGCGCCGAAGAGGTCGTAGACCGACAGGTCAAAGCAGAAGGACGACAGGCCCAAGACGCGGTCCTCCGGGCCCACGGCAAAGCGCTGGTTCATATCCTGGATGGTGTTGGCTGCCGCGGCGTGGGTGATGACCACGCCCTTGGGCTCGCCGGTGCTGCCCGAGGTGTAGATCACGTAGGCCACGCGCTCCGGGCTGTGGGCGGGCAACGGGGCGTCCGCGACCAGTTCGGGCAGATCGGCGGCTTGCCAGAGGTCGGGCTGGAGCACCTCCACGCAGCCGCTGTCGGCCTTCAGCAAGGCGATGCGTTCGGCCGGGTGAGTCGGGTCCAGGGGCACGTAGCCGGCCCCGGCCGTGAGCACGCCCAGCAGGTTGACCACCGTGCCCAGCGCGCGGGCGGCCATGACGCCCACCAGCTTGCCGGCCGCGCCCCGGCCACGCAGGTATTGGGCCACCCGCCCGGCCTGGCGCTCCAGCTCGGCATAGGTGAGGCTCTGGCCGCCGCACTCCACTGCGATGGCCTGGGGCCTGGCCTGGGCCTGGGCGCTAAAGAGTCCGTCCAGGGTGCGGGCGGGGATGGGCGCGGCGGTGGCGTTGTAGGCGGCGATGAGCGTGGCCTGGTCCGGGGGCGGGGCCGGCGCGGCGGGCTCGTCACCGGCGGCCACCGCGCGCAGATCGGCCTCGATCTGGCCGAAGAGGCCCTCGATCACCTCCGGCGCGAACAGGTCGGCCACGTAGTCCAGGTTCAGGGTCAGGCCGCCGGCGTCCTCCGCTAAACTCAGGTCCAGGTGGGCCTGGGAGGTGGTGCCGATGCTCTGGCGCTCGCGGCCCAGGCCGGCGGGCTCGCGGCCGCCGCCCATCAGGGTGCTGGTGAGGATGACCGGCAGTTGGGCGCGCTGATGGTTCTTGCGGCGGCGGGCCAGCTCGCGCATGAACTCCACCCCGCTGTAAAGCCTGTGCTCCAGGCCGGCGAAGATCTCCGCGCCCACCCGCTTGGCGTCCTGCCAGAGGTCGTCTCCGGCTTTCAGGCTGACGCCCAGGGGCAGCACCGAGGTGAAGTCGCCCACCATGCGCTCCACGTCGGGGTGGAAGGGCTGGCGGTTGAACAGGGTGAGGTTCAGGGCCAAGTCGGGCTGGTTGGCCCAAAAGGCCAGGGCCCGGGCGTAGACCGCGGCGATAAGCGCGGTGGGGGTCAGGCCGGCCTGGGCCGCGCGCTGCATGAGCCGCGACCAGGCCCGCGGCTCCAGCCGGGTGCGGCGGCTGGCGAAGCGGGGCTCATGCAGGCCGGCCGGGTCCACCCGCATGGGCAGGCGCGGCGGGGCCGGGAATTCGTCCAGCTTGGTCAGCCAATAGGCCCGGTCGCGGCCGTATCGCGGCGAGGCCTTGGCTTCCGCGCAGGCCAGCATGTAGTCGCGGACGCTGAACTCCAGCGGCGGCAAGGCCAGGTCGGGCTCGGCGTAGAACCGGGCCAGCTCGTCGGCCAGGATGAACATGCTGGTGCCGTCCATGATCAGGGCGTCGATGGCCACCAGGAGCAGGTGGCTGCGCTCGGCCAGGCGCAGGGCCTTGAACTCAAAGAGCGGCCAGCGGCTGGGCGCGAAGACCTGGCCCGAGACGCGCAGGCGCTCGTCCGCGATGCGCGCCTCGCGCTGCTCCGGCTCCAGGCCGCGCAAGTCTTCCACCGCCAGGCGATAGGCCGGCGGGTCGGGCAGAATCTGCTGGCGCTGGCTGTCCAGCACCACCGCCCGCAGCATGGGGTGGCGGGCGATGATTCGGCGCAGGGCGCGCTCCAGGCGCTCAGGCTCCAGGTCCAGCTCTATCTCGCGGAAGGTGAGGGTGGCCACCCCGCCGATCTCGAAGGCCCGGCTGCGCCCCACCAGGTAGGCGGCCTGGATGTCGCCCAGGGGGAAGGGCTCGTGCAGATGGGCCGGATCGGGCCGGCGGGGCGCGCTGGGCCGGTCCTCGTCTCGGGTGGCTGTCTGGGCGGCGGATTGGGCACGGCGGCCGCGCACGAATTCGGCCAGGCCGGCCACGCTGAGGTTGGTCAGGAAGTCCGGCAGGCTGATCTCCATGCCCAGGGCCTGGCCCAACCCGGACAGGGCCGCGATGCAACGCAGGGAGTCGCCGCCCAGCTCGAAGAACCCGGCCCGGATGTCGATGGCCTCCGGGTCGGGCGCAGGGCCGTCGCCGGCCAGGGCCCGGGCGAAGACCCCGGCCACGGCCCGCTCCAGCTCGTCGCGGGGTCCTTGCGCCGGCCGGTCGGCCTGGCCCGGCCCGGCTGGCGCGGGCAGGGCCTTGCGGTCGATCTTGCCGCTGGTGGTCAGCGGGAAACGTGGCAGGGGCAGGAAGTGGGCCGGCACCATGTAGTCGGGCAGGGCCGCGGCCAGGTGGGCGCGGGCGGCGGCGCTCACCGCTTCGGGCGTGGGCCAGTCGGCCAGCGGCCCGGCGGCCAGGCGCTCCAGGGCGGCGGCGGTGAGATCGCACCCGCCGCCTTCTGGCTGCCAGCCTTCGGCCACGGCGAAGAGGTTGCACAGGCCGGCCCCGGCCAGGGCGTCATCCTGGCGCACCGCAACCCGGAACCCCTTGGCCGTGAGCAGAGCCGTCACCTGGTCCAGGCGGCCGTGATCGTCGTGCACCTCCATGACGATCTGGGCGATTTTAGGCCAGTCGCCATCGGCGATGCCGGCCAGCACCTCCAGTTCGGCCCGCTCCACGTCGATCTTGAGCAGGTCCACCCGCGCCACGCCAGCCTGGACCAGCAGGGCCGAGAGGGTCTGCACCGGGCAGCGCAAACTCTGGCCTTGCAGGCGGTGGGCCAACACCTGGTCCAGGGCGGCCGCGTCCACCGCCGCGCCGGGGCCGGATCCGCCGGCCAAAAAGGCCCGCACCGCGGCCAGCTCCCGCTCCGGGTCGGGGTGGGCCCCGGAGAGGATGGAGGCCTGGGGGTAGTAGGTGAAGACGGCCTCGCCGGCGGACGCGCCCAGGGCCAGGTTTAAGGTCTCGGCGGCCAGGCCGTGCAGGCGGCAGTTCAGGGCCAGCAGGCGGTGCAGCTCCGGGATGGGCTCGCAGGCCAGGATGCGCGCATCCGGGCAGAACCGGCCCAGCCAGAGCGAAAAGAGACCCAGGTTGGCCCCCACGTCCACCACCACCGCCCCGGCCGGCAGGCGCAGTTCGGGCCAGTGGTAAGAGCGCTCGGCGAAGATTTCGCCGAACATGAACTCGGTCTCGCGCCGGTTCTTGAAGAAGACCGGCAAACCGTTGGCCAGCTCCAGGCGCGCGGCGTCCTGGGCCGCGCCCTCGGCCTCGATCTCCACGCAGCGCGCGGCCAGCGGGGCCACCTTGGGCTCCAGGGTGTAATAGGCGGCCAGGCGCGGCGCGGAGGCCGGGCCCACGGCCTGGACCAGGCATTGGGCCACCGGCGCGAGCCCGGCCAGGCGGTCCTCGATCTCGCCGGGCTCGATGCGCAGGCCGCGAATCTTGACCTGGTGGTCCAGGCGGCCCAGGAACTCCAGGTTGCCGTCCGCGCGCCAGCGGGCCAGGTCGCCGGTGCGGTAGATGCGGGCGAATTCCGCGTCGGTGACCGCTTCTGGCGCGGCCAGGGGGTTGGCGCAGAATTTCTGCGCGGTCAGCTCGGGGTTGCCCAGGTAGCCCCGGGCCAGGCCGATGCCGCTGATGCACAGCTCGCCGGGCGCGCCGGGCGGTTGCAGCTCTCCGGCCTGGTCCAGCACGTGCAGGCGGATGTTGTCTATGGGCCGGCCGATGGGCACCGCGTCCAGGTCGGCGTCGCTCTGGCAGTCGAACCAGGTCACGTCGATGGCGGCCTCGGTGGGGCCGTAGAGGTTGGCCAGGCGCGTGCCGTGGCGGTCATGGAGCAGGCGGTTGCACTGGTTGGCCTGGGCCGGGGTCAGGGCCTCGCCGCTGGCGAAGATCTGGCGCAGGCTGGCCAGGGGCGGCACCCGCCGGGCCGGGTCAACGGCCAGGTAGCCCAGGAAGGCCTGGAGCATGGAGGGCACGAAGTGCAGCACCGTGACCCCGGCTCCGGCCACGGCGGCGATGATCTGGGCGGGGTCTTTCTCGCCGCCGGGGGGCAGGAAGCAGACCTGCGCGCCCGTTAGCGCCCACCAGACCTGCTCCCAGACCGATACGTCGAAGGTGTAGGGCGTCTTTTGCAGGATCACGTCGCCGGAGCCGATGGGATAGCGCCGTTGCATCCACAGCACCCGGTTGATCAGGGCGCGCTGCTCCACCATCACGCCCTTGGGCTGGCCGGTGGAGCCGGAGGTGTAGATGACGTAGGCCAGGTCGCCGGGCTGGTTGAGCGGCAGCGGATTGGGCGCGGAGGCCTGGGCCAGGGCCGGGTCGTCGGCCAGGACCAGGGGCAGAGCGCCGGCACACCGAGCGGCTTGGCTCTCCAGGTCGCCGGTGGTGACCAGGGCCGCCGCGTGGCTGTTGGCCAAGAGATAGGCCACGCGTTCATCGGGGTAGTCGGGGTCGATGGGCAGATAGGCCGCGCCGGCTTTTAGCACCCCCCACACCGCCACGGCCATGGCCTGGCTGCGCCGCAGCAGCAGGGCCGCCACCCGGTCCGGCCCCAGGCCCAGACCGCGCAGGCGTCCGGCCAGGGCGTTGGCGCGCTGATTCAGATCGGCGTAGGTCAACACCGTGTCGCCATAGCGCACCGCCGGGGCGTTTGGCGTGGCGGCCGCCTGGGCCTCAAAAAGCGCGGCAAGGGTTTGCGCGGTCTCGGGATAGGGGTGGTCGGTGGCGTTGAACTCCACCAGCAGTCGCTGGCGCTCGGCTTTGGGCAGGATGTCGGACTTGCGGGCCACGGCCTGGGGTTCCTGCACCAGGCGGGTCAGGATGGTCTCGTAGTAGCCGCAGAGCCGGGCCGCCTCGGCCGCGTCAAAGACGTCCTGGCGGTGGATCAGCTCCACCGTGAACTCGTCAAGGGTGGTGCTGACGGTGAAGTCGAACCAGGTGTTGGTGGCGGTGTGGCCCTCGATCGCCATGACCGGGGCGCGGTCCGCGGCCGGGACGCTGTCCAGCACGTGGAAATTGACGAAGTTGAACAGCACGTCGAAGAAGGGGTTGGCGTGTTCGCCGCGCTCGCCGGCCACCCGGGCGATCTCCATCAGGGGCATGCGCTCGTACTGCTTGAGCTGATCTAGCTTGGCAGCGGTGTTGGCCAGGTGCTCGGCCCAGGTGCGGCCGGCCGGGAGCGCCAGGCGCACCGGGATGGTGTTGAGGAAGCAGCCGGCGAGGCGCTCGCCGTCCTCACACAGGGGCCGGGTGTTGGTCACCAGGCCGCAGACGATTTCGTCCTCCATGGCCAGCATGCGTAGCAAATAGGCGTAAGCCGTGAAGCACAGGGTGCGCAGCTCCACGCCCTGGCGCTGGGCGGCCTGGCGGGCTTCGGCCAGAAGGCCGGCCGGCAGGGGATGGCGTTGCAACCGCGGCGGGAGCTGGGCCGATGCCTTGTCCACCTTGCGGCTCAGTTGCAGGCGCGGGCAGTCGGCCAGCTCCTGCCGCCAGAAATCGATGCTCTCGGGCCTGCGCTTTTCCACCAGCTCGGCCACCACGAAGTCGCGGTAGGTGCAGGCCAGGGGCGCGGGCGTGAAGGCCGGGTCCTGGGCCAGTCGGGCGTAGATCTCGCGCAGCTCGGTGACCAGGCAGGCGGTGGACCAGCCGTCGGTGATGGCATGATGCATGATCCAGGCCAGGACGAGCTGGTCCGCCGCGAGGCGGAAGACGCGCATGCGCCAAAGGGGCGGCTGGTGGAAGACAAAGGGCCGGGCCAGGTCCGCGGCCAGGAACTCGCGCAAAAAGGCCTCCTGGCCGGCCGGGTCCAGCCGGCTCAGGTCCTCGTAGGCGACGTCCGGCTCCACCGCGCGGTAGACGATCTGGATGGGCTGCTCGAAGCCGGCCGGGTTGAGGCCGGTGCGCAGGATGGGGTGCTTGGCCGCCAGCAGGACAAAGGCGCGGTGCAAGCGCTCCAGGTCAAAGGCGGCCTCATGCAGGGGCACCAGCATCTGGCTGTGGTACAGGCCGGGGTCCTCCAGGGAGTGATAGACCATCCCCAGCTCTATGTCGCTCATGGGGTAGAGGTCTTCGGCCCCCTGCAGGCGGGCCCCGCGCTCTGCTTCGCTCAGGCTCATGACCCCATGATCCGCGTCCGGAGGGCGTCGAGCTCGCTCGCCACGGTCTGGGCCGGGGCCGCGTCCGCGTGGGCCCCGGCGGACTGGCCCACCCGGCGGGCCAGCTCGGCCACGGTCTTGTGGCTGTAGAGGTCGGGGATTTTCAGTTCGCAGCCCAGTTCGCGGTTGATCGCCGCCAGAAGGCTGATGGCCTTGACCGAGTCCCCGCCCAGGCTGAAGTAGCTGTCGTGGATGCCCACCTGCGCGAGGCCGAGCTTCTCGGCCCAGATGCGGGCCAGCGTCTCCTCGCCGGGGTTGCGGGGGGCGGCGTAGGCCCCCGCGCCCAGACGTTCGCCTTCCAGCCCGGCCAGGGCGGCGCGGTCCAGCTTTCCATGGCGGCCCAGGAGCAGGGCCGGCGCCCGCATGAAAACCGCCGGCAGCATGTACTCGGGCAGGGTGGCCATGAGGTGGGTGCGCAGGTCTTCCACCTCCAGCGCGCCCTCGGCGGCCAGGTAGGCCCAGAGCGCGGCCTGGCCGTCTTCATCCGTGCGCAGCGCCACCGCGGCCTGGCGCACCGTTGGATGGGCCAACAGGCGGGCCTCGATCTCCTGGGGCTCCACCCGGAAGCCGCGCACCTGCACCTGCTGGTCCAGGCGGCCCATGAGCTCCAGGTTGCCGTCGGGCAGCCAGCGGGCCAGGTCGCCGGAGCGATAGAGCCGGTTTGCGCCGTGACAGAGCGCGGCATAGGGGTTGGCGACAAAGCGGGCGTTGGTTTCATCGGGCCGGTTCAAATAGCCCCGGGCCAGGCCGATGCCGCCCAGGCAGAGTTCGCCCGGCTCGCCGATGGGCTTGAGGGCCAGGTCGCCGTCCAGCACCAGGGCGAAGTGGTTGGCGATGGGCCGGCCGATGACGCTGAGGTTGGCGGCGCTCAGGCCGGGGTTGGCGGACGCGGCCACGCTGTCCTCGGTGGGGCCGTACTCGTTGTACAGGCGCAGGTTCGGCAGCAGGGCGGCGGCCTGGTCCAGCAGGCCGGCCGGGGCGCGCTCGCCGGCCAGGGTGACCCGGGTGAGGCTGGCCAGCTCGGCCGGCTCCGCGCCCTCCAGCAGCAGGCGGAACATGGAGGGCACCACCGCGCAGTTGGTGGCCTGGTGGCGGGCCAGCTCGCGGCGGATGTGGGCCACCTCGCCCCAGCGGTTTTCGTTGATCAGCACCAGGCACGCGCCGCTAAACAGGGTGGGGTAGAGGTTGGAGCCAAAGCCGTCGAAGGACTCGGGCACCAGTTGCAGGGTGACATCGGCCGGGCCGAAACCCAGGGCCGTCATGCGCCACAGGGCGAAGTTGACCACGCCGCGGTGCTCGAGCAAAACGCCCTTGGGCCGGCCGGTGGAGCCGGAGGTGTAGATGACGTAGGCCAGGCTGCCGGGGCCGGCGGCGCAGGCTGGAGCCGAGTCCGGCAGGTCGGGGTTGGTCAGGATCGGGGCGGGGTCGGTGACCGTCACCCCCAGGGCCGCGGCCTCGGGCCAGGGCCGGGGCGAGAGCACCCGGCGCAGGCCGGCGTCGGCGGCGATGTCTGCCAGGCGCGCGGCCGGCAGGCCGGGGTCCAGGGGCAGGTAGGCCCCGCCGGCCTTGAGCACGGCCAGGAGGCCGGCGATGAGGTCGAAGCCGGTGTGGGTGGCGATGCCCACCACCTCCTCGGGCCTGAGGCCCTGGGCCAGCAGGTGGTGGGCCAGGCGGTTGGCCCGCGCGTCCAGCCCGGCGTAGGTGAGCACCGCGTCGTCCAGGCGCAGGGCCACGGCGTCGGGCGTGGCCGCGGCTTGCAGCGCGAACTGGCCGTGCAGGGTGGCCGGCTCGGGCAGGGGCGCGGGTGGCGGGAAATTGAAGAAGAAGCCGCGTTGCTCCTCGGCGCTGATCAGGTCTAGTGCAGCTAGGGGTCTGTCCAGATCGGCCAGGGCCAGGCCGGCCAGGCGCGCCAGGTGGCCGGCGATGCGCCGGGCGGTGGCGGGGCGGAAGAAGCGCGGGTCGTACTCCACCCGGACGGCCACGGCCTCGGCTCCCAGGTTGAAGCCGAAGCAGATGCGCGCGGCCACTGGCTCCAGGTAGGCCGGGTCGTGGATGTCGTCGAGGTAAAGGGCCACGTCCATCAGCGGCGAGCCCTCGGCCACGGGCGGCAGGTCCAGGTCGCGGTAGAGCTTATTCAGGGCGTAGTTCTGGTGATCGGCCGCGGCCAGGATGGTCTGGCGCAGGTCCAGCAGCACCTGCTTGAAGCTGGTGGCCGGGCCAATGAGCGAGCGCAGGGGCAGCACGGTGTTGATGAACTGGCCCTCGGCGGCCTGGCGGAAGATCGGCGCGGCGATGACCAGGTCGCGCCGGCCGGAGTAGCGGTGCAGCAAGGCGGCCACCAGGGCTGCCAGGACCATGAAGACCTTGGTGGGTGATCCCCCGGCCAGCTTCAGCAGGCTGGCGCGGGTTTCGCCGTCCAGGTTGAAAGCCGCCGGATCGGCCGGGTCCGGGGGCAGGTCACCGGCCGGGCTATCCGGGGTGAAGCCAACCTTGTCCGGGGCGTCGGCCAGCCGGGCCAGCCAATAGGAACGCTCGTCCACAGCCGGCGCGGGCTGGGCAGAGTTGGTTTGGGCCGTGCTTGCCTGGTCAGACATGGAAAGGCGGTTCTCCTTTTGGCTCACGCGAAATCAAAGCCGCTCTCATCCAGCGGCGCGGCCGCGGCGGCTATGAGCGGCCGCACCCGCTTGCACTCGTCGAGGTAGCGGTCGCCGCGGATGAAGTCCATGAGCGGCGGCACCGCGTTGGGCTGCAGGCGCGCCCAGCGCTGGTCGGCCCGGTTCACGTCCACCAGGCTCCAGGGCGTGGCGATGCCCAGGCCTTCGCACAGGGCCACGAAGCGGTTGATGCGCCCGAACATCGTTTCGCGCGGCGGGTCGCAGTCCAGCACCCAGGTCTGGGCCAGGAGCATTTCCTTGGCCCAGGCCGGGTAGAGCAGCATGTTGATGTCGGCCCACTGGCCGGCGTGGGGCTGGCCGGTGTGGAAATAGGTGAAGGGGTTGCACTCGGCCTCCCAGATGTCGTCCTGGGCCTCGGTCACGAAATCCAGGGTGGCCTGGAAGTCGGCCTCGGTCTCGCCGGGATGGCCGATGACCACGTAGGCCGTGGTCTTCACCCCGGCCCGGGCCAGGTTGGCGATGACCCGGCGGCTCTGCTCTACGGTGATGGTCTTGCCCATCAGGTCCAACACGTGCTGGGCCCCGCTCTCGATGCCCATGCGGGCGCGGTAGAACCCGCCCTGGCGCCAGCGCAGCACCCGGTCCGCGTCGCAGCCGGCCGCGTCCACCCGCAGGTAGCCGTCCCAATAGAGCGCCGCGTCGCTGGCCAGGAAGCCCGCGGCCAGTTCGTCGATGACGCCGTTGAGCAGCGAGTCGAGCATGTAGAAGACCTGGCCGCCGTTGCGCTGTTGCAGGGTGATCATGTCGGCGATGGTGCCCTGCGGGTCGCGGCGCTCGTAGGGGCCGAAGTAGGTCGAGACGTTGCAGAAGCCGCAGCGGTTGGGGCAACTGTAGGAGGCGGCGATGGCCTGGTGGTGGTAGTAGGCCAGGTCGAAGTCGCTGAGATCCAGAAGGTCCACGCCTGGGCGCAGGAAGCGGCCGCACAGGTCGGCGCTGGTGGAGACCTTTTGCCCGGCCGGGGTCTGGCCCCTGAGCCAGCGCAGGAAAAGCTCCTCGCCGGGGCCGATGATGAAATGGTCCACCCAGTCGCCGGCGCGCTCCTGGAAATAGGCCAGGTTTGGCGAGCCCGGCGGCAGGATGGTGGCGAAGACCGCCCCGCCCATGACCACCTTGATCTGTGGATCGCGGCGCTTGGCCCGTCGCGCGGCGAAAAGCGAGGCGGCCAGGGTGTCGCGAAAGACCGACAGGCCCAGCACGTCCGACCGCTCGCGCTCCAGCAACTCGTCGAGATACTCCCCCAACCGCGCGAAAAAGGCCTCGGCCAGGCTGATCAGCTCCTCCAGCACCGCGTCGCCCACCTGGTGGTAGAAGGTCTTGGCGATAAGGATGCGCACCAGCTCGCGGTAGCGGTCCGGGTCGGTCTGGTGCAGGTGGGCCATCATGTGCTCGCGCCAGACGTCGTTGCCGATGTTGTAGGAGTTGCCGCGACGGTTGGCCGGCACGGCGGCCAGCAAGGTCGCGAACCAACGGTCGTAAAGGTTTTTCAGCATGAGGTCGGTGTTGGCGTCGGCCGCATGCACCTGGTAGCCGTGGGATTGCAGGAAGCCCTTAAGGTAGCTGATGCCCTGGGGCGGGATCAGGGGATTCCAGAAGGGCAGCAGGGCCAGCAGGATTTTGGGTTTGGCCATGGCGCGCCTCCTAGAGATCGAATTCACTGCGGTCCCAGGCCCCGGCCGCGCCGGGCTGGCCGGCCCGGTCCGCCGCCAGCTTCAGCCCCGCCAGCCGCGTCTCGGGCGCAACCACGACCTGGGACAGGATTGCCAGGTAGTCCGCGGCCAGGGCCGCGGCGGTCTCGGGCTTGTACAGAGCCGTAGCGTAGCGCAGCTCCAGGTCCAGGCGCTCGCCGTCCTCGGTCAGCACCAACAACAGCTCGAAGGGCGTGACGCCGGTGTCAAAGGCATAGCTGCTCACCGTCGCGCCGGGCAGGTCCACCTGGTTCAGCGAGATGTTGATCAGCTCGAAGACCGCGTCGAAGAGCGGATTGCGGCCAGGGTCGCGGGGAAGGTTGAGCTCGCGCACCAGGTCCACGAACTGGTAGTCCTGGTGCTGGAAGGCCCCCAGGGCGGTCTCGCGGACTTGGGCCAGGAGATCGCGGAAGCTCTGCTCCGGCCGGGGCTGGCCGCGCAGGGCCAGCATGTTCACGAACATGCCCACGGTGTGCTCCAGGTCGGCGTGGGAGCGGCCGGCCGTGGGCGAGCCCACCACCAGGTCCGCCTGGCCGGTGTGGGCGTGCAGCAGGGCGAAGTAGGCCGCCAGCAGGACCATGTAGGGCGTGGCGGACTCGGCCTGGGCCAGGGCCCGCACCCCGGCCGCCACGGCGGGCGGCACGTCCCGGCGCAGCCCGGCCCCGGCGAAATCCATGGCCGCGGGCCGGGGGAAGTCGCTGGCCAGTTCCAGGCGCGGCGGTTTTTGGGCGAACTGGTCCAGCCAGTAGCCGCGCTGGCCGGCGATGACCTCTGCGCCCCCGCCCTGGCGCTGCCAGACCGCGTAGTCGGTGTATTGCAGGCGCGGCGGGTCCAGGCTCGCCCCGGCATAGAGCCGCGACAGCTCATCGACCAGCACCCAGACCGAGATGCCGTCGGAGACGATGTGAGGCATGTCCACCAGTAAAAGCTGAGCTGGGCTTTGGCCGCCGGCCAGGGCCGGGTCGATGGCCATCAGCTCCAGGCGCATCAGCGGCGGCCGGGCGAGATCAAAGGGCCGGATGAACTGCTTCAGGTGCGCGGCCACGGTGGCCGCGTCGGCCGGCGGCTGTCCCCGGCGGGGTTGGGCCAGGCGGACCGCGGCCGCGGGCAGCACGTATTGGGCCGGCGCGCCGTCCACTAGGCCGAAGGCGGTGCGCAACGCCGCGTGGCGGGCCACCAGGGCGTTGAAAGCCGCCTCCAGGCGCGCATGATCCACCGGGCCGGACAGGACCAGGGCCGCGGGCAGGTTGTAGCCCACGAAGTCCTGGGCGAACTGCTGCATGGTAAAGAGGCGCTCCTGCTCCAGCGAGAGCGGGTAGTGCGCGCGCTCCGGGGCGGCCGGGATGGCTGCGCGGGCCGCCGGGGCGGCCGGGGCCTGTTGGGATAAGTATTCAGCCAGGCCGCGAATGGTGGGGCGCTGGAAGATCTCGCGCAGGGGGGCCTCCAGGCCCAGCTCCTTGTGGATGCGCAGCTTGAGCAGGGTGGTCTTGAGCGAGTGGCCGCCCAGGGTGAAGAAGTTGTCGTCGATGCCGATGGCCGCGCTCACGTCCAGCACCGGGGCCCAGATGGCGGCCAGGCGGCGCTCCAGGTCGTTGCGCGGGGCGGTGGCTCCGGCCGCGCCGGAGCCCGCCGCGGGCCGGGGCAGGGCCTTGCGGTCCACCTTGCCGTTGGGGTTCAGCGGCAGGCGGTTGAGGCGCAGGAAGTGGGCCGGGATCATGTAGTCGGGCAGGATCGCCGCCAGGTGCGTGCGCAGGTCGGCCGCGTCCGGCGCGGTCCCGGCCGGGCCTGTCGCATCGGCGTCGCCAGCCACGTAGTAGGCGCACAGGGTGGTCTCGCCGCGCTCGTCGCTGAGGGCGTTGACCACCACGTCCTTGACACGGGCGTGGCGGCGCAAATGGTGCTCGATCTCGGCCAGCTCCACCCGGTAGCCGCGCACCTGCACCTGGTGGTCGATGCGGCCCAGGAACTCGATGTTGCCACTAAAAAGCCAGCGCACGTAGTCGCCGGTGTGGTAGAGCCGGTCGCCGGGGATGCCGCTGTGCGGGTTGGCCGCGAACTTGGCCGCGGTCAGCTCGGGCCGGTTCAGGTAGCCCCGCGAGAGCCCCAGGCCGCTGACGCACAGCTCGCCCGGCACGCCGATGGGGCAGAGGTGGCCCCAGGGGTCCAGCACATAGACCCTTAGGTTGCGCCGGGGCCTGCCGATGAGCGACTTTTCGTCCGGGTCGCGGCCGTCGAAGTGATAGGTGGCCGTCTCCGAGGCGGCCTCGGCCTGGCCGTAGGCGTTGATGATGCGGCCGTGGTGGTTCAGGAAGCGCCGGCACTGGCGGATCAACTCGATGGGGATGTACTCGCTGCCCACCGACAGGCAGGTGAGGTCGGGCAAGAGCTCCCTGGCGTCATCCAGGGGCAGCAGGTTGAAGATCAGGTTCAGGATGACCGGCACCTCGTCGATGTTGTTGATCCGGTGCGTGCGCAGGTAGTCCACGTAGGCTGGCACGTCCTTGCGCAGGTCCGGGTCGATCAGGTGCAGGGTGCCGCCGGTGATCAGCGGCGGGAAGATTTGCTGGATGGCCCCGGCCGAGGCGTAGGAGTTGGACAAGAGCACCTGGTAGCCCGGCCGGTGCTCGAACTCCGCCACCGACCAGGTGACGAAGTCCACGAAGGCCTCCTGCTCCTCCATGATGCCCTTGGGCTCGCCGGTGGAGCCGGAGGTGTAGATGATGTAGGCCAAGTGGTCGGGCCGGCTGATTGGCGCGGGCGGGCTGGCGGGCTGGGCGGCCAGCAGGTCCCCGGCCTGGTCCAGCATCAGCACCGGCCGGGCGCGCCCGCTGCGCGCGCGGCCGCCGGGCGCGAAGGCGATGCCCGCGATGTTGGTTAACGTTGCCTCGTCCGGCAGCCCGCCGCCAGCGGTCATGATGGCCTCAATCACCTCGGCCAGGGTCAGCTCGCCCTCGCCAATGACGGCCAGGTCGAGGTTGGCGTCCTGCAACAGGCTGCGCTGGCCGCTGGTGGCATAGGGCCCGCCGGCGATGAGCGGGCCGGCAAAGCCCCACTGGCGCAAGGCCGCGATGGCGCGGTGGAAAAAGTCCTTGTACAGGGTCAGCGCGCGCACGCCGATGACGTCGGGTTGGAACTCGGCATAGAGTTGCTTCAGTTCGGCCAGGCTGTCGAAGTCCACGCGCGACTTGTAGATGCGCCCGTCGATTTGCCCGCCCAACTGCTCCTTGAGATGCGTCAGCAAATACATCAAACCCAGGGGCGGCTCGAAGACGTCGTAGAGCACCTGTTCCTCGTTGGAGAAGTGCTGCGACAGGTCCAGCAAGAGCACCCGCAAAGGCCGCTTGTCAGCAGGGGACGCGGCGGGTGCGGGCCGGGCCGCGGCCAGGCGGCGGCCCAGGTCCGGCACCAGCATGTGGTCCTCGGGCTGGAAGGCCATCGGGCCCAGCTCGGCGGCGTCGATGCCGGCGTAGTTCAGCAAGCCGGCAAAGCTGGTGATGCTCACCGGCAGGTACGAGTCGTACTTCTGCACGATCTCGGTCTCGCTGAACAGCTTGGCCTGATGCGGCAGCACGCGCAGCAGGCGGTCTTTCAGCAGGAAGTAGTTGTTCAGAAACTCCGACTGCACCTGGGCGGTGAAGCCCTTGGCAAAGGGCAGGGTGTCGGGGATTTCGTAGAAGGCGAGCTTCTCGGCCTCGAAGATGGCCTCGGCGCTGACGCCGTGGGCCAGCGCCAGGCGCTCCATCTCGGTGTTGGCGTAGATGCGTAGGATGTTCAGGTAGGGCATGTGCACCCAGTGCAGGCCCTTGAGGAACTCGATGGTCTGCCAGGCCTCGTCCTCGGTCTCGGTGGGGAAGCCGTGCATGAGGAACAGCTCCTGCACCACCTGGGGATGTTGGGCGCAGAGGTAGCTGATGTTGGCGTGAAAGCGCTCCAGGTCCAGGTTCTTGCCGATGAATTTTTGCAGCCGCGGCGAGGCCGTCTCCAGGGCCAGGGCCAGGGAGACGGTGCCGGCCTCCACCATGAGGTCGATCAGCTCCGGGTCCAGCAGGTCGCCGCGCAGGCCGCCGGAGAAGAACAGCTCCAGCTTGAGCCCGGCCGCCAGCACCAGGCGGAAAAAGGCCGCGCTGGCCTTGCGGTCCAGGTTGAAGCAGTCGTCCACGAAGATGAAGCGGCGCACGCCCAGGTCGTAGTGGTGCTTGATCTCGGCGAAGATGTTCTCGGCCGAGCGGCGCTGGTGGCCGCGCGGCCAGATCTTGTGGCAGTAGGCGCAGCCAAAGGGGCAGCCCCGGCTGGAGAGCAGGTTGATATAGGTGTTTTTTACCATGCCCTGGCCGATTAACTGGGCGTAGCGGTCGTAGTCCACCAGGGAGCGGTCGGGCATGGGCAGACGGTCCAGGTCCTTGATCACCGGCCGGGCCGGGGTGGCCGCGGGCTCAACCGCGATGCGGTGCAGGCCTTGCAGGCTGGTGAAGGACAGGCGGCGGGCCACCTGGCTGTCGCTGATCAGGGCCACGGCCCCGGAGCCGTCCAGGATGGCGCGGATGCGCTCGGCCGGGTAGCCGGGGTCCAGGGGCAGGAAAGCCCCGTCGGCCTTCATGACGCCCATGAGCGCGGTGACCAGGTCCAGGCAGGGCTCCAGCAGCACAGCCGCCACCGTCTCCGGCCCCACGCCCAGGCCGCGCAGGTGATGGGCCAGGCGGTTGCTGCGCCGGTCCAGCTCGGCAAAGGTAAGGCTCTGTCCGGCGTGGACCACGGCCACGGCATCGGGGGTGGCCGCGGCCTGCTCCGCGAAAAGCTCGGCCACCGTGCGGCCGGCCGGATAGGCCCCGGCGGTGGCGTTGAACTCGCGCAGCAGGCGCTGGCGCTCGTCCTCCGGGATGGGGTCCAGGTCGGCCACGCGCTGATTCACGTCGGCCGTGGCCCGCTCCAGCAGGCAGGCGAAATGCCCGGCCAGGCGGGCCATGCCAACGGCGTCGTAGCGGTTGGCGTCATAGTCGATGCGGCCGGCCAGGTGGTCTTCCTCGCGGCGGAAGGCAAAGGTGATCCTGGGTTGCAGGTGATCGATGTAGGCCTGGTCGTGGATGTTCTCCAAAAGCAGGGCGATCTCGAAGAGCGGGAAGTCATCGGCCGTCGGCGGCAGACCCGCCTGCTCCAGCATCAGGCGCAGGGGGTGGTTCTGGTGCAAGGTGGCCTGGTTGATGGTGTCGCGCAGGCCCAGGATCAGCGCCTTGAAGCTTGAGTCCTCTTCCACCCGCACCCTGAGCGGAAGCACGGTGTTGATGAACTCGGCGGCCTGCTCCTGGCGCAGCACCGGCGTGCCCAGGATGAACTCCCCGCGGCCGGTGTATTTCTTGACCAAGAGCGCCACGGCCGCGGCCAGGATCATGTGCAGGCGGCGCTCGGAATTATTGTGCAGGCGCTCCAGGGCGGCGAAGGCCGGGCCGGTGATGGCGAACTCATGGCTGGCCAGCGCCCGGGCCTGGCCGGCGGGCGTCTTGCGCTCGGCCAGGATAACGGCCTTGTCCGGAGGGTTGGCCAGGTTTTGGGCCCAGTACTCCCGGTCGTTCAGGGGAGCCAGGTCCGGGCCGTTGCCCCCCGCCGATACAGTCTGCCGTGCTGCCTGTGCTTCCGCCATTGCCATATTTCCTAAAAGCCGAATCCGTCCGCTTCGGGCTCGGGCGCGATGGCCTTGAGCGCCCGCACCTGGCGGCACTCGTCCAAATACGCGCTGCCGTCGAATTCAATCAGCGCCGGCACCGCGTTGAGGTGCAGCCTTTGCCAGCGCTGGTCGGCCTGGTGCATCTCCAGCAGGTTGTACGGGTTGGGGATGCCCAGCCGGCGCAGATGGGCCATGAAGCGGTTCAGGCGCTCATAGGTCACCTGCCGGCTGGGCTCGCCGTCCAGCACCCAGGTGCGCAGCATGAGCATCTCGTCGGCCCACTCGGGATAGAGCGGGCGATCGCCGCCCTGACCCCACTGGCCGGACTTGGACTGACCGCGCGGGAAGTACCAGAAGGGCGTTCCCTCGGCGTCGTAGATGTCGTCCCGGCAAAGCTCGATCAGGTCCAGGGTGGCCTGGAAGTCATCTTCCGTCTCGCCGGGGTGGCCGATGAGCCACAGGGTGGCGGTCTTGATGCCCACCCCGGCCAGGTTGGCCAGCACGGCCCGGATCTGCTCCGGGTTGATGCGCTTGTTCATCAGGTCCAGCACCCGCTGGCTGCCGCTCTCCAGGCCCAGCCAGGCCTTGTAGAACCCGGCTTGCCGCCACAGCAGGGCCTTGTCCGGGTCCGCGGCCTCGGGGTCTGCCCGCAGGCAGGCGTCCCAATACACGGCCTTGGGCGCGGCGATGAGTTCGCGCGAGAGGTCGTCGATGATGGGGTTCATCAGCGAATCGCTGAAGGAAAAGAGCTGGGTGCCGTCGCGGCCGTAGAGGCGCTGGAACTCGGCCGCGGCCTGGGCCGGGGGCTTGCGGCGGTAGCGGCCCCAAAGCACGGTCTCCGAGCAGAAGGCGCACTGGAAGGGGCAACTGCGCGAGGTGTAGCCCGAGGAATACGGGTAGTGGGTCAGGTCCAGGTCCGTGAAGTCCAGCAGCGCGGCCTCGCGCAGGTTCAGCAGCTCGCCGCCGATGTCGCGGGCGTCGTAGACCCGCTGGTCCGGGTCCAACTCGCCGGCCAGGAGCTTGGCCAGGATCAGCTCGCCCTCGCCGATGATGAGCTTGTCGATGCAGTCGGTGGTGGCGGCCAGGAAGGTGGCCAGGTTGGGCGAGTCGGCGGCCAGGTGGTCGGCGAAGATGCCGCCGCCCATCAGGTTGAGCATGGCCGGATAGTGGGCGCGGGCCAGGCGGAAGGCGCGCAGGGCCGAGGGCGCGGTGCCGCTGAAGACCGAGACCCCGAAGACCTCGGGCCGGGTCTCTTTCAGCAGGTCCAGGATGTAGGCGTCCCAGCGTTGGAAGTGCTCGGCGGCCAGGTCCGCCAGGGCCGCGATCTCGGCCGGGCCGGGGGTGGTGTAGTAGGTGCGCTCCACGATGATGCCAAGCAGCTCGCGGTAGGCGGCCGGGTGGGTCTGGTTGAGGTGGGCCATGAAGTGGTTCTTGAGCACGTCGGTGCCCACCCCGTGCAGGTTGCCCTGGCGCTCCATTGGCACGAACCCGCGGATCACGTCGAAGTAGCGGGTGTAGATGTCGCGGAAGCGGTCCTCCACGTTGGCGTCGGCCACGCGGACCTGGTGGCCCAGGCGCTCCAGGTGGCTTTTCAGGCTCACGATGCCCACCGGCGGAATCTGGGGCGGCCAGAAGGGCGGCAGCACCAGCAACAGGCGCTTGGGTTGGACGGCGCTCATGCCTGGCCTCCGCTGGCGGCCTGCCAGTCGCGCGGCAAGAGCGACAGGCAGTAGTGGTCGTGATAGGCGCCCCGGAAGCGGAACAGCTCGCGCGCCACGCCCTCGGTGGCAAACCCCAGCCGGTGCAGGGTGCTCAGCGAGCGCTGGTTGTCCAGGTGCACCACGGCCCAGATGCGGTTCAGTTTGAGCCCGGCGTGGGCGGCCGGGATGACGGCCATGAGCGCCTCGCGCATCAGGCCCTGGCCCCACCAGGGCCGGGCCAGGTCGAAGCCGATCTCGGCCGCGCGGTTGTGGGTGTCCCAGTGCAGAAACCCGATGGTGCCGATCAGGCGGCCGCCGTTGGCCAGGCAGATGCCCCAGCGGCAGGCCCGGACCCGGTCCGGGTCGCTGAAATGGGCGATCAGGCCCAGGGCCTCGTCGCGGCTGGCCAGGGGCTCGGCGTCTTTCAGAAAGCGGCAGACGTCCGGGTCGCTGAAGTGGGCCAGGATGAAGTCCGCGTCGGCGGGCACCAGGGCGCGCAGGCTGAGGCGCTGGGTGGCCAGGGGCTGGAACAGGTCGCGTGAAAAACTGGGAGCGCCGGGCTGCATCAGCATGCCTCCGCAGCGGCCAGGGCTTCTTGCACGATGGCCAGGGCCGCGGCCAGGGGCGGCACCCCGCGCTCGGCCTCGGCCAGGATTTTTTGCACGTTGCGGCCGATGATGGACTGGGCCCGGTCCACGGCCTCGGCCTTGGTGCCCTGGGCGATCTCCACGCAGGCCTGGATGATGCCGCCGGCGTTGACGATGAAGTCGGGCAAATAGAAGATGCCGCGCTCGCTGAGCAGGGCCGCGTCGCGGGCAGGCTCCAGGAGCTGGTTGTTGGCCGCGCCGCAGATGATGGTGCAGCGCAGCCGGGCAATGGAGTGGGGATTGAGCGCCCCGCCCAGGGCGCAGGGGGCCAGGATGTCGCAGGGCGCGGCCAGGATGTCCTCGGGCGGGAGGATGGCCACCTGGGGGTGGTCCTGGGTCAGGCGCGCGAGCACCGCCGGGTCCACGTCCGCGGCCAGGACCCTGGCCCCGGCCTGCACCAGGAAGTCCACCAGGAAGCGGCCCACGTAGCCCACGCCCTGCACCGCCACCGTGAGTCCGCTCAGGCCCACCCGACCCAGCATGGCAGCCGCGGCCAACTCCATGGCGGTGATCAGGCCCAGGGCGGTGGTGTCGGCCTCGTTCTCAAAACCGTCGCCGGCCGCGGACTCGCCCTCGATGTAGGGGCAGACGTTCTTGATCACCCGGCCGTCGTCATGGCTGAGGCCGTAGTCCACCGCGGTGCGGAAACGGCCGCCCAGGTGCAGCACGAAGCGGCCGAAGGCCTCCAGGAGCGCCGGGGTCTTCTGGTCCGGCCGGTTCCAGATGACGGCCTTGGCCCCGCCCAGGCCGGCCCCGCAGGCCGCGCATTTTTGGGTCATGGCCTGGGACAGGCGCAGGGCGTCACCCAGCGCCGCCTCCTCGTCGGGATAGTCCACCAGGCGCGCGCCGCCGGAGGTGATGGCCCCCAGGCGGGTGTCGTGGATGGCCACGATGGCGCGCAGGCCGGTGGCGCGGTCCCGGCAAAAGTGCAGCTCCTCGCAGTCAAAGGCCCGCATGATATCGAAAATGGCGCTCATAAATCGGCCAGCTCCAGGTCGTTGCGAATTTTTTGCACGCTCTCTTGCCACAGGGCCGTCTCGGCCGGGCCCAGGCTGAAGGGGCGCGGGGTGATGCCCCAGGCCGCCACCTGGCAGGGCTGGCCCAGGTGCAGGCCCAGCTCGGCGCTGGGGGCCGAGAGCGGCAACAGCGCGGGCGCGTGGCCGCACAGGGCGTCCAAGAGCTCGGCGCTGGCCAGCTCCGGGGCCAACAGGGTGTAGCCCTGGTGGATGGTCACCCGGCGCACCGACTCCACCACCGCCCGCCGCGCGGCCATGAGGCCGGTGCGGTCGGCGTCCAGGCCCACCGGCACCATGCTGATTCCGTGCTCGCCCAGCATCATGCCGGCCGGGTCCACCAGGCAGCGCAGGCGCAGGCTGTCCAGGCTGGAGCCGAAGCCGAAGACCGCGTTGCCGGCCGGCAGGGCGCGGGCCAAGAGGGTGCAGACCACGTCCACCGGGTTGGTGTAGACGATGAAGGTGCGGCCGCTCAGATCGGCCCACCCCGGCAGCATGGCCCGCAGCAGGGGCAGGTTGCCCTGCATCTCGATGGCCCACTCGTCGTCCACCTGCTTATGGTGGACCAGGCTGGTGAAGTCGAAGGCGAAGCTCAGGAAGACGTGGCTGGCCCGGCCCAGGTCGGCCGGCGATTCCATGGCCACCAGGCGCTGGCCGTGGCGGTTGGCCTGGCGCAGTTCTTCGCTGAAGCCCGGCCGGGCGCTGCGTGAATAATGGCGCTGCTCGCTCACCCCGGCCTGGGTCAGGAGCAGCTTGGCCAGCATCCGGCCGATGCGCCCCAGGCCGATGATCGCCACGCTGCGGCCCATGCCTCAGGCCTCCAGGCCGAGCCGCCCGGCCTTGACCGCGGCCAGGCAGGCGTCCATGCGCGTGAGGGCCGCGGCAAAGCGCATCCGGTCGATGCCGATGTTCAGGCGCAGGTGGCGGGGGGCCTCGAAGGCAAAGCCGGGCAGCAGCGAGACGCGATAGTCGCGCAGCATGATCTCGCAGAAACGCCGGCTGTCCGCGGCCTGGCGCAGGGCCGGGAAGCTGACCACCCCGCCGGCGGGCGGGTGGTATTCGAAGAACTCCGCCTGGCCGGCCATGAAGGCATTGAGCGCGGCCAGGTTGGCCAGGATGTCCAACTTTTTGCGCAAGACGATGGCCTCGCGGTGCATGAGGGCCAGTTGGGCCACGTGGTCGGTTATTAGCGGGATGGTGTGGGTCAGGTAGTCCTTGTAGTCGCGGCAGCGGGCCAAAAGCCCAGGCTCGCTCAGGAGCCAGCCGATGCGGATGCCCACGATGCCCAGGCATTTGATCATGGAGCCGCTGGCGTGGGTTTTGGGGTGGAAGCCGCGGCAGAGGTCATAGCCCGAGGGGATCAGGTCCGCGCCGGGGGTGAGCGGCAGGTAGCGGTAGTGCTCGTCAAAGAGCAGGTGGGCGTCGTTTTTGCGCGCGATCTCGCCGATGGCCACCAGGTCGGCGGAGGTCAGGCTCCAGCCCACTGGATTGTGGGGGTTGTTGATGATGAGCTTGGTGGCCGGCGTGACCAGGGACTCCAGGCGGTCCAGGTCCAGCCGCCAGCCGGGGGCGTCCAGCAGGTTGAGGAACTTGACCCGGCAGCCTATGGAGATGGGGATCTGGTAGAGGCACTGGAAGGCCGGGAAGGGGATGACCACCTCGTCGCCGGGCTCCAGCAGCTCGTTGAAAAAGCAGAACAGGGCCTCGGAGCTGCCGTTGGCCACCAGCACCCGATCCACGTCCAAAGTGTCGTAGGACCGGCAGATTTCCTGGCGCAGGGCCAGGGAGCCGCGGGTGTCGTTGTCGCCCAGGAACAGGCCGCCCAGCTCGGCGATATCCGCGCCGCACAGGGCCAAAAGCTCGGCCAGGGTGTAGTCCTGGCAGCCGCTGGCCGAGAGGTTGTAGTCCACCGTGAAGGAGTCGTTGAGCCAGTCCTCCATGTGGTAGCGCAGGATCTTCATATGCGGCCGCTCTCCCGGTCGGCCAGGTAGGCGGCCCGGCAGTCGCAATCCAGCATTTTGAGGCGGCTCACGTCCAGGCTGCGGTTGAAGCGCTCGATCTCATCCACCAGGCGCTCCTGGCAGCGCGGGCAACTGGCGGCGGTGCGGTTGCGCGACAGGTCCTCGTCGGAGAGCCCCACGAAAAGGTTGCCCAGGTGGTGGCTTTGCAGGATCACCTCCACCACGCTCCACAGGTTGACCAGGTGGTATTCGCCGGCCAGGAAGACCCGCTCCAGCTCGGTGTTGGGGGCCACGAAGACCGGCTCCAGGGCCATGCGCGCGCGGATGCCGTGGCGCGCGGCCACTTGGCTGACGTATTCCACGCTGGCCACGGCGTCGGCGATGGCCTCGGATTCGCTCAGGCGGTGGGGCTTGATCAGCAGATAGACCAGCAGGTCCAACCCGGCCTGGGCCAGGACGGCGGCCACCCGCTCGAAGGCCTCGCGGGTAAGCCCCTTGCGGATGACCTGGTTGCGCACGCGGTCGTTGGCGCTTTCCAGGCCGATGCCGAACTCCACCACGCGCTCGCCCAGGATGGCGCGGCAGGCTTCCAGGGTGGCCACGCTGACGTATTCGGAGCGGGATTCGAAGGAGACCCGGCGGATGCCGTCCAGTTGGGCGATCATGCCCAGCAGCTCGGCCCGGGTGGCGGCCGAGATCTCGTTCTGGTTGAGGAAGGAGCCCAAGGTCAGGAGGTCGATCTCGTCCACGCCCTCCAGCGGCACCTCCTCCAGGGCCCAGGCCAGTTGGGCCAGGATATCGGCGTCGGTGATGTCCTCAATGGCGTGGTTGGCGAACCCGCAGACCGTGCAGCCGCCGTTGTGCTTGGCCGCGTATTCGCACCCGCGGGTGCGCAGCACCACCATCAGGCGCTTGCCGGGGGCTCCGTTGATGTTGACCGGGCTGATGCGATGAAACGCGGGCCTCATCCGGGCTGGGGCGGGCGGGCTGGCGGCGGTCCTGATACTAGTCTTGGCCATACCCTGCCATTCCTACGCGAGAGAGATAAGATATGGCGGCAGGCCATCGGGCCGACAGGCTGCCGCCGCTGCAAGCGCTGATGTAGGTCTATTTATTGAGGTCCAACGCCTCTCAGATTAGCAAGTCTATCCCAACCATTAAAGCACGAAACGGTTACAAGGGGAAAGTCCAGCCTCTCCGGCAGGTTGGTGGCCGGCGAGCGCCTGAAATAGGCTTGCCGGGCAGGCGAGGGCGGGTTGTGGCCGGGCGGCTGCCGGGCCGGCGCGCCGGGGCGGGGCCATGCGCACCCCACGAGGCGGCTTAGAAGGCCGTCAGCCGGCGACCGAGGAGGGGTGACTTCTCAAGATCGCTCGCAAGCGCCTTTACCATCAAGCCATAAAAGGAACTAGCATCAGGCGGCGCCCAACACCCTGATCCGTCATTGCGAGGAGCGAAGCGACGTGGCAATCTCTTGAAAAACAAGCCAAAGAGAGTGCTTCGCTGCGCTAGCAACGACAAATTCAGGCTTTCTTGGCCAAACTGACCGGACCGAGCTTTTGCTGCTTCATGGTTTATCGGTATAGGCGTAAGCTCGCATTCGCGGCGGTTGGGATAAGGGGCCCCCAAAACCCGAAGTTCAATTCATTGCTGGCTGATCATGGCCCTGGGGGCCCCAGTTCGATCAGGAACTGAGGCCCGCGCTGAACGCTTTGTCACTCGGCTCGGCCGGCCGGACAGGCCCGGCTTCGTCCTGGAACCGGGCGGTCAGGCGTTACTGCCTGGGCGGCCGGGCTCTCGGCCCTGGCTGCCGGCGGTCAGGGCCGGCGGACCAGGGCTGGTTGGCGGACTCTCCCGCACCGCGGGGGCCAAGCCCTGGGGGCTCGCCTCCCGGGCCGGGCAGGGGTCGGGTCTTATTTGATGTCCAGCAGGTCCTTGACCCGGCCGATCTTGTCATCCACCCGCGCCTGGCGGCTGATCATGATGCGCTGGGCCGTGGGCGGGCCGGCCCCGTGCATGGACTCTATCAAATAGCCCACCGCCCCGGCCCCGGCCACCAGGTTCTCGATCAGGCGCAGCACCTTCATGCGGTCCACCACCGCGTAGTCCGGGCTGGCCGCCAGGTATTTCCGGATGTATGGGCCGGCTACGGGGTCGTTCAGGTCCGCGGCCGCGGGCATGGTGCCCAACAGGCCGCCGGCGATGTCGGTGGCCAGGCGGGCCAGCTCATAGGGGAAGCGGGTCACGTTGAGCTTGCAGACGTTGGCCAATAGCAGGTTGACCAGGTAGTTGCCCGCGGCCGTGGCCTGGCCCTCGGCCGAACAGGCGATGCCGCAGGCGTAGATCGTCTCGTTGAGATGGATCATCTCCACGATCTTGTCCTTGATGTGGCTGGCGCCGGCCACCCCGTTCATCTGGGCGATCAGGGCGGAGGCGCCGATCAGGGCGTCGCCGACCCCGACCTTGCAGCCGCCGTAGCTCTGGCGGTGGTAGGAGGCGAAGCGCTCCACCAGCAGGCCGGAGAAATCCACCTCGCCATCCAGGAATACCCGCTCCGCGGGCACGAAGACGTCTTCGAAGACGGTCATCACCTCCTGGCCGCCGAAGCTGGGGTTGCCCACGTCCAGCCGGTGCTGCTCCAGCTTGCGGGTGTCGCTGGTCTGGCGGCCGTAGATGTAGCGCACGCCTTTCGCGTCGGTGGGCACCGCGCAGCACACGGCCCAGGCCTCCTCGCCCGGCCGCATGGTCAGGGTCGGCATCACCAGGATTTCGTGGGAGTTGAGCATGCCGGTCTGGTGCAGTTTGGCCCCGCTTATCACCACCCCGCCGGGCCGGCGCTCCTTGATCCGCAGGAACAGGTCCGGGTCGAGCTGGTCCTTGGGCCTTTTGCCGCGGTCGCCCTTGGGGTCGGTCATGGCCCCGTCCACCACCAGGTCGTTCTGCTGGATCCAGGTCCAGTAGTCCCGGAAGCGCTGGTGATAGCTGGTGCCGTGCTTGGCGTCGCAATCAAAGGTGGTGCTGAAGATGGCGTTGGCTGCGTCCATGCCCACGCAGCGCTGGAAGCAGCAGGCCGTGCCCAGGCCGCAGTGGCGTTGCATCTTCACCTTGTTCACCAGGTCCCGGGCGCTCTGGTGCAGGTGGGTGAAGCGGTTGACCACGTCGTGGCACAACGAGGACTCCACGCAGAACAGCTCCTGGGTCCGGGCGTCGTGAGCCGCGTCAAAGGTGTAGGCCACCGCCTGGCGCGAGGGGGAGACCAGGCCGTGGTCGTTCAACTGGTCGGTCTTACGGCCCAGCATGTGGGCCTCCAGGCCCAGGGAGCCGATGGAGTCCAGGTACTGCTTGCCAGTTTTAAGCGCCATATCTCCAACCGATCCATTCTCCGGGCAGACCCCGGACCGCAGGCGTTGCCGAGCCGCGCCGCCTGCCCCGCGGCGCTAGCCCAGTATAAGCGAACCCAGCCACAGGGTGGCCCAGGGCAGGTAGGTGACCAGCGCCAGCATGCCGATGTCCACCAGGAAGAAGGGGAGCATGCTCTTGCTGATCTCCTCGATGCTAAGGCCGCTGATGGCCGAGCCGATGAACAACGAGTAGCCGAAGGGCGGGGTTTCCATGCCCACGGCGAAGTTGACCACCACGATGGCCCCCAATTGCACCGGGTCTATGCCCAGGGTCAGGCCCAGCTTGATCAGCACCCCGCCCAGGATGATCATGGCGGCCAGGTTGTCCATGAAGGCGCCCAGGACCAGGAGCACCAGGTTGAGCACCATCAGGATCAGATACTTATTATCTGAAAAAGCCATCATGCCGGCCACGATTTTATCGGGCACCCGTTCGTAGGCCAATAGCCAGCCGAAGAGGCTGGCCACGGCGATGATGAACATCACGATGGCCGTGGTCTTCATGGATTTGAGCACCAGGGCGCCCAGGGACTTGAGGTTCAGGCCCTGGTAGATGAACAGGCCCACCACCAGGCCTTAGGCCACGCACACGATGGAGGCCTCGGTGGGGTTGAAGATGCAGCCGGAAATGCAGCCCAGGATCAGCACCGGTGCGAAAAGGGCCCACTTGCCGCGGTTGATGGCCCGGCCGAATTCGGCCAGGGTGGCCCGCGGCATGGTGGGCAGGTTGTATTTGCGGGCCATGAGGTAGCAGACCAGCATGTAGCCCAGGCCGCAGGCGATGCCGGGGATCACGCCGGCCAAAAACAGCCGGCTGATGGAGGTCTCGGCGATCACCCCCCAGACGATGAAGGGGATGGAGGGGGGGATGATCTGGCCGATGGGCCCCACGCACACGGCCAGGGAGGTGGCGAAGCGTTTGCTGTAGCCGCGCTTGATCATCTCCGGGATCATGATGGAGCCCACGGTGGCGGTGGTGGCCGGGGCCGAGCCGGAGATGCAGGCGAAGAACATCGAGGCCAGCACCGAGACCATGCCCAGGCCGCCCTTGACGTGGCGCACGAAAGGCTCGGCCACCTGCACCAGCCGGGTGGAGAGCCCGCCCTTGGTCATCAAATCGCCGGCCAGGATGAAGCCGGGCACGGCCAGCAGGGGGAAGGACTCGGTGCCGGCGATGACGCGCTGGGCCACCACCACCACGTCGATGTCCAGCAACCACAAGGAAATGAGCGAGCTCAGGCCCAGGGCGAAGGCGATGGGCAGACCCAATATGAGCAGGACCAGGAAACCGACGGTGAGGACCCAGGCCGCTTCGCTCATGCCCGTCCCTCCCGTCCCGCCCCGGTGGCGAAATTGGCCATGGCGTGGATGAAGACCAGGCCGCCGCAGACCGGGGCCGACCAGCTTATCCAGTCCACGGGCAGGCGCAGGGTGGCGGTGAAGTTGTCCGTGGTCCGGGCCACCAGGTCGTAGCCGGAGTAGACCAGCACCAGGCCGAAGAAGGCCACGGCCAGGGTGGTAAGGCCATTGAGGCACCCGGCCGCCTTGACGGGCAGGCGGCTGACCAGCAGGGTGAGGCGCACATGGAAGTTTTCGCGCACCCCCAGGCTGCCCGCCAGCAGGGTCAGCCACGTGAAGGCCATCATGCATATCTCCTCGGGCCAGGACAGGGCCTGGCCCACCACGTAGCGGAAAAACACGGAAATGAGCAGGCTCGTCACCACCACCGTGGCCAGCAGCACTACCGCCCAGCCGGTGACCCGGCCCAGGGCCGCGCTCAGGTCATCCAGGAGTTTGGAAAAAACAGACATGCCTTGCCTTTCGGCGCCCACCGCGCCCCGTTGGGCGGGATGGCCGTCCGGCTTTCGGAAGCGCCGCCCGCCGGGCCGGCGGCCCCAGTTTTCAGGGGCAGGCAACGGTCTGGCGCCCCCCCGGGCGCCAGACCCGCGCTGCGTTGCCGGTTATTTGGCTTCCTTCATGGCCAGGTCCATGATCTCCGGGCCGATGCTGTCGCGGAACTTGTCATAGACCGGCTTGACCTTGGCCCGGAAGGCGGCCGGGTCCTTGATGTCGTTGACCTGCATGCCCTTGTCGGCCAGCTTCTTGACCAGGTCGCGGAAGTTGGCCGCGTTGGCCTCCCGCTGCTCCTGGATGGTGGTCTTGGCGGCCTGATCCACCAGCGCCCGCTGCTTGGCGTCCAGCTTGTTGTAGGCCTTCTTGGACATCAACAGGCCCAGCACGGTGTAGGTGTGCTTGGTCAGGGAGAGGTACTTGCAGACCTCGTTGTAGCCGTTGCCAAAGATCACCGGCACCGGGATCTCCAGGCCGTCGATGGTGCCCTGCTGGACCGCGGTGAAGACCTCGCCCCAGGCCATGGGGATGGCGTTGCCGCCCAGGGAGGAGAACATCAGGATGAAGACCGGGTTCTGCATCACCCGCCACTTGATGCCCTTGACGTCGTCGGGGGTGAAGATGGGGCGCACGTTGTTGATCATCAGGCGGAAGCCGCTGTCGGCAAAGCCCAGGCAGAAGATGTTCTTCTTGTCCAGCTTTTTCTTCAGCTCCTGGCCCACGGCGCCGTCCAGCACCTTGTAGGCCACCTCCTGGTTGGGATACAGGAAGGGCAGGTCGTTTAGCTGGAAGGCCGGCACGATCTGGGCGATGACCGCGTTGGTGATCACGGCCGCGTCCAGGGTGCCGAAGCTCAGGCCCTCGACCATCTCCTTCTCGTCGCCCAGTTGGCGGTTGGGGAAAAGCTGCACGTCGAACTGGCCCGGCGCGATCTTGTCGAGGTTCTGCTTGAAGATGTTGGCGGTCATGGCATAGGGGTCGGTGGGGCTGTCCGAGGTGGTCCAGCCGATCTTGATCACCGTGGGCCCGGCCAGGGCCGCGGTGGCGCCGGCCACCAGCAAGGCCAAGACGGAAAAGAGGACGGCCATCCGTTTGACTGCGATCCTTGTCATTGCAAACCTCCCTGCGCGACGAAGTGAAAAAAACCAGGCCCAGGCAGTTCTGGCTGATGGCTGTGCGGGCGGGCCGCCATCCAGCCGCATCCGGTATGCAGGATGTATGCAGCCAAGGCGCTAAAAAAACTGGCTTCCTGCCGGTGCCAGACCACAACCTCCCGCCCCACCCCTGCCTGGGCCGCTCCCGTATCCCAGAGGGGGAAGACCATCTCCCCCAATGCCCTATCCTCCATGATAGCGTTGCCGCGGCCGGCCATCAGGCCCTCTCCGCGGCCGCGGCCGGGGCCGGGGCCGGGGCCGGGGCCGGGGCCGGCGGCGCGAACATGGCCGTCACCTGGTGTTTGGTCACCTTGCCCATGGGGTTGCGCGGCAACTGCTCCAGCACCAGCAGGCGGCTGGGCACCTTGTAGGGGGCCAGCAACTCCTTGGCCCAGGCCCGCAACTCCTCCAGGCTCAAAGCGGCCCCGGGCCGGGGCACCACCGCCACCGCCACCCGCTGGCCCCATTCCTCGTCCGGCACGCCCACCACGGCGCAGTCGGCCACCGCCGGGTGCTCCCGCAGGGTTTCCTCCACCTCCAGGGCCGAGACCTTGAAGCCGCCGGTCTTGATGATGTCCACCGAGCCGCGCCCCATGATGCGGTAGACGCCCTTTTCCACCACCACCACGTCGCCGGTGCGGTACCAGCCGTCGCTGAATGCCGCGGCCGTGGCCTCGGGCCGGCCCCAATATTCCAAGAACAGGGCCGGGTCGCGCACCAGCAGCTCGCCGGGCGCACCCTCGGCCACCGCCGCGCCGTGCTTGTCCACCACCCGCAGGCCCTCCGGCCGCAGGGGCAGGCCCACCGTGCCGGCCAGGCGCGGGCCGTGCAGGGGGTTGGAGAGCACCACCCCGGTCTCGGTGGTGCCGTAGCGCTCCAAGAGGACGTGGCCGGTGATCTGGCGCCACTTGTCCAGCACCCGCACCGGCAGGGCGGCCGAGCCCGAGACCATCAGGCGCAGCCCGGTCACCGCGGCCGAAAGCCGGGCCTGCTCGGCCGGCGGGGCCGCCTCCCAGGCCGCCACCAGCCGGGTGTAGACGGTGGGCACGGCCATGAACAGGGTGATGTCGCCGCTGGCCAGGCGCCGCCAGACCTCCTCGGCCTCGAAGCGGGGCAGCATCTCGCAGACCGCGCCGCTCCACAGGGCGCAGAGCAGGATGATGATGATGCCGTGGGAGTGGTGCAGGGGCAGCACGTGCAGGATGCGGTCGTCCGGGCTCCAGCCCCAGCCGGTGAGCAGGCCGGCCATCTGCCAGCGGATGGTGTGGTGGGTGAAGACCGCGCCCTTGGGCTTGCCGGTGGTGCCGCTGGTGTAGACGATCATGGCCCGCCGTCCGGAGGCGAGGCTGGGCAGCGGCCCGGCCGCGGGCAGGGGCTGGGCCAGGTCCATGACGATCAGGCGCAGGTTGCGCTCCTGGGCGATGGGTTGCAGCTTGTCGGCGTACTCGGAGGTGGTCAGCAGCAGTGAGGCCTGGCTGTCGTCGATCACGTATTCCAGCTCGGGACGTGGGTAGCTGACCGCCAGGGGCGCCACCACCCCGCCGGCCCGCCAGATGCCGAACAAGCCGGCCGCGTAGCGCAAGCCGGAGGGGGCCAGCAGGGCCACCCGCTGCTCGGCCAGGTCGGCCGCGCCCTGCAGCAGGCCGGCCGCCACCCCGCCCGAGGCCTGCCAGAGCTGGTCATAGCTGAAGCGGCCCTCCTGGGCGGTGATGGCCCGGCGCCCGCCGTGGGCCTGCACCCTGGCCAGCAGTTCTACAGGCTCTGATCCTTGCATAAAGCCTATCCTTTCGATGTCGACTCACAGAGGTAGGGGGCTCAGGGTCAAGGCTTGATAGGCCGCCAGGTCGTGGGAGGGGTGCAGGCGCGCGTCCAGCAACTGGGCCAGGTTGTCCAGCCGGTGCAGGCTCTCCACGCACTGCCGGGCGCTGTAGGCGTTGCTCAGGGGGGTCTTGGTGCGCACGTTCTCCATGAGCGGCGCGGCGTCGCCGGCAAAGATGTGGCGCTGGCCGGCGTCGGTGGTGACCACCACCGACTGGTGCCCCGGTGTGTGGCCGGGGGTCTTGATCAGGGAGACGCCGGGCAGCAGCGTGCAGTCGTTATCCACGAACTGGTAGTCCAGGCCGGCGTCCAGGTGATTGGCCATGTAGGGCGCGGCGATGAACGGATCGGGATTGAAGGCGTAGCGGTGCTCCTGGCGCTGGACCACGATGGGGCAGTGCCGGAAAAAGCGCAGCGCGCCGGTGTGGTCCCAGTGCAAGTGGGTCAGGATGACCAGCTTGATGTCGGTCACCGCCAGGCCCAGCTCGGCCAGGCGCTGGCGCACGTCGTCGGCAGGCGTCATGCGCGGCGGCACCAGCCGGGCCCGCGGCCCCCAGGCCGACTCCGGGTCGGCGATGCCGTCCGGGTTGAGCCCGGTGTCGATGAGGACGGGGCCGTCGCTGCCCAGGAGCAGGATGGAGTAGACCGGGGCCGTGATTTTCTGGCCGATGCCCACCGCCGAGACGAAGATGGAGTGATCGATCTGGAGGGAGCCCCCCGGCAGGATGAAGATTTTTTCCACGCCCATGTTTGCTGGTCCTTTGGCGACGCTGGTTGATGGATGCCCCGGCCGCCCGGCCGCGCGTCACAGGGGGATGTTCCCGTGCTTTTTCCAGGGCCGGCCTTCCACGGTCTTGTCCCGCAGCAGGTCCAGGCTCCAGTTGAGCCAGCGCCGGGTGTCGGCCGGGCGGATCACGCCGTCGATGTACTGTTTGGAGGCGGAGTAATAGGGCGACATGATCGTCTCCTTGTACTCCGCTTCCTTGGCCTGGCGCAGCTTCTCCGGGTCGGCGGCCTCGGCGATCTCCTTGCGGTAGAGGATCGGCACGGCGGCCTTGGTGCCGATCATGGCGAACTCGGCCGTGGGCCAGGCAAAGAGGAAATCCGCGCCGGTTTCGTGGCAGCACATGGCCGGGATGGCGCCGCCGTAATACTTGCGCAAAACCACGGTGACCTTGGGCACCGTGGCCTCGGAATAGGCGTAGAGCATCTTGGCGCCGTGGCGGATGATGCCGTTCTTCTCCTGGTCCGAGCCCGGCATGTAGCCCGGCACGTCGGCCAGGGTCACCAGGGGCAGGTTGAAGCAATCGCAGAAGCGGATGAAGCGGGCGGCCTTGTCCGCGGCGTCGATGTCGATCACCCCGCCCAGGTAGCTGGGCTGACTGGCCACCACTCCCACGCTGCGGCCGCCCAGCCGGGCGAAGCCGATGATCATGTTCTTGGCAAAGGCGGGCTGGATCTCGAAGAAATCGCCCTGGTCCACCAGCTCGCGGATGACCCGGCGCATGTCATAGGTCTTGGCCGGCTCGGCGGGCACGATGTCGGTCAGGGCCGGGGCGCTGCGGCCGGGGTCGTCGTTGCAGGCGGCCAGGGGCGGGGCCTGGCGGTTGTTGGCCGGCAGGTAGCCGAGCAGCTTGCGAATAAGTTGGCAGCAGTGCAAATCGTTGTCGGCCACCAGGTGGGTCACCCCGGAGCGGTTGGCGTGCACGGCGACGCCGCCCAGGGCCTCGAAGCTGATCTCCTCGCCGGTGACCTCCTTGATGACGCCGGGGCCGGTGATGAACATCGGCGCGGTCTTTTTCACCTGGATTATGAAATCCATGAGCGCGGGCGAGTAGACGCCGCCGCCGGTGCAGGCGCCCATGATGCCGGCGATCTGGGGCACCACGCCGGAGGTCTGGGTGTTCTCGAAAAACATCTGACCGTAGCCGGACTCGTTCTGCATGCCGTCTTGCAGGCGGCCGCCGGCCGACTCGTAGAGGCCGATGACCGGCGCGCCCACCTTGCGCGCCATGCGCAGCAGCAGGTTGATTTTCTCGCCGTGGGCCCGGCCGGCCGAACCGCCGAACACGGTCACGTCCTGGGCGTAGACGAAAACCTGGCGGCCTGTAATGGCCGCGAAACCGGTGACCACGCCGTCGCCCAGGATCTTTTTTTGCTGCATGTCGAATTCAAAGGTCTGGGTTTCGGCCAGGGCGTTAATTTCATGGAAGGTGCCTTTATCAACCAGGGCCTCGATGCGCTGCCGGCAGAGCATTTTGCCCTGGGCCAACTGCGCCTCCTGTTTATCGCGGCCGCCGCCCTGGCGGGCCTTTTCCTCCTTGGCCTCAAGCTCCGCCAGCAACTCGTCCCATGGCTTCCAGGGCTCCATGTTGTCACTCCATGTTGGTATTAGCCCAGGCCAAAGGCCCATCGCCATCGCAAGGGTTCACACTGCCAAACATCAGCCGGGGAACCGGAAAAACGGGAAGGGCGATGCCCGGGAGGTTTTGCTTGCCCCTTCTGTATGCAGCGTGTATACAAACTACGCCGGCCGGTTGAATACTGTCAAGACCTTTTTGCCCCCAGTCGCGCCAGGGCCGCCGCCTGGCCGGGGAATGCCGCCGGGGCGGTGCGCCGGGCCTGGGCCAACCGGGCGCTGTTTGAGATAAGGCATGCAGGGGAGGCCAGCCGGGCCTCGGGGTGTTAAGGGCCGGGCATTTGGCGGGGCGGGCCGCGCCGGAGCGCAACCCGGGTCCGGGTTGGGGGCGGGGTTGCATTGCGGCGCGGCCCGGGTCATATCAAGGCTCCGACGCCATCGTCCGGCCGCCATGGCTTGGGGCTGGCTTGCAGCTAACTAGTTAGGTATACTTAAGGTATATGGTGCAGAGCAGGCGATGGGGGCGCGGGGTGATGACCAACCGGCCAGCCCCATTCCGGCAGGGACCAGGATGGGGGCCGGCAAGGCAAAATTGTGCGGGTGCGCCAATCAGGCAGTTGCATGGCCGTTAAGCATCCGGACCCCCTCGGCGGCCTCGGGAGGAGCGGGTAAAAGACGATGAGCATCAATGAGACCTTGGCTGCCTCGCGCGCCTATGAGCAGATCAAGAAAAAGATCATGCAGAATCAGCTAGATCCACACCAAAGTCTCAATGAAATCCGGCTGGCCAACGAGCTGGGCCTGAGCCGCACCCCCATCCGGGAGGCCTTGGTCAGGCTGGAGCAGGAGGAGCTGCTGACCCGCTACGAGCAGGGCCGGGGCTTTTTCGTCAAGCACTTCAGCCTGCAACACGTGCATGACCTGTTCAATTTCCGGGAGATAATGGAGACGGCCACGGCCGGTCAGGTGATTGACAAAATCTCCGAGCAGGACATTGTCGCGCTGGCCGGCATCTTGAACGACGTGAACCAGATCATTGCCGATAAACGCCCCGCCGAGGCGCTGGTGCGCGCCATGAATTTCCATTTGCAGATCACCCAGCTCAGCACCCAAAACTTATTTATCGTCAACGCCCTGCGCAATTGCTACGAAAAGCTCATCGTCATCAGTTGGAGCTGCCAAGATTCCGATGCCTGCTCGTGCAGCGCCCAGGAGCACCAACAGATATTGCGGTCCATCAAAAACCGTGACCTTAAAGAGCTGATCGAATGTCAAAGGGCGCACCTGCACAGCGCGCGCAACCGCATTATAAAGCTTATCCGGGACGACTCGCAAAAGCTGTATTTCGTGCCGTAGTCTATTGCCGCAATACAGAGGGGCCAACCCTGGGGCTGGCCCCTCCTGGCGCGCTCGTCTGACCGCCCCTGGCCCGGACCAGGGGCCTGGTTTTTTCAGAACACGTGGATCGAGTCGGTGTCCTCCAGCATGGAGGCGGCCTGGTCCCGGCTCAGGAGGTCCACCCCCAGCAGGGACAGGCCGGTCGGGGCGATGCCGCGCCGCTCCAGGTCCTCCCTCAGGCAGCTCACCCGGCCCTCGTTGTCGATGAAGGTCGCAAGCGTTTTGGCCAGGTAGGCCGGCAGCGCGCCGGTGAGGCTGTGCACGCCGTCTCCCATGAAGACCAGCTCGGTCTCGAAGCCGCCCACCTGGGCCGCCAGGGCGGTGCGCAGGCCCAGGGTGAAACGCTCGCTGCCCAGGGGCTGGCGGATTATCACGCAGAGATTGTTGACCATTGGCAATGCTCTCCATCAGCCCAGGGTGAGGGCGGCGTCGGAGGTGAGCAGGAACTTCATCAGCGAGGCGCCCACGTTTCCGCGCGCCACCCCCGGCAGGTAGGCGCAGCCCTCGCTGCCGCGCACGTACTCGGTGGTGTGGCAGGTGTGCGCCTCCGCGCCCCTTTGGGCCAGCTCGGCCAGGCGGCCGCCCAGTTTCTGGGCGTCCATGAAGTCGGTCAGCTCCTGGTTCATGTCCCGGTCGCCGGGCCAGGGGGCGTCCTGGTTGGCCAGGGCGCAGGCGTTGCCGAAGAGGAAAAGCTGGAAGCGGTGGCCCTGGTCCAGCGCCGCCGCGCCCAGGCGCAGGGCGAAATCGGCCAGCTCGTTCTCGGCCGGGCCGGCCAGCAGGTTGACGGTCAGGGTGGCCATGAAGCCTCCTAGAGGTTGATCAGCTTGCCGCTGTCCAGAATGAGGTCCACGATGCGGGCCATGTCCACGGCCTCGCAATCAGCCGAGGGCCGCACCCCGCGCTTGGCCAGGGCCGGCTCTTCGGCGTAGACCTCGCCGATGTCGTGCCGCGCCAGGAGGGCGGCCTGGGCCTCGCAGGCCAGGTACACGCCGTCGCTGATGAGCAGCAGCTCCTTGTCCTCGTTCCCGGCCAGGCGGTCCATGACCTCCAGTTGGCGGGCGTCGGGGGTGGCGAGCAGGAAAAGCATGGGACGCCTCCCTAAAGGGCCTCGATGTTGTAGTCCAACTCGATCTCCTCCTCCAGCGAGTAGGTGACCAGGGAGCCGTTGAGCAGGCCGTTGCGCGCGGCGGTGAAGGCCGCCTGGTCCGCCGGGGCCACCGGCGTCTCCACGTTGATGCTGATGCTGGTGAAACGGGTGCGCAGGTTGCTGCCCTTTTCCTTGGTGATATCGGCCGTGGCGTTGATCTCGCCCACCGTCTGGGCCCCGCCGGTCATAAGGTCGGCGGCCAGGGTGTTGACGTAGCAGGCCAGGGCGGACAGCAGCAGCAGGCGCGCGCCCATGTGCTCCTCCTGGCGTTGCTCGGGCGTCAGGGCGGCGGGGTCCCAGGTGACCGTGGGCAGGGCGGCCGAGCCCAGGTGGGCCGTGTATTTGCCGTCCGCGTCGCGGGTCAGTTGCACGCTTACGCTCATGGTGCCTCTCGTGTGGCAAGGGTTGGGGTCGCTTCGAGCCAAGGTTGGGAATGGTCTCGGTGAAGCGCCGGTGCCGCCGGGGGCGGTTATGCCCCAGGCCTTGCAGCGGCCGTGCCAGGCTGCCATGCAGTAACACGCCTAAATTACAGGCTAAAATATGCGAAGATTTGGTCCGGATGGGCCATTAACGCGCGAAAACGGAGCGCAAATCATAACTAAGCGATAATAAAGACTAATGGCTGGGGGACAAAAACGCGCGGCGGGTCAGATGCGCGCGGGGGGCGGTCAGGGCAGGTCGTCCTCGCCCGGCGCGCCCAGGCCCAATTTCAGCATCTTGCGGAACAGGGTCTTGCGCGGCAGGCCCAGGGCGGCGGCGGTGCGCGAGCGGTTCCAGCCCTGGTTTTCCAGGGCCCGCAGGATCAGCCGGCGCTCCACCTGCATCAGGGCCCCGCGCAGCTCGCCGTCGCCAGCCGGCAACAGGCCGTCCAGGCCTGGGCCGCCGGCGGCCGGGCCGGGGGCCATGAAGTCCAGGTTGCCGAAGGCCAGGTAGCGCTCCAGGGTGTTGCGCAGCTCGCGCACGTTGCCGGGCCAGTCGCAGTCCAACAGCTTGGCCAGGTCCTGGCTGACCATCTTGCGCGCCGGCCCCGGCCCCGGCCGGGTGGTGAGGAAGTGCTCCACCAGGTAGGGGATGTCCTCCTTGCGCTCGCGCAGGGGGGGCAGGTGGATGGGGATGACGTGCACCCGGTAGAACAGGTCGCGCCGAAAGGCTCCCCGCCGCACCATGCCCTCCAGGTCGCGGTTGGTGGCCGCGATGACCCGGAAATCGGCCTGGGTGGGGGTGGTGCTGCCGATGGCGCTGTATTCGCCCGAGCCCAGGGCCCGGAGCAGCTTGACCTGGCTGGCCGGGCTGATCTCGGCCACCTCGTCCATGAACAGGGTGCCGCCACGGGCCTGGTCCAGGTAGCCCGGCTTGTCGGCATAGGCCCCGGTGAAGGAGCCCTTGCGGTAGCCGAAGAACTCGGCCTCGAAAAGCTCCTCGGGCAGGGCCCCGCAGTTGACCGGCACAAAGGCCTTGGTGCTGCGCTGGCTGAGCGCGTGGATGGCCTTGGCCACCAGCTCCTTGCCGGTGCCGGTCTCGCCGTAGATGACGATGCCGAACTCCGAGGCGGCCGCGCGCAGGATGGCTTCGAAGACCTCCTGCATCTTGCTGCTGCGGCCGATGATGTTGCCCAGGCGCACCCGGTAGTCGATGGAGGTGCGCAGGCGCTGGTTCTCCTGGCGCAACTGCTGGGATTCGCGCTCGATGATCTCCTCGCGCTGCTTGAACTCGGTGATGTCCATCACAAAGGAGATGACCGCCGGCCGGCCGTTGAGCACGATGGGCGTGGGCCGGCCCTCGAACCAGAACTTGCGGCCGTCGCGGTTGACCCCGGTCCACTCGAACCGGGCCTGGCCGGGCTGGTGCTGGTCCAGGGTCTGGAAGACCTGGCGCTGGCGGGTCTGGTCCTGGGCCACCAGCAGGCTCTCATGGGGCTGGTCGATCAGCTCGCTGGGGTTGGAATAGCCGAACATGGCGCAGAAGCTCTGGTTGACCATGACCAGGCGGCCCTCCTGCATCAGGGCCACGCCCACCGGCACGTGTTCGGCCAGGATGCGCAGGGCCTCCAGATCCGGGGCGTCCGGTGCGTCGGCAGCGGCCGCGGCGGATGCGGCCGCGGGCAGGCGGTAGACCGTCTCCACCACCGCGCCGGTCCCGGCCTGGCGGGCGGCGATCTCCAGCAACCGGTGGCCGGGCTCGGCCGTGCCGGCCAGGCGGGCCGCGCCGGCCAGGCGGGCCTGGGTCCACCACTGGCCGCCCCAGGGCAACTGGTGCACCGGCTCCGGGGCCAGGGCGGCCTGGGCCGCGGCCAGGTCGTTTTGGACCAAAAACGTGGCCAGCCAGGGGCGGCCGAGCCCGGCCCCGGCCGGGCCCAGGGGCCGGCCCACGGCCTCGGCCACGGCCAGGCCGGTGATGGCCTCCATGCCGGCGTCCCAGGCTTGGACCACGCCCTGCGCATCCACCACGAACTGGCCGGCCAAAGGCGCGGCGGGCTCGCTCGCCTGTGCGCTGGGCGCCGCTTGATCAGGGGTGTTGCCGGTCCCGGACGAGGCCATGTAACCGCCTAATAGGTAAGTCAGATATGGCATGAGCATACCATATCCGGCCCCAAGGCGCCGGACGCCGGCGCGGCCTTTTGGCCGGGACCGCCGACGTCCGGGATTGCCATACCGGGATCCTAGAAGAGCAGCCCCACCAGGCCGGTGGCCAGGGGGGGATAGACGATGATGACAAAGAGCAGCAGGCACATGCACAGGAAGAAGGGCAGGATGCCGGCGAAGATGGTGCTCATGGGCACGCCGTCGGCCACGCTGGACAGGGCGAACACGTTGACCCCCACCGGCGGGGTGATCTGGCCCATCTCCATGATGATCACCGTGAGCACCCCGAACCAGATCGGGTCGAAGCCCAGGGCCACGATGGAGGGGAAGATGGCCGGCAGGGTCAAGAGGATCATGGGGATGACGTTCATCAGGCAGCCCAGGATGATGTAGAGCACGATCACGCCCAGGAGCACCATGTAGCGGTTGAGGCCGCTGTCGGTGATGAGGCTGGCCAGCTCGAAGGGCAGGCGGGTGGCGGCCATGAAGAAGCCCAGGATGGCCACGCCCACCAGGATCATCAGGAGCTTGGTGGTGATGAAGACCGTCTGCTCGCAGGCGCTGCGCAGCCCGGCCCAGGTGAGCTTGCGCCGGGCGATCGAGATGACGAACGCGCCGGCCACGCCCACCGCGCCGCCCTCGGTGGGGCTGAACAGGCCGCCCAGCATGCCGCCCAGGATGAGCACGAACAACAGCAGCATGCCCACCACGCCCTTCAGGGACAGGAGCTTCTCGCGCAGGGTGGAGGGCTCGCCGGGCGGGGCCAGCTCGGGACGCAGCTTGGCGATGACCCAGATGGCGGCGATGAACATGGCCGCCAGCAGGAAGCCGGGCACGATGCCGGCGATGAAGAGCTTGCCCACCGACTCCTCGGTGACGATGGCGTAGAAGATGAAGCCCACGCTGGGCGGGATGAGGATGCCCAGGGTGCCGCCCGCCGCCAGGGCCCCGCAGGCCAGGCTGGGCTGGTAGGACTTGCGCTTCATCTCCGGCAGGGCCACCGAGCCCATGGTCACCGCGGTGGCCATGCTGTCGCCGCAGACCGCGGCGAAGCCCGAGCAGGCCGCCACCGCGGCCATGGCCAGGCCGCCGGGCAGCCGGCCCAGCCACTTGTAGGCGGTGTCGAAAAGCTCCTTGCTGATGCCCGCCTCGGTGGCCATGAGGCCCATGAGGATGAACAGCGGGGCCACGGCCAGGATGAAGCTGGCGGTGGTGTGATAGGGCGAGGAGCCCAGGGCGTTGAAGGCCGGGGTCAGGTTGAAGCCCAGCACGCCCATGCCGATGAAGCCCACCATGCCCATGGCGAAACCGATGGGCATGCCCAGGAGCAACAGCGCCATCAGGAAGGCCATGCCGTAGAGGCCGTACTCGAACCGGGAGAGCTCCCAGGGCAGGGTTTTTAACCAGATGGGCATGAAGGCCAGGGCCAGGGCCGCGGCCACGGCCAGCAGCAGGCCCAGGTAGGCCCGGTCCTCCAGGTTGCTGGCCAGGTTGCGCATGAGCTGCTGGGCGAGCACCAGGGCCAGCACCGCCAGGCCGAAGGCCACCAGGCCCAGGGAGAGCCAGGTGGGGATGCCAAGCATATTGCTGTATTCGCTGGACTTGTGAATGGCCACCCTGATGGTGCGCCAGCACATGACCGCGAAGAAGGCGCTGCTGGCCAGCAGGTTGAAGGTCTCGCAGCAGCGGGCGGCGCGCCGGCTGAGCTTGCAAAGCAACAGGTCGATGAAGATGTGGCCTTCCTTCTTCTGGGTGTAGCCCAGGCCCAGGAAGACGATCACCACCATCAGGAACTCTTCCAGCTCCACCACGCCGGTGAGCGACTTGTCAAACAGGAAGCGGGCCACCACGTCGATCACGATGGGCAGGGACATGAAGCCCGCCGCCACCACGCTGATCCAGAAGATCCACTTGCCCAGGGGCTCCAGCACGCGCTCCAGGCCGTCGGCCCAGGCGTCCAGCAGGCGCTTTTGATGATGCGTCTCGGACAGGTCGCAAGACTGGTGGGTGAGGATGGAGGAGATGTCGGTCATGCTTCACGTCCCGCCTGGGGGGTATGGGGGCCGGGCTCGTCGCCCGGCTCCCCGCCATAGCTGTTAGTAGCCCCGTCCGGTGGTCTTGGCGTACTTGGCGCTGAGCTGGTAGGCGTCCTCCATGATGGCCCGGGCGTTCTTGTAGCCCTTGCCCTCCATCTCGGCCACCCACTTCTCGCGCAGGGGGGTGGTGGCCTTCAGCCAGTCGGCCCGCTCGGCCTCGCTCAGCTCGATGAAGGTGTGGCCGGCGGCCTTGAGCCGCTTGGAGTCGGCCACCGCGCCCTGGTCCAGGCTCTTGCCGCTCTGGTCGGCCAGGGCCTGGCCGGTGGTGTCGCTGAAGGCCTTCTGCGCCTCCGGGCTCAGGACGCTCCAGAGGTCGTGGCTGACCCCGGCCCAGAAGCCGGTGACGGCGATGTCGCAGACGGTGGTGAACTTGACCGCCTCGGAGATCTTGAAGGAGATGATGGGGGCCAGGGGACAGAGCACGCCGTCGGCCATGCCGCGCTCCAGGGCCAGGTAGGAGTCGGTGGGCGGCACCATCACCGGGTTGCCGCCCAGGGCCTGGATCGTCTCGGCGGTCTTGCGGTCCCAGCAGATGATCTTCATGCCCTTCAGGTCGGCCCGGGTCTTGACCGGCTTCTTGGTGGTGTGGATCTGGTAGGTGGCGCTGGCCCAGACCCAGAGCAGCTTGATCTGGCTGTATTCCTTCTGCAACTCCGGGTGGCGGTTATAAAGCTCCCAGAAGACCAGCGAGCCGCATTCGGCGCCGGGGGCCAGGCCGGGCAGCTGCATCACGGTGCTCAGGTTGAACTTGCCGGCGTTGCGGCTGATGTCGTTGCCGCCGATGCCCAGGGTGCCGGCGATGGTGGAGTCGAAATGGTCGGCCAGGGGGGTCAGGGTGTTGGGGTTGTAGTAGCTGATCTGCACCTGGCCCTGGGTGAGCTTGGCCATCTCCTTGAACCAGGGGATCCAGGCGTTGACCACGGTGGGGTGGGTGTTCATGTAGACCGTGCTCATGGGCAGGTCCAGCTTGGAGGCGGCCTGGCCGCCCGCGGCGAAGACCAGGCTGGCGGCCAGGATCAGGCCGGCGATGGCGAGCTTGCGCGCTAAGTTCATGTCAACCTCTCCGGTGGAAGGTGGCCGGCGGCCGGCCTAGGGCCGCCGGACGTGATGCATCGGCTCAGGCGCAGTCGTGGTGATCCCAGGGCTCGCGGCTGTCGCGGGCCATGGCCGCTTCCATGCGCTTGATGCCCTCGGTCAGCTTGGCCAGCTCCTTGTCCTTGAAATTGGGGTCCTTCATGGCCTGGTAGAGCACCGCGCCCTCGCAGGTGGAAGGCACCGGGATGCCGGTCAGGTAGCAGATGGTGGGCACCAGGTCCCACAACCAGCAGTTGCGCTCCAGGGTGAAGTTCTTGTTGATGTTGGGCCCGTTCATGATGAGCAGCGAACGCAGCTTGCCCGGGCCGAACTCGGCGGTGGGCAGCATGTGGCCGTGCTGGCCGCCGAACTCCGGATACAGGGCGTATACCACGTCGCCCACCCGGTCGCCGTAGAGGCCCAGGATACGGGCGTCCTTTTTGGCCAGGGCCAGGGCCACCGGCCGCTTGCCGCTGACCGGGTCCACGTAGGAGAGCAGCGCGTCGCAGATTTCGCGCTGCACCTTCTCGTAGTCCTCCGGCTCCACGATGCCCTCGGGGTCGCGGCCCTTCAGGTTCACGTAGACGTATACCTCGCGCTGGGGCACGGCCTTGGAGCGGGCGTAGTCCGGCTTGTGCTGGCTGAGCGCAATGGGGTTGACCTCGTTGTCCATGGTCTTCTCGGCGGTCTTGGCCGCCAGGCCGGCCGGCTCCAGGGCCATGTAGGGGTCGAAGACCGGGCCGTCGGGGGTGGCGCCGTGGTCGGAGACCACCACCACCAGGGTGTCCTTGTCGGCCTGGGTCAGGAGCCTGGCCAGCATGCGGTCCTCGATCTCGTACATCCGGCGATGCACCTCCCAGGCCTTCTCGCGCTTGACCGCGTCCTCGCTGACCATGTCCAGGATCACCAGGTGGTACATCCAGTCGATGGGGTGGGAGTGCATGCAGAAGAGATCCCAGTCGTACTTCTGCATCAGGGCCACGGCGCACTCGGCGTTCCAGGTGGACAGGTGCTCGTTCATCTCCACATAGGTGTCCAGGTCGATGTGGCCCAGCATGGCCCGGATCATGCCGCCGTTGGAGTGGATGCTGCCGGCGTTCACCTCGATGCCCTCCAGGGCCTCGGGCGGCTCGGCCCAGCCCGTGGTGGGGATCATGGCGCCCACCAGCAGCTTGAACTCGCTGAGATCGCCGGAAAGCTCCATGAGCTTGCAGCGGGTGAAGACCTCCATCGCGCCGCCGTCGGCCATGGGGATGGTCAGCCGGAGCTGCTCGCTCCACTGGCCCTTCTTCAGCGTGCAGAGCACCGCGTCCGGGTGCTTATCCGTGGCCAGGGTGATGGCGTCGCAGCCGCCCTCGCCCTCCGGGGCCAGCACCCACCAGGTGGCGGGAGCGGGACGCTGGATGGCCTTGGGGAAGGGCACCTCCACCCGCATCTCCTGGGGGTCGTCGCCCAGGTCGCCAAAGCCCTCCCAGCCCTCGGCGTCGGCGAACTCGCCCCGGAAACTGTTGGGATAAAAATCGGTGGAGATGATGAAGTCCTCGCAGAGCACGAACTTGGAATCCAGGCCGGGCAGGCCCTGGCGGGACTCGCCCACGTGGAAGCCGTCGCCGCCCACCACCACGCCGTTCTTCAGGCGGCTGGGCGAGGAGCCGGGGTAGGTGAGCACGATGCACTTCTTACCCACGGCGTCGGCGGCCTCCCAGATGAACTCGGCCTGCACCCGCTCCCGGTCCCAGTTCTGGGTGATGTTCTCGTTGCCGGGGTTGGCGCCGGGTTGGGGGTTGTGGAAGTCGGTGATGCCGTGGGTGCCGGGGAAGGAGCCGGTGGCGATGGCCGCCCAGTTGGGCGGGGTCACCGTGGGATAGGGGGGCAGGCAGTTCGTGGCCATGGTGCCCTTTTCGATCAACTTCTGGAAGGTGGGCAGGCAGCCCTCGTCCACGTACCGGCGCACCATGTGCGGCAGCGCGCAGTCCAGTCCGATGACCATCACCTTCTTGGGCGTCTTTGACACTGTGCTTCCTCCTGACCAGGCGGGCCGTTGCTACGGCCGGATAGGGGTCCAAGCTCCACGAACCATTCCCGCCCTCAGGTGTAGCAACTATTGTGCCCAACTTCACAATTTGCAAATTAAATAGCGCTGACGCGCAGATGCGCCCGGGGATACCGCCGCAATATTCGGCGGGGATTGGGTCATTTGCGCGCGGCGCGGGCGAAATTGTATGACATTAGCCCATTATGCGGGCCAGGCCGGGTGGTGGGTCATTAGCGCGCACGGGTCAATAGCGCGCAGGGTCGGCGCGGCCGCTGGCGCCCGACGCCACAAATGGCAAATTGATGGTTTCATGATTAAAAGCATAGGCTAGCCCCGGGCGTGCAATCCCGGCTAATGGTCCATTTGCGCTCGACCAGGGGACGCATTTCGGGCATTCTGGGAGCCTGTCGGAGTAATCCTCCGACAGGCTCCCGAGCGGGCCATGGACGGCCCGCCCGGAATGGTGCCAAATTAATTTTTGGCGCCATTCCGAGAACTTGCCAAAATTCACGTTCGGCAAGTTAAAGCCATGGATGGCTTTCTCCGACACGCACCTGGGGCCGGTGGGGGGCGCGGACATGGCCAGGGGGGCCTGCCCGCGGGCGTTTTCAGAGCTATCGCCAGGGGGTGACGGGCCCGGACCGGCGCCGCCGCTTGGCCGGGCCGGGCCAAGTCTGTAACCGGAAAAACATTTCGCGCACCGGGACAATTCGTGGTAATTGACTATAATAGTTGCGTAATTTGTGGACAATCACACCGGAAGCAACAGGAAAGAACAGCGGTTCATGCTTTTTCGCCTTAAATACCTACTAGTTATCCCTGTATAGCCCCAATAGTCCAACCACCGCTGGCTGCCTGGTTTGCCGCCTGGTCTGGCCTACGCTTGATTGCGCGCATCAGCAATGCAAGGAGCTGCGATAGATGAACATCAGTAAATTGAAGCTTGGCGTCCAGATCGGCGGCGGCTTTGGCGTGATCCTGGTCCTCATGGTGGTGGCTGGGGGGCTGGGTTTCTGGGGAGTGCGAGGCGTCGTGGAAAACGCCAAGGCGGTCATCGGCGGCAACCAACTGGACAGCGCCCTGGCCCAAAAGGAAGTGGACCACCTGAACTGGGCCAAGCAGGTGAACGCCTTGCTGACCGATCCCTCGGTCACCAAGCTGGAGGTCCAGCTCGATCCCCATCAGTGCGGTTTCGGCAAATGGTATTACGGCGAGGGCCGCCAGGCGGCCGAGGCCCAGATACCCAGCCTCAAGCCCCTGCTGGCCGCCATCGAACCCCACCACACGGCCCTGCATCAATCGGCGGCCGATATCGCCAAGGTCTACCAGAAGCCCCACGCCGAGCTGCTGACCAAGCTCCACAACGTGCTGGGCAAGCACCTGGCCTGGGCCAACAAGGTCGCCGACGGCCTGGCCGAGGAGGTGGGCACCTTTGGCAGCTACCAGAAGGTGCTGCGCAACGCGGTGGGCCAGGCCGCCGGCCTGGTGGCGGCCACGGCCGACAACCCGTCCCTGCCCGCCGGCGAGGCGCGCCAGCGCCTGGCCTTGCAGCAGATCCGGCAGTTGCGCTACGGCGACCAGGGCCAGGACTATTTCTGGATCAACGACCTGCGCGCCCGCATGGTCCTGCACCCGTTCCAGCCCGAGCTGGAAGGCAAGGACCTGAGCGAGACCAAGGACGCCAAAGGCAAGCTCCTGTTCAAGGAGTTCGTGGAGGTGGCCAAGAACCAGGGCAGCGGGTTTGTGCTCTACTACTGGCCCCGCCCCGGATCCAAGGAGCCGGTGCCCAAGCTGTCTTACGTCCAGCTCTTCAAGCCCTGGGGCTGGGTCATCGGCAGCGGGGTGTATCTGGGTGAGAACAACCCCAGCCTCATGGCCCGGGCCGCCGATCTGGCCGCCGGCAAGCCCTTCTCGCTGGGGGTGATCACCGACCCCGCCAAGTGCGCCCTGGCCGAGTTTGAGGCCGATCCCAAGGTGCAGGCCCTGGCCAAGCAGTTCCCGCCCCTGGCCAGGTTCTTCGCGGAGGTTGCCGAGGCCCACGCCAACATGCACCAATCGGCCGCCACCATCCAGAAGCTGGTGGATGAGCACGACCTGGACCAGGCCTTTAGGGTGTATCGCGAACAGACCGCGCCCAGCCTGGCGATCCTGCGCCAGCACTTCGACCGGATCATCGGCCGGGAGGAGACCACCTCCCTGGCCGCCAACCAGGCCATGGCCATATACGCCAACCAGACCCGGCCCAGCCTGGAGCAGGTGCAGGATCTGCTGCACCAGATTCGGGCCGAGGCCAAACAGAACGTGATCACCGACGAGGCCATGCTGACCAAGGCGGGCCAGACCCAGTTTTCGGTGATGGCCGTCTCCACCATCGCCCTGCTTTTAGGCATCGTCATCGCCTGGTTCATCACCCGCGGCATCACCCGCCCGGTGCTGACCACGGGCCGCGCCCTCCAGTCCGCCGCCGCCGGCGATTTCACCGTGCGCCTGGCCGAGGGCGACCTGAAGCGGGCCGACGAGATCGGTGACATGCTGCGCAACGTGCAGAAGATGATGGACAACCTCTCCACCACCGTGACCGAGGTCACCACCGCGGCCGAGGCGGTTTCCAGCAGCGCCGCCGAGATCAGCCAGGGCAACCAGGACCTGAGCGAGCGCACCCAGCAGCAGGCCAGCGCCATCGAGGAGACCGCCTCCGCCCTGGAGCAACTGACCAGCAGCGTCAAGCACAGCGCCGCCAACAGCGCCCAGGCCAACGATCTGGCCAAGCGCACCGCGGCCATGGCCAGCCAGGGCGGCAAGGCGGTGGACCGCACGGTGGGGGCCATGGGCGCGGTCACCGAGTCCAGCCACAAGATCAGCGATATCATCAACGTGGTCAATGAGATCGCCTTCCAGACCAACCTGCTGGCCTTGAACGCGGCCGTGGAGGCGGCCCGGGCCGGCGAGGCGGGACGCGGGTTCGCGGTGGTGGCCGGAGAGGTGCGCAACCTGGCCGGGCGCAGCGCCGCGGCGGCCAAGGAAATCCAGGCCCTGATCACCGACAGCGTGGCCAAGGTGGAGCAAGGCAACGATCTAGTTGCCGAAAGCGGCCGGCTTTTGGGCGAGATTATCGCCAACGTGCAGGCCGTGGCCGACACCATCGGGGAGATCACCGCCGCCAGCCAGGAGCAGGCCAGCGGCATTGACGAGATCAACCGGGCCGTGACCCAGATGGACGAGGCGGTGCAGAACAACGCGGCCCTGGTGGAGGAGGCGGCCAGCTCGTCGGAGAACCTGGCCGCCTCAGCCGAGGAGCTCAGGTCGCAGATGCGCCAGTTCAAGGTGAGCGGCGCGGACCCGGCCGGCCTGGCCCGCCGGCCCGCGGCCAAGCCAGCCGCGACCGCCGGCCGGGCTGCAACGAAAGATGGCGCGGACGATCTTTTCGGTGGCGACCTGGAGGGATTCGAAAAGTTCTAAGCAACCATGGATCGGCGGCATTAGGCTGGGCTTGTCCCGAAGTTGGTGGCGTTTTGAGAATGAATCCGATAGCAGCCCGGCCCTGGGCAGTCACGGCCCAGCCCTTCGGGCTCGCTTCGCTCAGCCTTGACTGCCCAAGACCGGGCTGCCTGGATTGGGGTCGCCCCCTTGTCCGGAAGAAAAAGGTTCAGAACCCTGTAGCGCAACCGGCGTTGGTCCTTAAACAATTCATTATCCGACCGGTCAGGGAACCTTTTTCTTCCGAACAGGGGGCATCCGGCAAGGGCATGCTAACTCTTCTGCCACCAACTTCGGGACAAGCCCATTAGGCTGCTGATTTAGGCCCGCTTGATTCCGGCGGCCGTCAATCCGGGCGGCTGCCGGTTTGTCCCTGGCCGTTAGGGCATGTTAACACTATCCGGTTGCTAGACAAATAAGAATGGGGGCCGGTAGCAGGCTTGGCCCCCGGCGGTAAAGGGTTTCACGAGCTGGCCGGCCCTATGCCGAGGTCTTCTTTCTTGCAGCGGAAAACGACGGTTTCAACCAACTGCTCCTGGACCTGATCGCCTCCGGGGAAACCCAGACTTTTGCCGAGGTCCCCTTCCGGCGCGACGACGGCCAAGAGCGCCGCCTGGCCCTGACCACGGCCCTGTTGCGCAACGGCGGGGATCAGCGCCTGGGCGCGGCCCTGGTCTTCATGGACATCACCCCGGTCCATCAAGGCCATCAACTCCAACTCGTAGGCCGAGGGGCCAGCGGGCTGATAGTACAGCGCCGACCGGCTCACCCCCAACAGGCGGCTCTGCCGGACCAGGGATAGCTTCCGGTGCTTGGGCTCGATCATCGACAGCCGCTCCGGCCGGCTCAATGATCGAGCTTTCTGGCTAAAAAATCCCGCTCCACCTTCAACTGGCCGATCTGCTGGTACAGCTCGGGCGCCAGCCTGTCCTGGTCATCGCACTGCCGGCGCCGGCCGTCCTGGAACAGCTCGGCCGGCCCCCTCCAGCAAGGCCTTCTTCCAGGCGTGTATCTGGCTGGGATGAACCTCGAACTGGCTGGCGATCTCGGGGATGGCCTGCTCCCCTCGGAGCGCGGCCAACGCAATCTTGGCCTTGAACGACGCGCTGTGCTTCTTACGCTTCTGCCTCATGTCCTGCTCCTTGTGCTTCAACCTTCTACGAGCAGAACACTCTCATGTCCATCTGTCCAGTTTTCGGGGACCACCTCACCCCGCCTTGGGCCGGGCCGGCGGCCGGGCCCGCCACGGCCGGCCTCCGCCAGGTCTTTGATAAGATTAATAAGGAATCATAATGCGTTGACAGTGTTGTAACCGTTGGGTTATAAGGGGGCACCGCTGCCTGCGGGGGTGGGCGGCGCAAAAGGTGGCAGCCGGGGGTGAGTCTGTACCAGCCCAGAGACTATCGGGTGTCGGCCGGCCAAAGGGGGTTGACGGCCTTCACCGTCCGGGTCAAGGAGACCGACCTCTGGCTCCAGGCCCAGCGCGAACTCGGCCAGGAGGCGCTGGCCAGCGTGCTGAACCACCGCCGGGCCCTGGAAGCCTATGCCCGGCAGCGGCCCGAGTACCTGTCCGCCCTGCAACCACTGTCCGCCGACGACCTGGCCCCGCCCCTGGTGCGGGCCATGCTGGCCGCTGGCCGGGCGGCCGGCACCGGGCCCATGGCCGCGGTGGCCGGGGCCATCGCCCAGGCGGTGGCCGCCGACCTGCTTCCTTTGAGCCCGGCGCTGGCGGTGGAAAACGGCGGGGACGTCTACCTGGCCCTGGACCGTGGGGCCACGGTGGGCATCTGGGCCGGGAGCTCGCCCCTCTCGGGCCGGCTGGGCCTGGTGGTGGCGGCCGCGGCCATGCCGATGGCGGTCTGCACCAGTTCCGGCACCGTGGGCCACAGCCTGTCCCTGGGCCGGGCCGACGCGGCCACCATCGTGGCGGCCGACGCGGCCCTGGCCGACGCCGCGGCCACGGCCCTGGGCAACCGGGTGCAGGGCAGGGCCGACCTGGGCCCGGCCCTGGACTGGGCCCAAGGCCTGCCGGGGGTGCGGGGAGCGTTGGTGATCCTGGGCGACCAGATGGCCGCCTGGGGCGAGATCGAGCTTACCTCCCTTCCTGGGGACAAGAGGCCATGACTCGCATCGGGGTGCTGAGCGACACCCACCTGCGCGGCTATGACCCGGCCCTGGCCCAGCGCCTGGCCGGCCCCTTCGCCGGGGTGGACATGATCCTGCATGCCGGCGACCTGGTGAACATCAGGGTGCTGGAGGCCCTGGACGCACCGGTGATCATCGCCGTGGCCGGCAACATGGACGACTACACCGTGACCCACGACCTGCCGGTCAAGCGGGTGGTGGATGTCGAGGGCAAACGCATCGGGCTCATCCACGGCTGGGGGCCGCCGGTGGGCCTGGCCGCCCGGATTTCCGGCGAGTTCGCCAACGTCGACTGCATCGTCTTCGGCCACAGCCACCGGCCCATGAACGCCCGCCGCGACGGGGTGCTCTTTTTCAACCCCGGCTCGGTGGGGCGCGGCCTGATCGGCAGCGGCAGCGTGGGGATCATCACGGTGGACCAGCAGATTCGGGGCGAGATCGTCAAGCTTTGAACAGCGCCGGCCCGGCCCGGCGGCGACGCCCGCACCGCCCTCCGGACCGCTCCGGCCCTTGCAGCAAGGAGTGAGAATGCAAGCTCTCTGGGCACCCTGGCGCATGAGCTACATCCTGGGCGACGAGAAACCCCAGGGCTGCATCTTCTGCCAGGCCTGCGACGGCGCGGGCTATGACGACCTGGTGCTGGGGGTGGGCGAGACCTGCCTAGCCATGATGAACAAATATCCGTACAATAATGGCCACGTGCTCATCGCGCCCAAGCGGCACGTGGCCGACCTGGGCGGGCTCAGCGAGGGCGAGCAGGCCGACCTGCTGCACAACGTGACCCTGGCCACCGCGGCGCTTCGGCAGTTGATGAACCCAGACGGCTTCAATGTGGGGCTCAACCTGGGCCGGGCGGCCGGGGCCGGCATCGAGGAGCACCTGCATTTTCACGTGGTGCCGCGCTGGAACGGCGACACCAATTTCATGACCGTGCTGGGCGAGGTGCGCTCGGTGCCCGAGCACATCCGGGCCAGCCACGCCAAGCTGACGCCGTTTTTCGCCCGGATGCGCTGAGCCGGCCCCGCAGGACCAGACCGCCGAGACCGGGCCCCGGGGCCGCGGCAGCCCGGCAACCGCCAGACAAGGAGCGGCGATGAGCTATATCAAGGCGATCTTGCTGTCGGCGGTGGTGGCCTTGGCCATCATCTTCATGGTGCAGAACATGGAGGCCCTGGGCCATCCCCTGGCCATCCGCCTCAACCTGCTCTTCGTGAAGTTCGAATCCTCGCCCTACGCCACCTATCTGGTCATCCTGCTGGCCTTCTTCGTGGGCCTGTTCCTGGCCAGCCTGCTGGGCATCGCCGAGCGCTTCCGCCTGCGCAAGAGCATCAAGGGCCTGGAGAAGGAGATCGCCGGTCTGCACCAGGAGCTGAACTCGCTGCGCAACCTGCCCATCACCGGCGAACCGGTGGGCGCCGAAAACCGGCATTTGCCAGAGGGCGAAGACAAGGCGCTATAATAAAAGACGACCCGGCCCGCCCCCGACGGGGCCCGGCAACCAGCAGTGCGGGATTGTGGCATGGAAACGGCCCTGTTCAACGTGTTCGGACATCCGGTCAGCCTGGGCGAGGTGCTGGGTTGCGGCGGCGCGACCCTGGTGGCCCTGATCCTGGGCTGGCTGGGCGGCCGCTCCTCGGTGCGTAGCGGGGTCCGCACCGCCAAAGCCACCCCCAGAAGCCCCTCCGACGACGCCTTCCTGAAGGGCGTCAGCCACCTGATGGCCGATCACACCGACCAGGCCATCGAGGAGTTCACCCGCGCGGTCACCCTGAACTCCGAGACGGTGGAGACCTACGTCGTCCTGGGCAACCTGTTCCGCCAAAAGGGCGAGATCGAGCGCGCGGTGCGCATCCGCCAGTCCATCATCGCCCGGCCCCACCTGGCCCCGCCGGTGCGCCTGCAGGCGCTCTATGACCTGGGCCTGGACTATCGCAAGGGCGGGTTATTCAACCGGGCGGTGGATTCGTTCCAGGAAGTGTTGACCATGGACGCGGGGCACGTGGAGGCCTGCCGCCAACTGGTCAACCTTTTCGAAGAGATGCGCGACTGGGAGAAGGCCTTCGAAGCCTTGAAGCGCCTGGGAAAGCTCACCGGGTACGACAACCACGCCATCCTGGCCCACTACAAGACCGAGCAGGGCAAGGAGTTCATGAGCGCCGGCCACCTGGAAAAGGCCGAGGAGGCCCTGGAGCAGGCGCTTCGGGTGGACAAGGGCTGCCTGGACGCCTATTTGCACTTGGGCGACCTGGAGCTGACCCGCGGCCGCCTGCGCAAGGCCCTGGGCATCTGGCGGCGGGCGGTCAAGCTGGCCCCGGACCACGCCCACCTGGTGGTCAACCGCCTGGCCCAGGCCGAGGAGGCCCTGGGCGTGAAGACCGTGCAGACCTTTTTCGATGAGATCGAGACCGACCAGGCCGACGTGCACACCCTGCAGGCCCTGGCCGAAAGCTACAACCGCCTGGGCAATCCGGTCCGCGCCCTGGAGCTCCTGAACCTGGCCGTGGAGCGCGCGCCCCACCAACTGGGGGTCCACCGCCTGCGCGGCCAGGTGCTGCTGGCCCAGGGCCAATCCGAGCCGGCCCTGGCCGCCTACCGCGAGCTTTTGGCCCAGATCAACGGCAACTGGGACGCCTACCAGTGCGGCCAGTGCGGGTTCATCTCCCACCAACTCACCTGGAAGTGCCCCCGCTGCCACGCCTGGGACACCATCGCCCCCTACCGCCCCGCGGCCTGAGCCGCCTTCCAACCGGCCTAACTCTGCCGCATAATTGCCTCTTTGCGCGGGCACTCTGGCCTGAAACCGCGGTTGTTGTTATGTTATATATGTCCCGTCGCCCTGTAGCCCAGGCAGGAGGCCATGCCCCCCACTAGCCGCAAGCCCGATCTGTCCGCCCTCACCGCCGCCGATGTGCCGGCCCCGCGGGACACGCCCATGTTCCGGCAATACCTGGAACTCAAGGAGCAGGTGCCCGACTGCATCCTGTTTTTCCGCATGGGCGACTTTTACGAGATGTTCTTCGAGGACGCCCTGGTGGCCTCCAAGGTGCTCTCCATCACCCTGACCAGCCGCGACAAGGGCAACGTGGACCCGGTGCCCATGTGTGGGGTGCCCCACCACGCCGCCGACCACTACCTGGCCCAACTGGTGGAGGCCGGCTTCAAGGTGGCGGTCTGCGACCAGGTGGAGGACCCCCGCCTGGCCAAGGGCCTGGTGCGCCGGGACATCACCCGGGTGGTCAGCCCCGGCATGTTCACCGATCCCCAGCATCTGCCGGCCAAGGCCAACCGCTTCCTGGCCGCGCTGTATTTCGGCAAGGACGGCATCGGCCTGGCCCACCTGGATCTCGCCAGCGGCGAGTTCAAGGCCTGCCTGCTGCCGGCCGGCCCGTCCCTGGCCCACGAGCTGGCCCGCCTCGAGCCGGCCGAGCTGGTGCTGGCCGAGAGCCAGGCCGCCCACCCGGCCCTGGCCGAGCTGGGCCCGCCCTATAGCGACCTGCCGCGCTCCCACCACCCCGGCCGGCCGCCCAGCCCCCGCCAGGCCGCCGAGATCCTGGACGGCCGCCTGGCCGCCGAATGGGACGAGGAGGCCGGGCCGGCCTACATCGCCGCGGCCCTGGCCTGGTCAATGGTGGCCGCCACCCAGCGCCAGGCCCCGGAGCACCTGGAGCGCCTGACCCTCTATTCGGTGCAGACCCACCTGCTCCTGGACGCCACCGCCCGGCGCAACCTGGAGATGTTCCGCTCCATCGCCGGCGGCGGCCGCCAGGGCTCCTTGATCGGGGCCCTGGACCAGACCCGCACCAGCATGGGCGGCCGCTTGCTGCGCGACTGGCTGGGCTTCCCGCTCCTGGATCTCATCCAGATCGAGGCCCGCCACCAGGCCCTGGACGACCTCTGCGCGGACCCCCAGGCCCTGGAGGCCCTGGGCGACCTGCTGGCGGCGCTGCCGGACATCCCCCGCCTGGTGGGCCGGGCCAGCCTGGGCCAGGCCAGCCCCCGGGACCTGGCCGCGTTGCGCGACGCGCTCATGCTGATGCCGCGTCTGGTCGCGGCCAGCGCCAATCTGAGCGCGCCGCTCATCGCCCAGTGCCGCGCGCAACTGGGCGGGCTGGAGGGCTTGGCCGGCCGCCTGGCCGCCACCCTGGCCGAATCGCCGCCGGTGAGCCTGGCCGAGGGCGGGGTCATCGCCACGGGCGTGGACCCGGAGCTGGACCGGGTGCGCGGCCTGGCCAGCTCGGGCAAGGACTGGATCGCGGCCTTGCAGGCCAGCCTCAAGGCCGAGACCGGCATCCCCTCGCTCAAGGTGGGCTTCAACAAGGTCTTCGGCTACTACATCGAGGTCACCCGCACCCATCTGGACAAGGTGCCGGAGAGCTTCATCCGCAAGCAGACCCTGGCCACCGGCGAGCGCTATATCACCCCGGAGCTGAAGGAGCAGGAGGCCGAGGTGCTGGGGGCCGAGGAAAAGGCCCTGACCCTGGAGCGCAAGCTTTTCGAGGAGCTGCGCCACACGGTGGCCCTGGCCGCCCGGCCGCTCATGGCCTGCGCCCAGGCCGCGGCCAACCTGGACGTGCTGGCCGGCCTGGCCGGGCTGGCGCTTTCGCGGGCCTATGTGCGCCCGGAGATGGCCGAGGAGGGCGGGCTGCTCATCAGCGGCGGCCGCCATCCGGTGGTGGAGCGCATGCTCAATGAGGGCGAGTTCGTGCCCAACGACGTGCGCCTGGGCGGCGAGGACCAGGTGCTCATCATCACCGGGCCCAACATGGCCGGCAAGTCTACCATCCTGCGCCAGGTGGCCCTGATCGCGCTTCTGGCCCAGGCCGGATCCTTCGTGCCGGCCGAGCGCGCCCGCATCCCCCTGGTGGACCGCATTTTTACGCGGGTGGGGGCCATGGACGACCTGGCCCGGGGCCGCTCCACGTTCATGGTCGAAATGACCGAGACCAGCCAGATCCTCAAATCGGCCACCCCGCGCTCCCTGGTCATCCTGGACGAGGTGGGCCGGGGCACCAGCACCTTTGACGGCATGTCCATCGCCTGGGCGGTGGCCGAACACCTGCACGACCTGGCCGGGGTGGGGGTCAAGACCCTTTTCGCCACCCATTACCATGAGTTGACCGAGCTGGCCGCCAGCCACCCCCGCATCAAGAACTTCAACGTGGCGGTCAAGGAGTACCGGGGCGGCATCGTCTTCCTGCGCCGCCTGGTGCCGGGCGGGGTCAGCCGCTCCTACGGCTTGGCCGTGGCCCGCCTGGCCGGCCTGCCCGCGCCGGTTTTGGAGCGGGCGCGCCAGATACTCAAGCAACTGGAGGACGGCGGCGGCCCCGGCGCTGACGGCCATCCCCCCGGCCAACCCAGCCCCCAGATGGAGCTTTTCGCCGCCCCCGAGCACCCGGTGCTGCGCCGGCTCAAGGAGCTGGAACTGGCCGGCATCACGCCGCTCATGGCCCTTAATTTACTGGACGAACTGCAACGTGACGCGCTTGCCTAGAGCTTTGTGCCTCGGCTGGGCCCTGGTCCTGGCCCTGACGGCGTGCCTGGCGGGCCCGGCCCTGGCCCAGGACGAAAAGGCCGTGTACGAGCGCGCGCGCAAGGACTATCAGTGGCTGGTGGGCCACGAGCAGGGCCGGCGGGTGTACCAGAACTGGCAGGGCCTCTACGACCGCTTTGCCAGCGTCTACGCCGCCGACCCCCACGGCGCCCTGGCCCCCAACTGCCTGTGGTGGATGGGCCGGGTGCGCTCGGGGGCCTGGGCCCAGTTCCAGCGCCAGGGCGACTTCGTGGAGGCCGTGGACCTTTTCCGCCGTTTCACCAACCACTTCCCGCGCTCGCGCCTGGCCGACGACGCCCAGATGCGCCTGGGCGAGCTCTATGAGCAGGCCGGCGACCCCAAGCAGGCCTACCTGGAATATTTGCGGGTCACGGTGAACTATCCCAAGGGCGACATGGTGCCCGAGGCCAAGCAGCGCCTGGACGCCCTGGAGAAAACCCTGCGCCCAACCCTGGGCGGCGGCTCCATCGTGGAGGAGGCCCAGCGCGGGCGCGCCCCGGCCCCGCGGCCCGAGCCCGAGACCGAGACCGTGGCGGCGGTCGCGCCCGCGGCCCAGGGCCTGGACCCCAGCCTGGCGGTCCTGGGGCAGGTGCGCCACTGGTCCACCCCCAGCTACACCCGGGTGGTGCTGGGCCTGGACCGGCCGGTGCCCTACAGCACCAACCTGCTCACCGCCGACCAGGACGCGGGCAAGCCCCGCCGGCTTTACGTGGACCTGCGCGGGGCCCAGATCGCCGGCAGCGTCAAGGACCTGGTCACCATTGACGACGGGCTGTTGGCCGCGGCCCGCGCCGGCCAGTTCACCCCGGACACCGTGCGGGTGGTGCTGGACATCAACCACCTGGTTTCCTACAAGATCTTCACCCTGGACAACCCCTTCCGGGTGGTGGTGGACTGCTTTGGCGAAGACCGCCCGGCCCCGGTGAAGGTCAAGACCGCCAAGTCCCCTCGCGGCGAGCCGGCCCATCCGGCCAGCCGCTACACCAGCCGGGCCCACAAGGTGCCCCGGGGCCGGGCCACGGGCGAGACCGGGGGCCTGGGCCTGGCCGCCCAACTGGGCCTGGGCGTGCGGCGGGTGGTGGTGGACCCCGGCCACGGCGGCAAGGACCCCGGCTGCATCTGGCGCGGGATCAAGGAAAAGGACCTCACCCTGGACATCGCCAAGCGGGTGGCCGAAAAGCTGCGCAAAAAGGCCGGGGTGGAGGTGCTGCTCACCCGCGGCAAGGACGTGACCGTGCCCCTGGAGGAGCGCACCGCCTTTGCCAACACCCGCGAGGCCGACCTGTTTGTGAGCATCCACATCAACGCCGCCGCCAGCCCCAAGCTCTCGGGCATCGAGACCTATTTCCTCAACCTGGCCGCCGACGAGGAGTCGGTGCGGGTGGCCGCGCGCGAAAACGCCACCACCCAGCGCTCCATCAACGACCTCCAGCTCATCCTCAAGGACCTGATGCTCAGCTCCAAGATCAACGAATCCAACCGTCTGGCCCACGCGCTCCAGCGCGAGCTCATCGGCGCGGTGCGCAAGCAGTATGAGGTGGAGGACCTCAGGGTGAAGCAGGCCCCCTTCATCGTGCTCATCGGCGCGCGCATGCCGGCGGTGATGGCCGAGGTGGGCTTCATCACCAACCCCAAGGAGCACCAGCGCCTGACCAACCCCGCCTACCGCGACCTGTTGGCCGAGGGCATCGCCGCCGGGGTGGCCGCCTATGCCAGGCAACTGCGCCAGGGCTCCTGAGCCCGGCCCCGCGTCGTTTAGCCAGCCATCCGCCAAGGTTGGCCGAGCCTGCTTTCCTTGACTTGCCCTGGTATCTCGGCTATGAAATGGTGATTGCACACCCTGCGGGAGGGACCATGAACAGCCGCCGGCTGGCTCGGCTCATGGGCATTATCTGCGACCTCAAGGCCAACCCTCGCCGCAGCCCGGAGGAAATGTGCCGCCGCTACGACATCTCCCGCCGGCAGCTTTATAAGGACCGCGACCGACTGGCAGACATGGGATTCGCCTTCCATCACTCGCGCAAGGGCGGCGGCTTCATCCTGGACAAGGAGCTGACCTTCAACGTCCGGGGCCTTAGCCTCTCCGACCTGTTCGCCATGATCCTGGCCGTGCGCCAGCTCACCCGGGTTAGCGACTTCGCCCTGGCCCTGGGGGCCCTGGGCGGCCTGTGCACCCTGGTGGACCAGTTGCCCGACCCGCTGTGCGAGGTGTTCCGCGACGCCCTGGACCAGGTGGTGGTGGCCGACGGCTTCGGCTGCGAGCCCGCGGTGCTTAACGCCCTGCTGCCGGCCATCGCCGAGCGCCGGCGGGTGGTGCTGGTGCTGGGCGGCGGGGCCGAGCAGGAGCTGACCCTGGACCCCAAACGCCTGCTGTTGCGCGACGGCCGGCTTTACCTGGAGGCCGAGGGGCTCGAAAGCGGCGCCGCCGGCCTGGTGGCCCTGGCCAGGGTGCGCCGCGTCATCCCCACCCCCTTCTACTCCCCTTCCGAGACCGAGGACTAACCCCGCGGAAATTTGACCGCGACAAGGAGCATCTACATGAGAGAAGTCGTCATCGTCTCCGCCTGCCGCACCCCCGTGGCCGCCTTCCGGGGTGCCTACGCCAGCCTGACCGCCCTGGAACTGGGCGTGATCGCCATCAACGAGGCCATCAACCGCGCCGGCATCAGCCAGGCCGAGGTGGACGAGGTGATCATGGGCTGCGTGCTGCCCGCCGGCCTGGGCCAGAACCCGGCCCGCCAGGCCATGCTGCGCGCCGGCCTGCCGGTGGAGATCGGCTGCATCACCGTGAACAAGGTCTGCGGCTCCGGCCTCAAGGCCGTGATGCTGGCCGCCCAGGCCGTGGCCTGCGGCGACGCCGAGGTGGTGGTGGCCGGCGGCATGGAGTCCATGACCCACGCGCCGTATCTGCTGATGAACCAGCGCGACGGCTACCGCATGGGCAACGGCAAGGTGGTGGATTCCATGGTCCACGACGGCCTCTGGGACCACCTCAACGACTTCCACATGGGCATGAGCGCCGAGCTTTGCGCCGAGAAATACAACGTGACCCGGGCCGACCAGGACGCCTTCGCGCTCAACAGCTACGGCAAGTCCCTGAAGGCCGACGCCGAGAAGCGCTTCGACGCCCAGATCGTGCCGGTGACGATCCCCCAGAAAAAGGGCGAGCCCAAGGTCATAGCCAAGGACGAAGGCCTGCGCGAGTCCTCGGCCGAGGCCCTGGCCAAGCTGAAACCGGTTTTCAAGCGCGAGGGCGGCACCGTCACTGCCGGCAACGCGTCTAGCCTCAACGACGGCGCGGCCGCGGTGGTGGTGATGAGCGCGGACAAGGCCAAGGCCCTGGGGCTCACCCCCATGGTCAAGATCGGGGCCCAGGGCGCGGCCGGCATCGACCCCAAGTACGTGCTGGTGGCCCCCATCCACTCCATCCCCAAGGTCTGCGCCAAGCAGGGGCTCACCCCCCAGGACATCGACCTGCACGAGGTGAACGAGGCCTTCGCCGCTTCGTCGGTGGCGGTGCAGCGCACCCTGGAGCTAGACCCGGCCAAGGTGAACATCTACGGCGGCGCGTTGTCCATCGGCCACCCCATCGGGGCCTCGGGCGCGCGGGTGCTCACCACCCTGATCTACGCCCTGAAGGACCGCGGGGCGCACCTGGGCATGGCCAGCCTGTGCCTGGGCGGCGGTGAGGCGGTGAGCCTGATCGTGGAAAACCTGTAGGCAAGGCACCCAATCGGGGCCGTCGGTGGCCCCGCATCTGAAGCACGACGCGATAAGGGAGTTAGCAATGTTGAAGGACGTAGTGATCGTAGGCGCGGCCCGCACGGCGGTGGGCCGTTTTGGCGGCATGTACACCAATGTGTCGGCGGTGCAGTTGGGCGTTACGGCGGTCAAGGCCGCCCTGGAGCGGGCCAATGTGGAGCCCGGCCAGGTGGACGAGCTTATCTTCGGCAACGTGCTGGGCGCGGGCCTGGGCCAGAACGTGGCCCGCCAGGTGGAGCTGGGCGCGGGCGTCCCCCAGGAGGCCAACGCCTTCACCGTCAACAAGGTCTGCGCCTCGGGCCTCAAGAGCGTGATGCTGGCGGCCCAGGCCGTGATGTGCGGCGACTCCGAGATAGCGGTGGCCGGCGGCACCGAGAACATGAGCGCCGCGCCCTACCTGCTGCCCGGCGCGCGCTGGGGCCAGCGCATGGGCGACGGCAAGATGATCGACTACATGGTCTTCGACGGCCTGACCGACATCTTCAACGGCTACCACATGGGCATCACGGCCGAGAACGTGGCCGAGAAATACGGCATCACCCGCGAGGCCCAGGACGCCCTGGCGCTGAAAAGCCAGCAGAACGCCGAGAAGGCCATCACCTCCGGCCGCTTCAAGGACGAGATCGCGCCGGTGTACGTGGCCCAGAAAAAGGGCGACCCCAAGGTCTGCGACACCGACGAGCACCCCCGCTTCGGCTCCACCGCCGAGGCCGTGGCCAAGGTGCCCCCGGCCTTCAAGAAGGGCGGCACCGTCACCGCCGGTAACGCCAGCGGCATCAACGACGGCGCGGCGGCCCTGGTGGTCATGACCGCCGACAAGGCCAAGGCCCTGGGTCTGACCCCGCTGTGCAAGATCAAGGGCTACGGCTGGGGCGGCGTGGACCCGGCCTACATGGGCCTGGGCCCCATCGCGGCCACCCGCTCGGCACTCAAGAAGGCCGGCATGACCGTGGCCGACCTGGAGCTGATCGAGGCCAACGAGGCCTTCGCTTCCCAGGCCGAGGCCGTCATCCGCGAGCTGGGCCTGAACCGCGACATCGTCAACGTCAACGGCGGCGCCATCGCCCTGGGCCACCCCATCGGCGCCTCGGGCGCGCGCATCCTGGTCACCCTGATCTTCGAGATGATCAAGCGCGACGCCAAGACCGGCCTGGCCACCCTGTGCATCGGCGGCGGCCAGGGCGCGGCCCTGATCGTGGAGCGTTAAGAATGAACCAGCGGGCCCCGGGCAATTGCCGCGGGCCCCGGTCCCTTGTTCCCGCGCCGGGCGGACGGGCCGGCCCCGCCCGCCCGGCGAGCCAAAAGCCCAACCGGAGAGCAGCCAATCAATCCGGGGAGGATATAAGAGCATGGCGTACGAGCTGATCATTTTCGAAGTGGCCGACGGCGTGGCCACCATCACCATCAACCGGCCCAAGGCCATGAACGCGCTCAACCCGCAGGTGGTGGGCGAGCTGGGCCAGGCCATGGACCAGGTCGCGGCCGACGACTCCATCAAATGCGTGGTCATCACCGGCGCGGGCGACAAGGCCTTCGTGGCCGGCGCGGACATCGCGGCCATGGTGCAGATGACCGCCCTGGAGGGGCGCAAATTCTCGCTGATGGGCCAGGGCGTGTTCTTCAAGATCGAGAAGCTGGACCGGCCGGTCATCGCCGCGGTCAACGGCTTCGCCCTGGGCGGCGGCACCGAGCTGGCCATGGCCTGCGACTTCATCTACGCCGCCGAGAACGCCAAGTTCGGCCAGCCCGAGATCAACCTGGGCATTATCCCCGGCTTCGGCGGCACCCAGCGCCTGCCCCGGCTGGTGGGCAAGGCCATGGCCAAGGAGCTGTGCCTGACCGGCAACATCATCGGCGCGGCCGAGGCCAAGGAGATCGGCCTGGTCAACAAGGTCTTCCCGGCCGAGGAGCTGATGGCCGCGGTGATGAAGACGGCCAAGGGCATCGCCAATAAGGGCGCGGTGAGCACCCGGGCCATCAAGCAGCTCATCGACGCCGGCGCGGACATGGCCCTGGAGCGGGCCATGCCCATGGAGGCCGAGTGCTTCGCCACCTGCTTCGCCAGCCCGGACCAGAAAGAGGGCATGGGCGCCTTCCTGGAGAAGCGCAAGGCCAACTTCACCGGCGGCAAGTAAAGACTCTGACCGCCCGGCCGGCGGGGCTCACGGCCTCGCCGGCCGGGCGCACACGGCAGCAGGGCCGGCCGGGGAGGGCGCGCCGTGACCAGCCGCGAGGGCGACCGCGAGGACCAAGGCGGGCTGTTCCGCTGGGCCGAGGATCTGCCGGCGGCTTTGTGGGATGACCTGGCCGCGCGCCCGCCGGCCCAGGCCGCCGAGGCCACCGAGGCCCTGTGGCAGGACGGCCGCTTCCGGCTGATGCTGGTGGGCGAGGCCTTCTGGGTGGACCCGGCCGGCCGGCGCATCTGGCGCGAGGCCGCGCCCGCGGAACGGGTGAGCTACCAGGCCGGGGTGGTGCTCTTGAGCGCCCTGGCCAAGTCCCAGGGCGTGCCGCCCAGCGGGCGCATGGTCACGCCCCCGGAGCTGCCCGGCGGGGCGCTGTTTTTCACTGGGGCCCACGCCGTGGCCACCGCGCCCCTGGCCCGGGCCTTTGCCGCCGCGCCGGCGGCCATGCTGGCCCGGGCCCAGGCCCTGGGCTCGGCGGACGCCGACGGCGCGGACCTGGCCTGGCGGCTGCCGGGCCTGCCTAAGCTGCCCCTGTACGCGCTCTTGTGGCGGGGCGACGAGGAGTTCGGGGCCCGGGCCGTGATCGGCATCGACGACCGCGCGCCCTTCCACCTGGACCTGGGCGGCGTCTTCGCCCTGACCAACCTGCTGGTGCGCCGCCTGATCAAGGACTGAGGGCAGGCGGCCGGCGCGAAAACAAGTTTAGCCACCGAGGCTCCCCGGCCGGGCGTTTGCCAGGGCCGGGGGGTTGGGGGCTCCAACACCCGCACGACGTTCCTTTGGCACTCTAACGACGCAGGGAGACGTCATGAACTTTGCCCTCACCGACGAACAGAAGATGGTCAAGGAGACCGCGGCCCGCCTGGCCGACGAGATGCTGAAACCCCAGGCCGCCCAGTTCGACGCCAGCCACAGCCATCCGGCCGAGGCCTGCGCCGCCCTGGGCGAGCTGGGCTTCATGGGCATCGCCGTGCCGGATCAGTACGGCGGCGCGGGCCTGGACTACATCAGCTACGTGCTGGGTCTCAGCGAGATCAGCCGCGGCGACGCGTCCGTGGGCGTTATCATGAGCGTGAACAACTCGCTCTACTGCTTCCCGGTGCTGACCTTCGGCAGCGAGGAGCAGAAGCAGAAGTACCTGGCCCCGGTGGCCTCCGGCCAGAAGATCGGCTGCTTCGGGCTCACCGAGGCCGGCGCGGGCTCCGACCCCGGCGCGCTGCGCACCACCGCGGTCTTGGACGGCGCCCAGTGGGTGCTCAACGGCGAGAAGAAGTTCATCACCAACGGCAACGTGGCCAGCTTCGGGGTCATCGCCGCGGTGACCGACAAGAGCGCCGGGGCCAAGGGCATCAGTTGCTTTGTGGTGGATTTCGAGAACACCAAGGGCTTCTCGGTGGGCCGGGTCGAGGAGAAGATGGGCATCTGCGCCTCGGGCACCAGCGAGCTGGTCTTCGAGGACGCGCGCATCCCCAAGGACAACATCCTGGGCGAGCCCGGCGCGGGGCTCAAGCAGATGCTCACCACCCTGGACAGCGGCCGCATCGGCATCGGCTCCCAGGCGCTGGGCATCGGCCGGGCGGTGCTGGAGGAGGCGGTGGACTACGCCGGCACCCGCGAGCAGTTCGGCAAGCCCATCAGCACCTTCCAGGCCATCCAGTGGAAGCTGGCCGACATGGCCGCCGCCCTGGACGCGGCCGAGCTGCTTCTGCTGCGCGCGGCCTGGATGGAAGACCAGCACATGCACATCGAGATGCAGTCGGCCATGGCCAAGATGTTCGCCTCTGACGCGGCCATGAACGCGGCGGTGGAGGGCGTGCAGATCCTGGGCGGCTATGGCTACTGCAAGGAATATCCCATGGAGCGCCACATGCGCGACGCCAAGATCACCCAGATCTACGAGGGCACCAACGAGATCATGCGCCTGGTCATCGCCCGCAACCTGCTCAGGCGCAGGTAGAATAATGGTTGAGGCGCGGGCCGGGGCCCTGTCCGCCCCGGCCCGCATTGTTTCCGGCGCGCAAGCGAGGTCGCCAGTTGAACGACGTGGTTTTCATGATCCTGGACTCCTGCCGCCACGACGCCTGGCTGGCGGCGGCCACCCCCCACCTGGACCGCCTGGGGCCGGTGCAGCAGCGCTGGTCCTACGCCTCCTGGACCTCGCCCTCCCACCAGGCGCTGTTGATGGGCCTCTTGCCCCACACCAGCCCGGCCGGGGTCTTTGCCAACGAGGTCTACCGGACTGAATTGTTGGCTTGGCGGGATCGCCTGGGCGCGCCGGGGCTGGACTTCGCCGGCTTTTTGCCCCAGCTCAACCTGCCCACGGCGTTGAAGCGCCTGGGCTATCGCACCGTGGGCCGGGTGAGCCTGCCGGTCTTGAACCAGCACACCATCTTCGCCACCGGCTTTGACGACTACCGGCTCATGGCCGACCATGCCGACTTTGCCGGCATGATCGACCAGATGTATTTTGAGCCCGACCGGCCGGCCTTCTATTTCCTGAACCTGGGCGAGACCCACTACCCCTATCTGCTGCCGCCCGAGGCCGCCCCGCGCCTCCACGGCCTGCACGGGGTGGTCAAGGATTTGGGCGCGGATGCCGGCGCGGCCGGCGCGGCCGGCCCGGCCGAGGCGGGCTTCTTCCCGGCCGAGGAGATGGCCCGCCTGCGTGCGGCCCAGGTGCGGGCCCTGGAGCGGGTGGACGCGCTCATGCCAGCGCTCTACGCCAAGCTGCCGCCGGACGCCTGGTTGATCGTCACCGCAGACCACGGCGAGCTTTTCGGCGAGGAAGGCTTTTTCGGCCACGGGCCCGTCATGCACCCCAAGGTCTTCGAGGTGCCCCTGGTGGAGGGCCGCCGGCCGGCTTCGGTGTGTGTCGGAGAAAGCCATCCATGGCTTTCTCCTCTTGGAACTTGCCAAAAGTAAATTTGGGCAAGTTCTCGGAATGGCGCCAAAAATAAATTTGGCGCCATTCCGGGCGGGCCGTCCGTGGCCCGCTTGGGAGCCTGTCGGAGGACTACTCCGACAGGCTCCCCGGCGGGCTTACCAAGCGGCCGGG
>JAZDHW010000198.1:0-13609 GCA_043805555.1 Pseudomonadota bacterium
GCGGCCGAGTCGCGCATCAGCGACGTGGACGTGGCCATCGAGATGACCGAGTTCACCAAGAACAACATCCTGGCCCAGGCGGCGGTGGCCATGCTGGCCCAGGCCAACAGCCTGCCGCAGTTGGCCCTCCAGCTCCTGGGCTAAACCGGCCGCGCCGGGCCCCGCGCCCGGCCCCAGACCCGCACCGGACCCCGGCCTCCGCCGGGGTCCGGTTTTTTGCTTGACCCCGCCCTCGATAACCTGGCACGAATCTTGTAGATAATTTGAGGGGATCATCACCGCGATCACCCGTCCGGCCGGATGGCGCGCCCCAGCACGAGGTTGTCCGTGGCCAAGCCCAAACGCCCCAAAACCGCTCCCGCCCCCGGCCCCAGGCCCGGCGCGGCCCCGCCCAAGCACGCAGTTGACCTGGATCAGGCCCGCGCGGACCTGGCCGCCGGCCAGACCGCCGCCGCCCTGGAGCGCCTGCGCCCCCTGGCCCAGGCCCCGGACGCCCCGGCCGAGGGGCTCAAGCTTTTGGCGGGGGCCCTGATGGGGAGTCGGCATTTTGACGAGGCGGCCCAGGTTTTCGGCCGCTTGCTGGCCCTGGAGCCGGAGCGCGCCGGCCTGCACAACTCCCTGGCCATGGCGCTGATCATGGCCGGCCGCCCGGAAAAGGCTCCCGCGCACCTTGAGCAGGCCCTGGCCCTGGAGCCGGCCAACCACGTCTTCGCCGCCAACCTGGGCAAATATTTCCTGATGGGCGAGGACCACGCCCAGGCGGTCCAGGCCTTCGAGCGCGCCCTGGCCCTGGCCCCGCCGCCGGCCCGGCCCGAGCTGCTGGGCCTCGTCAACCAGTGCCTGGCCAACCTGGGCCGGCCCCTGCGCAGCCTGGACGCGCCGCCCCCGCCGGCCCCGGCCCCGGACGCGCCGGTCAGCCTGATCCCCGCCGCCGCGCCGGCCCGGAGCATGCTGGTCTGCTGCGCGCCGGGCACGGACAGCTTCGTGGCCAACATCGTCACCGGCCTGGCCCCGGACTGGGCGGTGGAAAAGCTGGTGAGCGACCAAGTCGAGGACCTGGTGGCCGCCATCCGCCGCCACGATGTCCTCTGGATCGAGTGGGGCAACGAGCTGGCCGCCTTTTTGACCAACCAGGCCGGGGCCGAGCTCACGGGCAAGCGGGTGATCCTGCGCATCCACGCCTATGAGGTCATGGCCGGACTGGCGCTGAAGATAGACTACAGCCGGGTGACGGACCTGGTCTTCGTCTGCGCCGGCATGCGCGATCTTTTCCTGCACAACAAGCCCGAGGCCCGCCAGCAGGTCAAGCGCATCCATGTCATCCCCAACGGCATCGACACCCGGCGCATCGCGTTCACCCCCCGCGCGCCCGGCTTTGACCTGGCCTACGTGGGCTACATCAATTTCAAGAAGGGCCCCCAGCTCCTGTGGCACGCCTTTCGCGCCCTGCATGAGCGCCAGCCCCGCTGCCGCCTGCACGTGGCCGGCAGGTTCCAGGACTCCTACCACGAGGTGGCCTTCCGGCATTTCCTGGAGCGCAACGGGCTCACGGGCGCGGTGCGCTTCCACGGCTGGGTGGAGGGCATCGAGCAATGGCTGGCCGACAAGCACGCCATCCTCTGCACCAGCCTTTCCGAGAGCCAGGGCCTGGGCCTGATGGAGGCCATGGCCAGCGGCCTGCGCCCTCTGATCCACAACTTCCACACCGCCGAGGGCATCTACCCGCGCCATTTCCTGTGGAACAACCTGGACGAGCTGGTGCGGCGCTATCACGAGCCCTACGACCCGGCCCTGGGCCGGCGCTTCGTGGAGGAAAACTACAGCCTGGACCTGGCGCTCACCCGCCTGCGCCGCATGCTGGACGACCAGGAAGAGGTGGTCTTCCCCGGCTATCAGTTCACGCCCCCGCGCCTGCCCGACCCGCCCGAGGCCTGCTTCAGCCCGGCGCGCCGGGTGCGGGCCGCGGCCAACAAGTCCTTCGGCCTGGGTCTCAAGGGCGCGGGCCATCTGGAGCCGGCCGCGGTCTACCTGGAGCGGGCCTGGGCCCAGGCCGGCCACGCCGACGGCGAGACCCTGCGCGCCCTGGTGGACTGCCGCCAGGGCCTGGGCGATTTCGAGGCCATCGCCGCGCCCTTTTGCGAGGCCGGCCTGGCCGCGGCCGTGCGCGGGGACTTTGAGACCATGCTGGCCGTGTTCTATGAGGTCTACTACGCGGCCTACGTGCGCACCGTGAGCTACCGCTGGCAGCACTACGACCCGGCCGTGGAGGCGGTGCTGCGCCTGGTGGCCCCCCGGGTGCAGCCCTTGGCCGGCCACGAGGCCGCCGTGGCCAGGCTGGACCCGGCCAAGATCAAGCTGGTCATGGGCCTGGACTCCTTCCAGACCTCCTGGGCCACGGTCAAGCGTTTCGCCGACCTGGGGCTCCGGCTGGACAAGACCCGCTTCGAGGTCATCTACATCAGCCGCATGGCCCCGGAGCCGGCCTGGCAGCCCCTGGTCCAGCGCCTGATCCAGGCCGGCTGCCACGTGCTGGTGGAGCCCGGCCAGGCCCAGTACCCCAAGCTGCAACGCTTCCTGCACGCCATGCAGGCCATGCGCTGCGACGTGCTGCTCCTGAACACGCCCTTCCTGACGCCCTTTTACGAGCTTTTGGCCCATTGCGGCGCGGCGGCCAAGGTGGTGAAGTTCGTCAGCCAGGGCGGCGGGCTGGAGACGGCCGTGGACCTGGCCGTGACCTCGGTGAAGGGGCTCGTCATCGACGAGGTGGCCGACTGCGCCTACATCGGCCCGGCCTACGTCACCGAGTCGCCGCGCGCGGGCGCCGACCGCCGGCGCGAACCGGGCCGGCTGCGGGCGGTCTGCGTGGGCCGGCCGGTGAAGTTCATCAACAACCCCGGCTTCTGGGACGTGGCCCTGACCGCGCTGCGCCAGGTGCCGGGCTTCAGCCTGGACCTGATCGGGGCCCAGGCCGAGGAGGTCCTGGGCTGCGGGCCGCTGCCGCCCGGCCTGAACTTCCTGGGTTTCCGCGACGACGCGCCCGAGCTGGTGGCCGGCTACGACCTCATGCTGGACACCTGGCCCAGCGGCGGCGGCTGCACCGTGCGCGAGGCCCACGCGGCCGGGGTGCCGGTGGTCTCCTGCCGCACCCCTGGCACGAGCACTACCGCGAGGGGGCCAGCTTCTACGGCGGCCTGGACGACTTCATCCACCCCGAGCTGCTGCTAACCGACTTCGCGCCCGAGCGGGTGATTCCGCTCCTGGCCCGCCTGGCCCACGACCCTGCCTTTTACCAGCGCATTGCCGAGGAATGCCGGGCCATCCCGGTGCTCGGCCCGGAGCAGTTCGCCGACCGCCTGGCCCAGGCCCTGGAGGCCCTGGTGCGCGGCCCGGACCGGGGGATCTAACGACCATGCCGCCCGCTACCTGCCACAACACCCGCATGACCACCGACGACCGGCCACCGGACTGCCCCGGCGACTGCCCGGCCCCGGAGTTCCCCGTCGCCCTGCCGGCCGACCTGCTGCGCCTGGCCTTTGAGCGCGTGCAGCCCGGCCCGGAGGGCCTCATCGCCTGGCAGGAGGAGCTGCGGGCCCAGGCCGCGGCGCTGATGAACCTGGACCGGGCGGCCATCGCGGCCTGGCGGCCGGACTGGCGGGTGAGCGCCGACCAGACCGACGCGGGCGTCCGCCGCCGCGAGCTGCGCTACGCCTCGCTGGACGGCCAGGAGATCCGGGCCTGGCTCCTGACCCCGCCTGGCCCTGACCCCTGGCCGGCGGTGCTCATCTGCCACGGCCACGACCTGGGCGCGGATTCGGCCGCGGGGCTCATCCCCAATAGCGACGGCCAGCAGGCCCTGGGCCTGCGATTGGCCCGGGCCGGCTTTGCGGTGCTGGCCCCGGATCTCATCAGCTTCGGCCGCCGCCAGGTGGAGGCCCCGCCCGACCCGGTGGGCCGGCGCAGCCACGAGATTTTCGCCAACTGGGCCTTTGAGCTGGGCCGGCCCATCGTGATGCTGCACCTGACCGAGCTGCTGCAATCCCTGGCCGTGCTGCGTGCCCAGGCCGGGGTGGACCCAGGGCGTATCGGCGCGGCGGGCCTATCCCAGGGCGGCCGCCTGGCCGGCCTGGTGGCGGCCTACGCGCCCGGCGTCGCCGCCTGCCTGGTGGCCAGCGGCATCACTTCGCTCTTGGCCGCAGACCGGGGCAACCAGCACCTGCACGACACCATCCCCGGCCTCCTGGCCTGGGCCGACTACCCCGACCTGGCCGGGTTCATCGCCCCGCGCCCGCTGATGCTCTCGTGGGGTTTCAAGGAGGCCTATCCCTACTGCCTGGAGACCCGCGCGCATTTGACCTACAATTACCTGAGGCCCGTCTATGCCGCGGCCGGGGCCGAGGCGGCCCTGGAGGAATGCGTGCACCCTGAGGGCCATTGCTACGACGAGACCTCGGCCCTGGATTTTTTCGCCCGGCGGCTGGGCCGGCCTGGGAGCGGCGCGTGATCGTCATCGTTGACTACGGCATGGGCAACCTGGCCTCGATCCTGAACATGCTGAAAAGGATCGGGGCGCGGGCGGCCATCTCGGCCCGGCCCCAGGACATCGCCGCCGCAGCCGGGCTGATCCTGCCCGGCGTGGGGGCCTTTGACGAGGGCATGCGGGCCCTGGAGGAGAAAGGCCTGCTGCCGGTGCTGAACGACGCGGTGCTGGAGCAAAAGAAGCCGGTGCTGGGCATCTGCCTGGGCATGCAACTCCTCACCGAAAAAAGCGAGGAAGGCGCGCTCCCCGGCCTGGGCTGGATCGCCGGCGAGACCATCCGCTTCCGCTTCGGGCCCGAGCACCGCGCGCTGAAGATCCCGCACATGGGCTGGAACACGGTGGAGCCCACCCGGGCGGACGGCCTGTTCAGGGACCTGGCCGAGCCGGCCTTTTACTTCGTGCACAGCTATCACGTGATCTGCCGCGAGGCCGCCGACGTGCTGGCCTGGTGCGGGCACGGCTACAAGTTCGCCGCGGCCGTGCAGCGCGGCCACGTCATGGGCACCCAGTTCCACCCCGAGAAAAGCCACAAGTACGGCCTGAAGCTTTTGACCAACTTCGCGGAGCTGATCTGATGCTCCAGAACCGGGTGATGCCCTGCCTGCTGCTGCGCAACCGCGGCCTGGTCAAGACCGTGAAGTTCAAGGACCCGGCCTACGTGGGCGACCCCATCAACACCATCCGCATCTTCAACGAGAAAGAGGTGGATGAGCTGATCCTGCTGGACATCACCGCCACGCCGCAGAACAAGCCACCCAACTTCGAGCTGGTGGCCGACATCGCCGGCGAGTGCTTCATGCCGCTGGCCTATGGCGGCGGGGTGCGCAGCGTGGAGGACGTCAAGCGCCTCACCGGCCTGGGCGCGGAGAAGGTGGCCATCAACTCCGCCGCCTACCGCGACCCGGAGCTGATCAGCCGGGCCGCGGCCGCCGTGGGCAGCCAGAGCGTCATCGCGGCCATCGACGTGAAGAAGACGCTCTTTGGCAAGTACAAGGCCATGCACGGCGGCGGCAAGGTGGAGGCCCGCGCCACGGCGGTGGAGCAGGCCATCCGGGTGCAGGAGCTGGGCGCGGGCGAGATCCTGCTCACCAGCATCGACCGCGACGGCACCTTCGCCGGCTACGACCTGGAGCTAGTGCGGGCCGTGACCGCGGCGGTCGGCATCCCCGTGATCGCCTGCGGCGGCGCGGGTAAGATAGACGACTTCGGCCGGGCGGTGAAGGAAGGCGGGGCCAGCGCGGTGGCCGCCGGCAGCCTGGTGGTCTACCAGGGGCCGCACCGGGCGGTGCTGGTGAATTTTCCCAAGCCCGCGGACCTAAAACAGGTGCTGGCGCGCTGACGCCGGCACCGGCCAAGGAAGGCCAGATGGAGCTTGACGCCAAGTACAGCGAGCCCTGGCTGGAGCGCTGGGGCGAACGTTTCGCCACTCCGGTCCGGGCCTGCACCCGCTGCGTGTATGACGCGAACGTGCCCAGCATCGTCTTTGACGACGAGGGCGTGTGCAACTATTGCCACCTGAGCGAGCGCCTGGACCGCGAGCACCCCACCGGCGAGGCCGGCCGGCGCATCCTGGAGCAGACCGCCGCGCGCATCAAGCGCGAGAACAAAAACAAGCCCTTCGACCTGGTGGTGGGGGTCAGCGGCGGCTGCGACTCGTCCTACCTGGTCATCCTGGCCAAGGAGCTGGGGCTCAGGCCCCTGGCCGCGCATTTCGACAACACCTGGAACTCCACCATCGCGGTGGAGAACATCCGCAACGTGCTGGACAAACTGGGCGTGGAATTGTTCACCTACGTGGTGGACAACGAGGAGTACGACGACATCTACCGGGCCTTCCTCAAGGCCGGGGTGCCGGACCTGGAATCGCCCACCGACATCGGCCTGGCCACCACCCTGTACCTGGCCGCCGAGAAATACGGCGTCAAGTACATCTACGAGGGCCACTCCTTCCGCACCGAGGGCGTCAGCCCCCTGGGCTGGCTGTACATGGACGCCAAGTACATCCAGTCCATCCACAGGCAGTTCGGCAGCCTGCCCATGAAGAGCTTCCCCAACCTGTGGTTCTGGAGCCAGATGCGCTGGATGGTCCTGCGCCGGATCAAGAAGCTGCGGCCCCTGTACCACGTGGACTACCAGAAGGAGCCGGTAAAGGACATGCTCGCCTGCGACTACGGCTGGCAGTGGTACGGCGGGCATCACCTGGAAAACCGCATGACCCACTTCTACCACACCTATTTCCTGCCCCGGCGCTTCGGCATCGACCAGCGCATGAACGGCTTCGCGGCCATGGTGCGCTCGGGCCAGATGGACCGCGACGAGGCCCTGCGCCTCTTACGCCAGCCGCCGGAGGTGGATTTCGAACTGGTGGCCATGGTGAAGAAGCGCCTGGGCCTGGGCGACGAGGAGTTCGAGCGCCTGATGGAGCAGCCCAAGCACTTTTACACCGAGTTCAAGACCTACAAGCCGCTTTTTGAGAAGCTGCGGCCCATGTTCTATGTGCTGAGCGAGATGGACCTGGTGCCCAAGAGCTTCTACCTGAAGTACACCTCCAAGAAGAACATCTAGGCGGAGCGGGGCGGCATGAGCAAGGACGAAACGCGCCGGCTGTTGATCCTGGGCGCCGGCGGCAATTGCGTGGACATTCTGGACATCGTGCTGGATCTCAACGCCGCCGCCGGCCGCACGGTGCTGGAGCCGGCCGGCTGGCTGGACGATGACGAGGCCCTGCACGGCCAACGGCTGCACGGCCTGGAGGTGCTGGGCCCGCTGGCCCTGGCCAAACAGATGCCCGACTGCCTGCTGGTCAACGGCATCGGCAGCCCGCACAACCACCTGCGCAAACCGGCCATCGTGGCCAAGACCGGGGCCGGGCCGGAGCGCTTCGCCACCCTGGTCCACCCCCTGGCCAGCGTCAGCCGCTTCGCCTGCCTCAGCCCCGGCGCGGTGCTGTTCCCCGGCGTGGCGGTGCACAGCGGCGCGGTGGTGGGGGCCCAGGTCATCGCGCTGGCCAACAGCGTCATCAACCACGACGACCTGATCGGCGATTACGTGTGCATCGCCAGCGGGGTCAGCCTCTCCGGCGGGGTGGCGGTGGGGCCGCGGGCCTATGTGGGCAGCGGGGCCACGGTGCGCGGCAACCTGGGCATCGGCGAGGGCGCGCTGGTGGGCATGGGCGCGGTGGTGGTCGCGGACGTGGAGCCCTTCGCGGTGGTGGCCGGCAACCCGGCCCGGGTCATCCGGCGGCGGGAGCCAACCTAGGCCGGCTAAACCGTCGCGGGCCTCCCTCATGCCGCCTCCACCAGCCACATTGTTTTACGCTGAACCACACGGGCGGAGATAAACCCCGCCCCTACGAAGAAAGCAACGGATATCGCTTTGGATTTCGTAGGGGCGGGGTTTATCCCCGCCCGTATTTTGTCTTTTGCTGGCAAAAAGGGATGAGGGGGGCCTTTGGCGGTTCGCGCGCAACCTGGCGTCAGGCCGCGCACCTCTCAAGCCAGTCCCGGCGGCGCTCCAGGCGGCGCCACAGCTGTGCGCCCTGACCGGTCAGGCCCACCCCGGCCCAGATGGCCTCCAGGCGGCGGCGCCGGGCCAGGGGCCAGCGCTGGAAGAACACCGGCAGGTTGTGGGCGTCGCGGCGCATCAGCGCGGCCGCGTCGGCCTCGGTGGAGCGTCCGGAAAAATGCACCACGTAGGCCCCGGCGGCCTGGCCCACGCTGAGCCCCCGCGCCCAGGCGGTCAGGCACCAGTCCAGGTCCTCGCAGCCCTGCACGTAGTCCTCGCACAGGGGGCCCAGGCCGGCCACGGCGTCGGCGGCCAGGGCCACGGCGTAGAAGCTGACAAAGGGCCGGGCCTGCACCGGCCGGGCCTGGGCGTTCTGGTTGTAGCGGCCCAGGATCTCGCCCAAAAAGCCCCAGCGTCCGCCGGCGTCGGCCGGCTCGGCCTGGGGGCCGATCTTGAGGCGGGCGTCGTCCGGGGTGGGCAGGTCCAGGGGCAGCTCGTAGTTGCTCACCGCGCCGGCCACCGCCCAGCCCGCGTCCAGCCCGGCCATGAGCCCGGCCAGCCAGTTGGGCGGGAAGAACAGGTCATTGTTCAGGAGCACCACCGGCCGGCCCTGGGCCCGGGCCAGGCCCAGGTTGCAGTTGGCCGCGAACGAGCGCGGGGCCGGGTTTTTCAGCAAGGTGTCCACGCCCAGGCCCTCCAGGCGGTCGGGCGAAGCGTTGTTGATGAGCATCAGCTCGTAGGGGCGCGGGGTGTGGGCCTTCAGGGAGGCCAGGGCCAGCCGGGTCAGGTCGGGCCGGTTGTGGTGGATCATGACCAGCAGCGGTTCAGCGCTCATGGTTGCCATCTCCCCCCTCAGGCGGCCAGGGCCGCCGGCCGCGCCTGGCGGGCCAGGTCCAGGTTGCTCACGCCCGCGCCGAAAAAGCCCTGCAACCAGATCTCGAAGCACAACAGCGACCAGATGCGCAGGCGGTGGTTCACCTTCTGGCGGCAGTGCTCCTCCAGGGTGCGCTCGATGGCCCGGGGCTCGATCAGGTCGTGGCACATGGCCTTGGAGTCCAGCAGCAGGTGGCGCACCAGGCCCAGGTTGGGCCCGCGGTACCAGGATTCATCCGGGCTGCTGAAGCCCTGCTTCTTGCGCTTGCGGATGGCCTCGGGCAGCAGGCTCTCCATGGCCCCGCGCAGCACGTTCTTGCCATCGTTGTGGGCCGCGTAATAGGTCTGCGACTTTTTGGGGGTGTTCTCGTCCTGGCGCTTCCACTGCTCCACGTTGGATAGCTTGTGGCGCACGGGGATGCGCATGGCGAAATCCACCAGGTCGTTGTCCAGGAAGGGGAAGCGCTCCTCCAGGCCGTGGGCCATGGCCAGCTTGTCGCCGATGACCAACAGCCCGCTCAGGAAGGTCTTGCACTCGAAGTAGAGCGAGTTGGCGATGTGGTCCTCGGGGGTGTCGAATTTCAGCCCCGCGTGCTGGCGGAAGACGCCGGTGAGCACGTCCTTGAGGTCCGCGCCCTGCATGCCGCGCCGGGCGTCGGCGGTGAAGAAGCCCTGGTGCATGGCCTCGGGCACGATGCGCTGCCAGTAGGCGTAGTACTCGTCCAGAAACTCGGCCCGGTTCAGGGCCCGGGAGACGCGGTAGTAGCGCCATGGGTAGCCGCCGAAGATCTCGTCGCCGCCGGTGCCGCCGATGCAGACCTTGACGAACTTGCTGGCCAGGCGGGCGATGTAGTAGTTGGCGTAGCTCATGCCCAGGCGCAGGTCCTCCAGGTGGTGGACCACCTGGGGCAGGGCCCAGGAGAGGTCGGCCGCGCCGATTACCTGCTCGTAGTGCTCGGTGCGGAAGAAACAGGCCATCTCCTCGGCGCCGACCCGCTCGTCAAAGTCGGCCTCGGCCCCCTGCACCCCGCCCAAATGCCAGCCGCAGGTGAAGGTGGGCATGCGCGCCAGGCTGCGGCTGGCGATGGCCACGATGGAGCCGGAGTCCATGCCGCCGGAGAGATAGGCCCCCAGGGGCACGTCGCTGGCCAGTTGCCGGTTCACGGCGGCGATCATCAGGCGCTGGGTCTCGGCCTGGGCGTCTTCCATGCTGATGGTGGGGTCGGGGTTGTTGAAGTCGTAGTCCCAGTAGCAGTGCACGCCGTGGCGGCCGCTGACCGCGTCGATCATCATCAGGCAGGCCGGCGGCAGGGTCATCACCCCGGCAAAGAGCGTGTGGGGCCGGAACAGGTTCTGGAAGGTGAAGTATTCGCGCAGGGCCTCGTGGTTGACCTCGGCGGAAAGCGCGCCGTGGGCCAGCAGGGCCTTGATCTCGCTGGCGAAGAGCAGGCGGCCGCCCGCCTGGGCGTAGTAGAGCGGCTTGGTGCCGAAACGGTCGCGGGCCAGGTACAGCCGGCGGTTATTGGCCTCCCAGGCCGCGAAGGCGAAATGGCCGTTGAGCCGGGGCACCAGGTCCACGCCCCACTCTTCCCAGCCGTGCACCAGCACCTCGGTGTCGCACTGGCTGATGAAACGGTGGCCGGCCCGCTCCAGCTCGCGGCGCAGCTCGCGGAAATTGTAGATGGTGCCGTTGAAGACCACGGTCACGCGTCCGTCCGGGGCGCTCATGGGCTGGTGGCCCAGGGGGCTGGGGTCGATGATGGACAGGCGGCGGTGGGCCAGGCCCAGGTTGCCGTCCAGATAGACGCCCTCGTCGTCCGGGCCGCGGTGGGCCAGGGCCGCGGCCATGCGCAAAAGCTCGGGCCGCTCCACGGGCGCGCGCGCGGGGCGCAGGTCGATCACGCCGGCAATGCCGCACATGTCAGTACCACCTCTCGGGCTGGCGCAGATAGCTGACCACCCGCTCCTGCTGGGCCGGGCTGATGCCGGCAAACAGCGGCAGGGTGATGCTCAGGCGGTCGGCCAGCAGGCTGTGGGGGAAGTCCTCGGGCTGGATGCCGTATTTGTGGGCGTAGTAGCCCAGGGTGTGCACCGCGTGGGTGCCCTGGCGCACGGTGATGCCGTCACGCTCCATGGCCGTCATCAGGCGGTTGCGCTGGCGGTTCAGGCCCTCCAGCGCGGCCAGGCCGGGCAGGCCGGCGTCGCCGCCGCGATAAATGGCCACGTAGCTCTGATAGGCGTGCTCAAAGCCCTCCGGGGCCAGGGGCGGGATGACCGCCGGCACCGTGGCCAGGAGCTCGTCATAGACCCGGGCCCCGGCCCGGCGGCCGGCGATGATCTCAGCCGCGCGCTCCATCTGGGCCACGCCCAGCGCGCCCTGGATGTCGGTGAGGCGGTAGTTGAAGCCCAGCAGGTTGAAGGCCGGCAACAGCGAGCCGCCCTCCTGCTGGTGGCGCTCCAGGTCGGTGGCCTCGGCCCCGTGATTGCGCAGCTTGGCCACCCGCTCGGCCAGGTCCGGGTTGGCGGTGACGACCATGCCGCCCTCGCCGGTGGTGATGGCCTTGCGCGGGTGCAGGCTGAAGGCGGCCGCGTCGGCCTCGCTGCCGGCGTGGTGGCCGGCCCGCCGTGCGCCCAGGGCGCAGGCCGCGTCCTCGATCAGGTAGAGTCCGTGCCGGTTGGCCAGCGCCCGCAGGGCCGGCATGTCCGCGCACAGGCCAAAGAGGCTCACCGGCATGATGGCCCGGGTGCGGTGGCTGATGCGCAGGGCGGCCAGGGCCGGGTCCAGGGTGAAGGTGCGCGGGTCGATGTCGCAGAAGACCGGCCTGGCCCCGGTGTATTCCACCGCGTTGGCCGTGGCCACGAAGGTGAAGCTGGGCAGGATCACCTCGTCGCCGGGGCCGATGCCCAGGGCGGCCAGTATGAGATGCAGGCCGGTGGTGCAACTGGTGGTGGCCAGGGCGTGGGGCACGGCGCAGAAGTCCGCGAACATCTTCTCGAACCGGGCCACGTAGGGACCCTGGACCACCCAGCCGCTGGCCAGGGGCTCCAGCATCAACTGGCGCTCGCGCTCGCCGAAGACCGGCCTGGTGATGGGGATGGGCTCAGGCGCTGCGTTCATGCCGTGACTCCCGGCTGGGGGTGTAAAGCTCGCCGATGAAGTTTTTCGCCAGGTAGTACATCTTCCAGTGGTCGCAGCCCATGCAGGTGGGGTCGCTCAGGGGCTCCGGGGCCGCGTGCTGGGCGCGCAGGGCGGCGTAGGCCGGACCCAGCCAGATCTCGGCCACGCCGGCGCGGTTCAGGTCGCCCAGGGCGGGATCGCGGAACCAATCGTGGTTGCAGGCCGCCACCAGGCCGTCGCTGTAGACCACCATGTCCGTGGCCAGCTTCAGACAGGGCCGGCGCACCATGTGGCGCGGCACCTCCGGGCAGTCCAGGCTGCCGGTCTTGCCGTCCTTGGAGTGCTCGTAATAGATGCGGGTGCGGTCGGCCTTCTCGCGCCAATAGGCGATGAAGGCCGCGATGCTCTCCTGATTGAGCCCGGTGCGGGTGGCCGAGACCTGCACCTCGGTGGAATAGCCGCCCAGGTCGCGCAGCTCGATGAAGCGGTGCACGTTGGCCATCACCCGCGCGAAATCCCCGCCCACCCGGATGCGGGCGTATTCCTCCGGCCGCACCGTGTCCAGGCTGAAGGAGATGAAGTCCAGGCCCAGGTCCAGCAGGGCGCGGGCCAGGTCCCCGGTCATGAGCATGCCGTTGGTGGTGAGCTGGATCGGCCCCAGGCCGTTCGCCTTGGCGTGGATCAAAAGCGGCACCAGGTCCGGGTGCAAAAGGCTTTCGCCCCGGAAAAACGGCACCAGGGTCACCGGCAGGTGCTCGGCCGCCTCGTCCACGATGCGGCGGAACAGGGCCGGTTCCATGAGGGTCCTGACCTGGCCCGGCTGCCAGCGCGAGGGGCACATGGCGCAGCGGTAGTTGCAGGCGTTGGTCAGTTCCAGGGTCAGGCGTTCGGGAAAAGCGGGAATATGCAGCATGGCTCGGCCTCCATGGGTCCTACCCCGGTGCATGCAAAAGGCGGGCCCAAGATTGGCAAAGGGCTATTTGATTGGTATTATTAGTTTATTTCCCAGCTACCCGGACGGGGATGGCCCGGACCAGGGGCAGGGGGCCGCGGCAAAAAATGCCCGGCCGGCAAGGAGATGCGGCCCCCCTCACCTGGCCTCTGCCCCCGGCGGGGGGTAAGGGGGCCAGGGATGATGGCCGGTTGAGGGCATCGCGGTTAATGCGCGGGCTTGCGCCGGGACCTCTTGTCGCTAAAGCGACCCGGACAACGAGTTGTCCGGGCCACCCGAAGAAAGGCAAAGACGCAAGAGATCGCCACGTCGCAACCCGGCCGGGTTGCTCTCCGCAAAGACAAGAAGGGGCAACGTGCAGGCGGTTTTTGGCGCGATTGCTTCGTCGCCTGACGGCTTCTCGCAATGACCCACCACCGCGGCTTAAATCCCTTCTGCCCATTCTTCTCTTGGTCTTTCGACCCCGCCCGACCGGGGGCCGCCCCCCGCGCCTTAGCCGGCCGCTCTTAAGGGAGCCGGCATGGCCCCGCTGCCGCGCGCGGCGGGTGGGTCGAGGTTGGGGCAGGGGAATTGACTGGAAGGTGGAAAGAACCGCGCATCGCCAGGGGCCATGACCCGCGCCGCC
>JAZDHW010000199.1:0-16140 GCA_043805555.1 Pseudomonadota bacterium
CATGTCGGCCGAGGCCTTGGATCAGGCCCAGGCTGGCCGGCAAGAACTGGGAGAGGAGATCGAGGCGGTCAAGCAGCTCGCCGCTTGATCAGGTACAGGATGGCGCGACCCTCGTACACCACCTTGACGGACTTGGCCTTCTTTCCGCCCCCCGGGGCCATTTCTTGCGAGCATCCCAGTATGAAAAACAGGAAACAGCCACCGCCCTAGCCATTGGACTGGGCGCCCTACTGCTTCTAGCATCTTTTGATAACCGTGATCTTCGAGTTGACGTGTAGCGATTAGAGCCGCTCCACCGACAGGAACCACTACCGCAGGGTCTAAGACACTAATCTGCTCGCGCAGTCGGGAAGAGCACAGCTTCCTTTGCTTGCTCCCTACGGTGAACTTCCCATTCTTTTTTGCCGGCAAGCAAAGCACGGAGTTGGTTACCTGAAAATTATCCGGATGTAACCCCATATCTTCAACCATCAATAGCCGTGCAAAGCGTCCTGTAGGATCAGTTTCATTGTCATAGGTTAAGTATCCCTTGCTAGGGTTAAACGTATCATCCTCGTTGGGCGCTTCGAAAATAAATAGAACCCCATTTTCCCAGACATTGAATTTCCCAAAGAGGGGTTTCGCCCCTTGGGAAATTAGTGGAGCTTGTCCATCGGTAGAACAAAGCGTGCACGCTTCCTGCGCTTCTTTCAGGTCATGCCAAGCTCGATCTAGTTCTGGCCACTCTATAGCCATGACTATGATACTTCCTCCGAAGCCGGCAAATTTTCCTCGGCAAGGTGGAAGGCGTCGTGCAGGGCGCGCACGGCCAGCTCGGTGTATTTCTCGGCGATGATGCACGAGATCTTGATCTCGCTGGTGTTGATGGTCTGGATGTTGATGTTCTCGCGGGCCAGGGTGGTGAACATCTTGGTGGCCACGCCGGCGTGGTTGCGCATGCCGATGCCGATGACCGAGACCTTGGCGATGTCGGTGTCGCCCTGCACGTCGTGGGCGCCGATCTGGTCGGCCACGGTCCGCACCAGGTCCATGGTGCGCTCATAGTCGGTGCGCGGCACGGTGAAGGTCAGGTCGGTGAGCCCGTCGGCGCTGGTGTTCTGGATGATGACGTCCACCACGATGCCGGCCTGGCCGATGGGCGTGAAGAGCTTGCTGGCCACGCCGGGCTGGTCGGGCACGCCGTGCACCTTGATGCGGGCCTCATTCTTGGTGTAGGCCACGCCGCTGACCATGAGCTTCTCGTCGATGTGGGTCTCGGGAACGACCATGGTACCCTCCCGGTCGCTGAAGGTGGAGCGCACGTGGACGATGACGCCGAACTTGGCGGCCAGGGCCACCGAGCGGATGTCCAGCACCTTGGCCCCCAGGGAGGCCATCTCCAGCATCTCCTCGTAGGTGACCTGCTTGAGCTTGCGGGCCTTGGGCTCCACGTTGGGGTCGGTGGTGTAGACCCCCTCCACGTCGGTGAAGATCTCGCAGACGTCGGCCTGCATGGCCGCGGCCAGGGCCACGGCGGTGGTGTCGCTGCCGCCCCGGCCCAGGGTGGTGATGTCGCCGGTGTCCTCGTCCACGCCCTGGAACCCGGCCACCACCACCAGGCGGCCCTTCTCCAGCAGTTCGAAGATGCGCCGGGTCTCGATGTAGTTGATGCGGGCGCGGCCGAACATGCGGTCGGTCAATATGGCGGCCTGGAAGCCCAGCAGCGAGCGGGCCTGCACGCCCAGCTCGCGGGCGGCCAGGCAAAAGAGCGCCACCGACTGCTGCTCGCCGGTGGTCATGAGCACGTCCAGCTCGCGGGGGTCGGGGTCGGTGCTGATCTCCTTGGCCAGGGCGATGAGTTTATTGGTCACCCCGGCCATGGCCGAGAGCACCACCACCACCTGGTGGCCCTGGTCCAGGCAGGACTTCACCTTGCGCGCCACGTTCTTGATGCGCGCGATGTCGCCCACGCTGGTGCCGCCGTACTTCTGGACTATGAGCGCCATGTCCTCGTTCCTCTCAGGCCTGGCCTTGCGCCGCCAGGCGGGCGATGAAACCGGCCGGGCCGCTGATGCGCGCCCGGCGATGCTCCGGGCCGGCGTGGGCCAGATCCACGCTGACAGCCCCGGCGGGCCAGGCGGCCGCGGCCATCTCGGGCCATTCCACGGCCAGCACCCCGGCGGCGGCCTGCTCGATGAGCTCCAGCTCGTCGGCCTCGGCCCCGGCCAGGCGGTAGAGGTCGGCGTGATAAAAATCCAGCCGGCCGGGGTAGACGTTGAGCAGGGTGAAGGTGGGGCTGGTGATGACGTAGGCCGGGTCCACGCCCAGGCCGGCGGCCAGGCCCCGGGCCAGGGTGGTCTTGCCCGCGCCCAGCTCGCCCTTCAGCAGCAGCACGTCGCCGGCCACCAGGAGCAGGCCGATGGCGCGGCCCAGGGCCACGGTGGCCTCGGCTCCGGTCAGGTTCAGGTCGAGTTGGGCTGATTCACCGCTCATACGGCCAGGATTTACCATGGCCTGGGGTCGGGGGCAAGGGCGGCGGTTCGGCGGGGTAGGTCGAAGGGCAACAGAGGAAGCAAGGATTTTTGCTCTGGATGCGGGCGGCTACAAACCCCGCCCCTTCTAAATCATGCCCACCGTCCGGTTGCAAAATGGGCTTCCCCACACCCCGCCTTTTTAGGAGGGGGTGTGGGGGAACACTTTTTCGGCACGAAAAAGGGTTCCCCCACAAACTCTTCACTCCCCCTCTCCATCCTCCGGCGGCATCTCCAAGCGGGCGAAGGCGGCGGGGAGGTAGTCGATGAGTTCTTCGGCCATGAGGCCGCGGGCGCCGAAGTCGGCGCTGGCCAGGTCGGCTGCCAGTCCGTGGACGTAGACGCCGGCGATGGCGGCGGCCAGGGCGGGCGCGCCCTGGGCCAGGAGGCCGCCGATGACGCCGGCGAGCACGTCGCCGCTGCCGCCGGAGGCCAGGAGCGGGTTGCCGGTGGGGTTGACCCAGAGCTGGCCGTCGGGCGCGGCGACGAGGGTGCGCGCGCCCTTGAGCACGGCCACGGCGCCCAATTGGGCGGCCAGGGCGCGGGCGGCGGCGGGGCGGTCGGCGATTATGCCAGCGGTGTCGGTGCCCAGCAAACGGGCGGCCTCGCCGGGGTGGGGGGTGATGACCGCGGACGGGCTGGCGATGGCCGCGGGCTCGGGGCTTTCGGCCAGGGCGTTGAGGCCGTCGGCGTCGATGACCGCCGGGGTCTGGCAAACGGCCAGCAGGCGGCGGGCCAGGTCGCGGGATTCGGGGTGGCCGCCCAGGCCGGGGCCCAGAACCAGGGCCTGGCGCTGGGCGCAGAGGTCGATGAGGACCGGCAGGCCGGCCAGGGAGAGGCCGCCCTCGCTGTGCTGGGGCAGGGGCTCGCTCATGGCGGCGGTGAGCTTGGCCTCGGCCACGAGGTTGAGACCGGCGGGCAGGGCGGCGGTGACCAGGCCGGCCCCGGCGCGCAAGCCGCCCAGGGCGGCCAGGCAGGGCGCGCCGGATTTGCCCAGGCTGCCGCCGACGACGAGCAGGTGGCCGAAGCTGCCCTTGTGGGCCCCGGCCGGGCGGGCGGGCAGCAGATCGGCGACGGTGGCCAAGTCCGGCAGGAAGGCCTGGCAGCCCAGGTCCTCCACCACGGCCGGCGGGATGCCGATGTCCACCAGGGAGAGTTGGCCTACGTGGTTGCCGGGGTCCAGGGCCAGGCCCAGCTTGACCAGCCCGAAGGTGGCGGTTAGGGTGGCGCGCACGGCCGCGCCCAGGGGCTGGCCGGTCTGGGCCGAGAGCCCGCTGGGGATGTCCACGGCCAGCACCGGCCGGCCCAGGTTGTTGATGAGCTCGATGGCCTGGGCGATGCGGCCTTTGACCGGCGCGTTGAGGCCGGTGCCCAAGAGGGCGTCCAGGTAAATATCATGGCCGGCGAGGGCGGCCTGATGGCGGTCGCAGGCGGCCTCGTCGGGCAGCTCGACCACCTCCACCCCGCAGGCCTGGGCCACGGCCAGGTTGGCGGCCGCGTCACCGGTGAGATCCGCGCCCCGGCAGAAGAGATAGGCCGTGCAGGCCACGCCGCGGTTGACGAGGATGCGGGCCATGGCCAGGCCGTCGCCGCCGTTGTTGCCCCGGCCGCAGAGGGCGGCCAGGGAGAGGCGCTCCAGGCCGGGCGCGGCCTCCCAGAGCACCCGCACCGCGCCCTGGGCGGCGTTTTCCATGAGCACGATGCCGGGCAGGCCGATCCGGTCGATGGTGGCGCGGTCGGCCGCGCGCATCTGGTCGGCGGTGGCCAGGATCATGGCGACCTCGCAACAAGATGGGGTTGGGGACGGGCGGCTACTTTTCCAGCACCACCACCGCGGCGGCATAGTCGCCGTCGTCGGTGAGGCTCACGTGGCTGGCGGCCAGCTCGTGGGCCGCGGCCCAGGCCGCGGCCCGGCCGTGCAGCACCAGGTAGGGCCGGCCGCCGGGCTCGTGGGCCACCTCGATCTCGCGCCAGGCCAGGCCGCGCATGCCCAGGCCGGCGGCCTTGGCAAAGGCCTCCTTGGCCGCGAAGCGCATGGCCAGGGCCGAGGCCGGCCGGGGCCGGGCCAGGCACAGCTTGGCCTCGGCCGGGGTGAAGCAGCGCTCCACGAAGCGCGCGCCGAAGCGGTCCAGGGCGGCCTGGATGCGGGCCACCTTGGCGAGATCCAGGCCCAGGCCCAGGATCATCTCATCGCCGCCTAGAGCCGGCGCCGGGGGCCCTCGGCCGGCCGGGCCGGGGCCGAGGTGCGCACCAGGGCCAGCATCTCGGCCACCGCCTGCTCCAGTCCCACGAAGACGGCCCGGGCGATGATGGAGTGGCCGATGGAATATTCCTCGATTTCGGGGATGGCCAACAGCGGCCGGGTGTTGCGCAGGTTCAGCCCATGGCCGGCGGCCACGGCCAGCTTGAGCCGGGCGGCCAGGCGGGCGGCGTCCTCGATGAGATCCAGGTGGCGCTTGACCTCGGCCTCGCCTTGGGCGTTGGCATAGGCCCCGGTGTGCAGCTCCACCACCTGGGCCCCGGCCAGGTGGGCGGCCTTGACCTGGTCGGCGTGGGGGTCGATGAACAGGCTCACCGAGATGCCGGCCTGGTTGATGCGGGCCACGGCGGACTTGATGGCCTCCAGGTTGCCCTTCACCTCCAGGCCGCCCTCGGTGGTCAGCTCCTGGCGGCGCTCGGGCACCAGGGTGCAGATATCCGGGCCGATGGCCCCGGCGATGCCGATCATCTCCTCGGTGGCGGCCATCTCCAGGTTGAGGCGGCCCTTGACCACCTGGCGCAAGAGCTTCACGTCGCGGTCCTGGATGTGGCGGCGGTCCTCGCGCAGGTGCACGATGATGCCGTCCGCGCCGACCTTCTCGCAGAAGATGCCGGCCCAGACCGGGTCGGGCTCGTCGATGCCCCGCGCCTGGCGCAGGGTGGCCACGTGGTCCACGTTGACGCTCAAACGGGCCATCGTTCTACTTACTCCTTAATCACCAGGGCGCGCGCCAAGAGGCGCTCGGTCAGCTCCTCCATGGCTAAAGCCTTTTCCTCGCTGGCCAGGTGGTCGTGGCCCAGCAGATGCAGGACGCCGTGGATGACCAGGCGCAGGAAGTGTTCGTCGGGGTCCAGGCCGTTGGCGGCCGCCTCGCGCCAGGCGGTGTCCACGCTGACGACGACGTCGCCCAACAGGCCGGGGGTGAGCAGGGCGTCCTCGCCCTCGGCCTGGGGGAAGGCCAATACGTTGGTGGGGCCCACCCGGCCCAGGTACTGCTGGTTCAGCAGGGCGATGTCGAGGTCGTCGGTGATGACCAGGGAAAGCTCGGTTTCAGAGCTGCAGCCCGAGTCTTCCAAGACCAGCCTGATCCGGTTCTCCAGGGCTTGCAGGTCGATTGGCCGCGCCCCTTGCCGGTTGTCTATCGCTATCTCCATGCTTTTTCTTGGCCTTGTCGTCGTTGCCCGGATATTCCAGGCGCTGGTGGAAGATGCCGCACAGGATGGTGTTGAAGATCTTGGCGACCTTGTTCAGGTCCTTCAGGGTCAGCTCGCACTCGTCAAGCTGCCCCTCGCTGAATATCTTGCTGATCTGCTGCTGCACCAGGCCCTGAAGGCGGGCCGGGGTGGGGTTGTCCAGGCTGCGGCCGGCCGCCTCCACGGTGTCGGCCAGCATGACCAGGCCGGCCTCGCGGGTCTGGGGCCGGGGGCCGGGATAGCGGAAGGCCTCGGGGTCGGGATCGGGCTGGCCGGCGGCCCGGCGGGCCTCGGCGGCCTTGCTGTAAAAATAATGGATCACGCGGGTGCCGTGGTGCTGGGCGATGATGTCGGTGATGGGCGGGCCCAGGCGGAATCTCTTGGCCAGCTCCACGCCTTCCTTAACGTGGGAGATGAGGATCAGGGCGCTCATGGAGGGGGCCAGCTTGTCGTGGCGGTTGGGGCCGGCGCCCTGGTTCTCCACGAAATAGATGCCCTTCTTGGCCTTGCCCAGGTCGTGGTACAGGGCGGCCACCTTGGCCAGCAGGTGGTTGGCCCCGATCTCCCGGGCCGCGGCCTCCACCAGGCTGGAGACCACCAGGCTGTGGTGATAGGTGCCCGGGGCCTGGAGCATCAGCTCCTGCAGGGCCGGCTGGTCCAGGCTGGCCAGCTCCATCAGGCGCACGTTGGTGGTGTAGCCGAAGGTGATCTCCACCAACGGGGCCAGGCCGGCGGCCAGGATGCCGCTGAGCACCCCGCCCAGGGCCGCGCAGAGCACCGCGGCGATGAGGTCGGCGGTGAAGAACCAGCCCTGGGCCAGGGCCAGGGCGGCCACCACCAACAGACCGGGCAGCATGCCCTTCAGCCCGGCCTTGATCAGCGCCATGCGGTTGCGCCCATCCGAGGCATATTGGGCCCCGGCCACGCCGGTGACCAGGAAGTAGGCGAAGAAAACCATGGGCTGGCCCCAGATCAGGGCCGAGAGCAGGCTGCCGATCAAGGCCAGGAGCATGGCGGGTTGGGGGCCCATGAGCAGGCTGACCAGAAGCGGGCCCACCACCAGGGGCACGCCAAAGGACAGGGCCTGGACGCTGACCCCGGACCAGTCCTGCACCAGGGCGGCGGAAAAGAGCTCCCAGCCCCGGGTCAGCCAGACCTCCAGGGTGAGCAGGCACAGCACCAGGATCAGGTTCTTGGCCCGGCCCCGGCCGCTCACGCCCAACAGCGGGGCCGACCAGGCCAGGAAGACCACCCTGAGCACCACCGCGGCCAGCACGGTCAGGCCCAGCAGGGTGGGCAGGCCGACGAAGCGCCAGGGGTTGGGGGCGATGGCCGCCGCCAGCAGGAAGCCCAGGGCCATGGCCAGGAGCCACTCGGCCCCGCGGCGGCTGCCCACCGCGGCCTTGAGCCGGCCATAGGCCTCCATGGCCCGGCCCAGGTGGTCGCGGTAGCGTTTGGCCCGGCCGGGATCCATGCGCACCGCGGTCAGCCTGGGGCCCTTGCTTTGACTCATCTCAGGCTCCCTCGCGCTCGTAGGCCTTGATGATCTCGCGCACCAGGCGGTGGCGCACCACGTCGCGGTCCTTGAACTCGACGAAAGAAATGCCTTCCACGCCGGTCAGGATGCGCCGGGCCTCGATAAGCCCGCTCCTGGTGCCGCCGGGCAGGTCCACCTGGGTCACGTCGCCGGTGATGACCGCGCGCGAATCAAAGCCCAGCCGGGTGAGGAACATCTTCATCTGCTCGGTGGTGGCGTTCTGGGCCTCGTCCAGGATGACGAAGCTGGCGTTGAGCGTGCGCCCGCGCATGAAGGCCAGCGGGGCCACCTCGATCACCCCCTTGGACATCAGCCGTCCCGCCTTGTCGAAATCCATCATGTCGTGCAGGGCGTCGTAGAGCGGGCGCAGGTAGGGGTTGACCTTCTCGGCCAGATCGCCGGGCAGAAAGCCCAGCTTCTCCCCCGCCTCCACCGCCGGCCGCGCCAGCACGATGCGGTCCACCCGGCCCTTGACCAGCCAGTCCACCGCCATGGCCATGGCCAGGTAGGTCTTGCCGGTGCCGGCCGGGCCGATGCCGAAGACGATATCATACTTGCGCATGGCCTCGAAATAGGCCTTCTGGGTCAGCGTCTTGGGGCTGACGATGCGCTTTTTGCCGGTGATGTAGACCTGGTCCAGGAAGACGTCTTTGAGCGAGGCGTTGGGATCGGCCGAGAGGATGCGCCAGGCGAAGTCCACGTCCAGCTCGTAGACCGGGTAGCCCTGGCGGATCAGCTCGTAGAGCTGGCTCAGGGTGCGCCCGGCCAGAGCCACCTGGTCCGGGTCGCCGGCCAGGGAGACCTGGTTGCCGCGGCTGCCCAGGCTGACCCCGGCCACCTCGCCCAGAAGCTTCAGGTTCGCGCCATGGGCCCCGCTCAAGGCGCGCAGGGCCTCGGTGTCCTCGAAGGTGATCTGCTCGCGGGCGGGCTCGGTCATGTTATTCGCCGTTGCCCAGCACCTGGATCACGACCCTGCGTTTGCGCGGCCGGTTGTCCAGGTCCAGGACCACGATCTGCTGCCAGGCGCCCAGGGTCATCTGTCCCTCCTGCACCGGCACGCAGAGCGACGGGCCCAAAAGGGCCGCGCGCAGGTGGCTGTAGCCGTTGCCGTCGCCCCAGGCGGCGTTGTGGGCATATTCCGCCCCGGCCGGGGCGATGCGCTCCAGGCAGGCCCGCAGATCGGCCAACGCGCCGGGCTCGTGCTCGATGGTGGTGACGGCGGCGGTGGAGCCGGGCGCAAAGACCGTGACCAGGCCTTCGCGCACAGGGCTCTGGGCCAGGGCGTTGCGCACCTGGGACGTCACATCGTGGATGTCCGTCCCGGCGCTGCCCATAAGCTCCAGGTGGGAAAAATGACACACCATGGGCGGCATAGTGGCACTAATACCACAGCCCCCCCTGGCGCACAAGGGGGACCCCGCCGCGCCCCGCCGCACCCCCCGGGCCATAACCAACCGTAATCACATTCGGTTGCCCAGACAGCCCGGCCCAGGCCGCCCTTGACAAGCGGCCTAAACCGATGATAAGCCTTGGCATCATGGAATACACTCCCAACTGGCTGGACCTGACCCTCCTGGCGCTGTTGGCCTTCTTTGCCCTCAAGGCCCTCCTGCGCGGCTTTGTCCGTGAAATCATGGGACTTGTGGGCCTGGCCGCCGGGCTGATGGCCGCCATGGCCACCTACCATCCCCTGGGCGGGTTCCTGCGCCGGGTCAGCGCGGTGGAGGCCGGCTGGTGGGAGGGGGTGGCCTTCGCCGTGGTGCTGGTGCTGGTGATGGGGGCCTTTTTCTGGCTGGGCGCGGGCCTGGCCCGCCTGATGCATGCCGGCCCCCTGAACCTGCTGGACCGCCTGGCCGGGGCCGGCATCGGCCTGGTCAAGGGCGTGCTGGTGGCCTACCTGCTGCTGAACCTGCTGCTCTTGATCACCCCCCTGACCCAACTGACCAACCCCGACCCCAAGCGCGACAACCCCCTCAAGCAATCGGCGGTGGCCCCCCGGGTCATCACGGCCGGACGCTATCTCATGGACCTGCTGCCCGCCGACCTCACCCGCGATCTGCAGGAGCGGGCCGGCCTGGCCGCGCCCAGCCCCAAGCCCGAACCCCCGGCCGGGACCGGCCGCTGATGGCCGCGCCCCCGGACCAGGCCGCGGCCGGCGCGGCGCTCATGCGCCTGATGGCGCTGGTGGACCGCCTGCGCGCGCCAGACGGCTGCCCCTGGGACCGGGAGCAGACCCCGGCCTCGGTGGCCAACTACCTGCTGGAAGAGGCCTACGAGGCCGTGGAGGCGGTGCAGGCCGGCGGCCCGGACGAGGCGGCCGGCGAACTGGGCGACCTGCTCTTCCACGTGGTCTTCCTGGCCGCGCAATACGCCGAGGCGGGCTCGTTCGGCCTGGCCCAGGTCATTGCCCAGGTGGAGGCCAAGATGATCCGCCGCCACCCGCACGTCTTCGGCGGCGGGCAGGTGGCCGACGCGGGCGCGGTGCTGGCCCAGTGGGGGCGCATCAAGGCCGAGGAGCGCGGGGGCGACGCCAACGGGCTATTGGAGAGCCTGCCCCGGGGCCTGCCCGCGCTGATGCTGGCCCAGCGCCTGGGCCAGCGGGCCGGCCGGGTGGGCTTTGACTGGCCCGACGCGCCGTCGGTGTGGGCAAAGGTGCGCGAGGAGGCGGCCGAGGTGGAGGCCGCGCCCGACGACGCGGCGGCCGAGGCCGAGCTGGGCGACCTGCTTTTCGCCCTGGCCCAGTGGGCCCGCCACCGGGGGCTGAACCCCGGCCAGGCCCTCAGGGGGGCCAACCGCCGCTTCCGGGCCCGGTTTGCGGTCATGGAGCGCCTGGCCGCGGCCCAGGGCCGGGAGCTGGCCGGGTTGGACGCCGCCGCCCAGGATGCGTTGTGGAACCAGGCCAAGGCCCAGGAGCGCCAATCCGGGCCGCCGCCGGATTCCCAACAAGGTAACTAGCTGATTTGACATACGCTGTTTAGGCCAAAGACCGGGAAAACGCCTTGACATTGCCCGCAAGGCGGGCTATGGTAGCGCAGGATTTCACTTGGCTTAGGTATTTCCAGCAGGGGAGGAGTTTAGGGACATGAAGAAAAGCATCATTGCCATTCTGGCCGTGGTGGCCTTTGTGGCGGCCGCCTTCTTGGGGACGGCGGCCTGGGCCCAGAAGACCAAATCTGGCGACGTTCCGGACAGCTTCAAGATCGACAACACCAAGGTCTTCAGCAAGCTGACCAAGGCCCCGGTGGAGTTCACCCACAAGAAGCACACCGATGAGCACAAGGTCAAGTGCGACCAGTGCCACCACGTCTTCAAGGACAAGAAGCAGGTGTGGAAGGAAGGCGACAAGGTCCAGCATTGCGCCGAATGCCACAAGTCGCCCAAGCAGAACGAGGGCGAGATGCTGAGCCTTTACAACGCCTACCACAAGAACTGCCGGGACTGCCACAAGGAGGCCAAGAAGGGCCCCACCAAGTGCGACGAGTGCCATCCCAAGAAGTAACAGCCAAGTCCTAAAATCCACGCGGGGCCGGTTTCGGGAAGGGAGCCGGCCCCGCGGCTTATTTGGCCCCGCCGCCTCCGACCCGGCGCGGCGGATGGCGGGCCAACAAAAAAACCCGCCGCCCCAGGGGACGGCGGGTTTCTTATGCGAGCCGGTGCCCTGGCTTAGACCTCGGTCACCGTGATGGCGTCGTTCTCGCACACTTCGATGCAGCTCTCGCAGCCCAGGCACTCGTCGGCGTTAACCGGCACGGCCTTGCCATCCTGCATCTCATACACGTCCACCGGGCAGACCTCCACGCACTCCTCGTCGCCGACGCATTTGTCAGGGTCAACCACCACCTGGAACATAGCGTTTCCTCCTTGGGTTTGACAAAGACACCGGGTAAGACCCGAAACCTAGCTCTGGGGGCCGGCGGCCTGGGCAACCTCTGCGCCCAGGCGGTAAAACCGCCGCGACTCCTGGTCGTCCACGGCCGACCACTCCTGTCCCATATCGCCCAGCAGGCGTACCTTGTCAATAGCCTGATCGCCTGTTAAGTCGGAAAGAGCCTCTTCGGCCAGGTAAAGGGCCCAGGCGGCCGGCGCCTTGAGCCCCCTCCGGGCCAGCACCCTGGCCACCCCCACCAGGGCGCGGACTCTCGACCCGTTTTCGCCGATGCTAAGCGCGATGTCAACACCTTTGCGCGGGGAAAGCGCGGCCCATAATTCGGCCGTCACGGCCAGGGCGGTGGGCTGGTCCGCGCGCCGGGCCGCGGCCAGGGCCTGGGCGGCCAGATCGCGCCCCTGGGCCGGGTGCTGGGCCAGGCGGATGGAGGCCAGGCGGGCCAGGGCCTGGGCCCGCCAGCCGGGGTCGGCGATGGCCTGGGCCAGGTCCAGGGCTTTCTGCCAATCCCGGGCGGCCAGCGCCGGCACCAGGGCCGCGCTGGCCTGGCCGCGCAAAAACCATTCATGGGGCGGCAATTGGCCCAGCAGGCGCTGGGCCGCGTCCGGGTCCAGACCGGCCAGGTCCTGGACCAACTGGGCGGTGGCCCGCAGGCGGTCGGCGCTGGCCGCCAGGCCCCCGGCCTCGGCGGCGGCTTCACTCAGGGCCCGCTCGCCGGCCAGGCGGTCGCTGGCCAGGAGCACCAGCCCGGCCTGGCGCAGGGCGGCGAAGCGCTCCAGGCTCTCGACGGGCAGGCGGCGGGCCAGGTCCAGGCCCACCTGGGGGGCGCGGCCGGCCACCAAGAGCGCCACCTGGCCCTGGGCCGTCTCGCGCCGGGCCGGCTCCAGGCCGGTGGCCAGTCCGAAGGCCTCTTCAAAGAGGTCCAGGGCCTGGGCCGGGTCTGCTTCCAACTGCATCACGCCGCAGCGGGCCAGGGCCAGGGCTTGGCCGGGGCCGGCCGCAGCCGCGCGGGCGGCGGCCACGGCGTTGGTCGCAGCCTGGGGATGGCGGCCGGGCGCGGCCAACTGCCGCCAGGCCCACGACCGCAGCAGGGGGTCGCCCACCTGGGCGGCCAGGCGTCCGGCCTGGGCCTGGTCCCAGCGGGCCTGCACCAGGGCCAGGCGCACCAGGTCCTGATCGCGCCCCGGCCCGGCCGGCTCCAGCGCCACCTGCTCCAGGCCGCTGCGCAGGACCTGGGCGGCCAGCAGGGGGTCCACGCCCAGGGCGCCCTCGGCCACCAGGGCCAGGGGCCAGACCCGGCCGGAGGCGGCCTCCAGGCCGGCGGCCGCCGCCTGGGCAGCCTGGCGCTGGGCGCTGGGCCAGGGCTTGGCCGCCGCGCGCAGGTCGCGGGACTGGGCCCAGGCGCTCTGGGCCACGGCCTGGTTCGCGGCGGCCTGGGCCTGGCGAAAGAAATCCAGGGCCAGATCCGGCGCGCTGCCCGTGGCCCGGCCGGCCAGCTCGCACAAGAGCACCACCCGGCACTGAAGGCCCTGGATCAGGTCCAGCCGGGTCCGGGCCTGGCGCAAGGCCTCCGGCTCGGGCGCGCCCCGGCCCGGCTCCGGCTGCGCGCACGCGGCCAAGCCCAGCAGCGCGGCCAGGGCCCAGACCAGCAGCATGCCCGCCCAGGCCGGCCTCATTCCAGCCTCCCCTGGCGCACGGCCTCCAGCAGGTCAACCGCCGGCGGGGTCAGGGCCCGGCGGCGGCCCACCAACCAGGCCAGCAAGAGGCCCAGGCCGGCCAGCAGGCCCAGGCCCAGGCCGGCGGCCAGGCGCTGGCGGCGGGCCTGGGCCGTCAGCGGCGCGTCCACCTCGGCGGACAAAAGGCTCTCCACCTGGGCCAGGCCGGCGCGGGCCGGCGCGGCCGCCACCAACTGCCGGCCCTTGGCCCAGGCCAGGCGGCCCTGGGCCCGGGTCAGGGCCGCGGCGGCCGGGTCCACCCACTCGCCCGCCGCGGCCGCCTGGGCCAGGGCGCGCTCCAGGCCCAGCATGCGGTCCTCGGCCCGGCGCAGGCGGGCGCCCAGATCGGCCAGCACCGGGCAGCCGGCGGCAATGGCGCCGGGCTCGGCCAACTGGCCCAGGTACATGGCCCCGGCCGGGGCGTGGCACTGCGCGCAGGCCTGGTCTTCAAGCTGGTCCTGGGCCAGGGCCGCCGGCGCGGCCAGCGCCAACCAGGCGGCAATCAACCAAGCCGCCCCCATGCCGCGGCGCGGCCCTACCATGCGCGCCACCAGCCGGCCAGGCCCAGCAGCAGGGCCAAACCGCAGCCCGCCAGGATCAGGCCATGGCGCAGGCCGGGGCGCAGGGGCTGCTGCCCGGCCCCCAGCAGGGGCAGTCCGGCCAGGGCCGCGGCCAGCAGCGCCAGGCCCACCCAGCCGGCCGGGAACAGCTCGGCCAGCATCGCCGGGGCCAGCAGGTGCCAGGGCGGGCGGGCGGCCGGGCCGGGGCCGGCGCTCGCCGCGGGCTCCAGCACCCAGGCCGGCCAGACCAGGGCCAGGGCCAGCCAGACCAGGGCCGCTCCGGTGAGCGCTATGGCCAGGTCCCAGCAGCCGCGGCAATCGGCCGGGCCGTCTCCGCTGGCGGGCCGGGCCTCTCTGGCGTCCGTCCGGCTCATAGCGGCTCCAGAGGCCCGCTGGCCCGCACCAGGGCCAGGTGGCGGCGCACCAACAGCGCCATCAGCCAGGGCGCGGCCAGGTGCAGGGCCAGCACCGTGGTCAGGCCCTCCACCGGGCCCTCCACCAGGCCCAAGGAGGCCGCCGCGCTCCAGGCCGGCGCACCGCCGGGCAACAGCCCGCCGCTGAAGGCCTGGCCCATGGTCAGCACCATGAGGGCCATGCCGCTGAGCCAATGCCACTGGCGCGGCGGCCGGTAGGCCCCCAGCCACAGCACCCGCAGCAAATGGCCCAGCACCAGGGCCACCATGAGCTGGCCAGCGGCGGCGTGCAGGCGGCGCAGGCCCCAGACCAGGGCCGAGGCCGTTTCGGCCGCGGCCAGGTCGGCCAGGGGCGCGGCCGGGTCCGGGCGATACCAGAACAGGAGCAGCAGGCCGCTGACCACCTGCAAGCCGAAAAAGACCAGGGCCAGGCCGCCCAGGCAGCGATAGAAATACTGCGGCCAGGCCGACACCAGGGGGCCGGGCCGCCGGGCGCAGGCCGGGGTGGCCGCGCTGGCCAGGCGGCCGGCCAGGCGGCCCAAGCGGGTCACGCCGGCCAGGGGCTTGGCCAGGGGGTTGCTTGGCGGCTCAGGCATGGTCGGCCGCGGCCAGGGCCGGCAGCAGGGCGCGGCCCAGGAGTTCGTGCAGGCCCATCACCTTGAGCGGCACCCCGAAGTGTTTGAGCCCCAGGCGCAGGCCGGCCTGGCATTCGGCGCAGAGCGTGGCCACGGCCGTGGCCCCGCGCTGGCGGCGGGCCCAATCCAGGTCCGCCACCCGGCCCCGCGCCCCGGCCAGGCGGGCCTCGGCCAGGCCCTCGGCCATGAGCCCGCCCCCCGCCCCGCAGCAGCGGGTGTAGCGCCCCGACACGGCCAGGGGCAGTTCGGCCCGGCGGGGGGCCACCGCGGCCAGCAGCTCCCGGGGCTGGGCAATGAGCCCCGCGCCGCGCACCGCGTGGCAGGGGTCGTGCCAGGTCACGGTCAGGCCCGCGTTGGCCTCAGTGTGCAGCCGGCCGGCAAAAGCCCCCTCGCGCCACAGGCGGTGGCTGAACTGCACGACGTGCAGGGGGCGCTTGGTTTTCAGCCCCTCCAGGCCGGCCCACACTGCGGCCGTCTGGGCGGCCAGGCCCCGGACCAGGGCCCAGCCCTGGGCGTCCTCGCCCCAGAGCACGTAGCGCGGGCGCAGCTCCTGCACCGCGGTGATGATGCGCCCGGCCACCCGGCGCGCGGCGGCCGGGCCCAGGGCCAGGCCGGGGTTGCCGGCCTCGCCCAGCCAGGAGCTGGTGGTCCAGGAGACCCCGGCGGCGTGGAACAGGGCCGCGTAGCCCCACAGGGTGCGCTGGCTCTCGGTCAGGTCCCGGGCCGGCGGGATGAGGAGCACCTCGGGCCGGCGCTCGTCCACCGGGCAGGGGATGGGCGCGCCGGCCGCGGCCGCCAGCCTGGCCTCCACCCCGGCCATGATGTCGGCCCAGGCGCGGCTGGATAGGTCCAGGGTGTTGCCGCAGCGGCCCAGGCGGGCCAGGTTGCGGCCGGCCGCCTCGGGCAGACAGCCCAGGCTGGCCAGGATCTCGCGGCCGGCCTGGGCCACCAGGGCGGTGTCCAGGCCGTGGGGGCAGAACTGGGCGCAGCGCCGGCAGAGCGTGCACTGCCAGAAATAGGCCTGCCAGCGGTTGAGCAGGTCTTCATCCAAAATATCGGGAAGTTGCCAAGATGCCTTGCGCAGGCGCGACCAGGGAGAAAAGTGGGCGCGGTACACCCGGCCCATCAATTCCGCGCGGCCTTGCGGGGTGTGGCAGGGGTCGCCGCTGCCGGCCAGGGCCGGGCAGGCCCCGGCGCAGGCCCCGCATTGCCGGCACTGGTCCAACACCCGGCGCAGGCCGGGGCGCTCGGCCAACAGCCGGCCCAGGGTCTCCAGCAGCCGCCGCCGCCAGTCCGGCGGCAGGGCGGTGGGCAGGCCCAGGGCCTGCAACCGGGCGGGCTCGGCCGGCCGGGGCAGGCAGCCGGCCAGGGCGTCGGGGCGCAGGACCTGGGGCGCGTCAGCCGGCATGACCGCCCTCCCCGTCCCGGCGCGGC
>JAZDHW010000200.1:0-7351 GCA_043805555.1 Pseudomonadota bacterium
AATAGGTCTTTTCCATTCATGCAGAGTTTCTGTTTTCGTAGGTGCGGGGTTTATCCCCGCCCGTGTATTTATACGGGAAAACAAGACGGGCGGGGATAAACCCAGCCCCTACCTCAAGAACCAAGAATTAAGCTACGGGAGCGGGGAGGGTTGGTTCACGGGTTGGCGACACCCGACCAGACTCGGCCGTCGCAGCACGCGAACCCCACGCCGGCCCTAGAAGGCCGCCTTCCAGAGCATGCGGGTGGCCATGAGCACCAGCAGCAGGGCGAAGCCCTTCTTGAGCACCGGCACCGGCAGGGTGTGGGCCAGCTTGGCCCCCAGCGGCGCGGTGAGGATGGACAACAGCGCGATGCCCACCAGGGCCGGCAGGTATACGAAGCCCAGGCAGTGGGCCGGCAGGTCGCTGGCGCCCAGGCCGTTGACCACGTAGCCCGCCGCGCCGGCGATGGCGATGGGGAAGCCGATGGCGGCCGAGGTGCCGATGGCGTTCCTGGCGTGCACGTTGCACCAGATCATGAAGGGCACGCTCATGGTGCCGCCGCCGATGCCCACCAGGGCCGAGACGACGCCGATGAACAGGCCCACCAGGTTGGTGCCCAGGAAGCCGGGCAGGTCGCGGCTGCCCTTGGGCTTGATGTCCAGGAACATCTGCACGGCCACGAAGTAGAGGAAGATGGCGAAGAAGATCTTCAGGAAGTTGGTGGAGAGCTGGGCCGCCACCCAGGTGCCGAAGAAGGTGCCCACCAGGATGCCGAGGGTGATGTGGCCCACGATGCGCCAGTTAACCGCGCCGCGCTTGTGGTGGGCCCGGAAGCTGCTCACCGAGGTGAAGACGATGGTGGCCAGGCTGGTGCCCAGCGCGGCGTGGGCCAGGTGGTGGTGGGGGAAGCCCTGGGCGTCGAAGATCAGGGACAAGGCCGGGACGATGACCAGGCCGCCGCCCACGCCCATCAGCCCGGCCAGCACGCCGGTGAGCAGGCCGGTGATGCCGTAGAGCAGCCAGTAGACGAGACTGAGTTCCATGGCGCCAATCTCCAGCAAAAGCCGCCGGGTGCGGGTCCGGCGGCGCAAGGCCCCCAGGGGCCGGATGGTTACCGGCCCATAGCATACCCCCGGCCCCGCGCATGGCAAGGCCGGGGGCGGATTAATCAGGCGCGGGCATGGGTTGGCGGTTCTAGTCCGGCTGGCGGCGGGCCTGGGCGGCCGGCACCAACAGCCGCCGGGCGGTCTCCTGCACGGCCGGGTCGGGATCGTCCCAAAGCCGCCGGCGCAACAGCAGCAGCGCGCGGCCGGCGGCGGTGGCCCCCCAGAACCAGTCGCCCAGGGCCTGGCTGCCCAGGCGCTCCCCGCCGGGCTGGGCCAGGGCGGCCTCGTAGTAAAAGGCCTTCAGCTCCTCGCTGGCCTGCTTGAGCGCCACGGCCGGGGGCATCTCGGGCCGGGGGCTCATGGCCCGGCCTTCCAGGCAGCCCTCGATCACCGCCACGGCCTGGTCCAGGCTGAACCCGCTGCCGCCCACGGTGGTGCGGCCGTGGCGCTCTTTGGCCAGCTCGTACCAGGTGGCCAGCCGGCTCATCTCCATGGCCAGGGCCTGGGCCGGGCCGGCGTCGGCCGGCGGCGGGAAGCTCACCGGGCAGGCGGCGGCCATCTCCGCGCCGGGCTGGTCGTCCGGCTCGGGCCAGTCGGCCAGCACCGGGCCGGACGGGGCCTCCAGCAGCGCCAGGGCGGCGGTGAGGATGCGGCGTTGCAGGTCCGGGTCGTTGGGCCGGCCCAGGGGGCGGCCCAGCTCATAGGACACCCACAGCGCCCGGGGCGGCCGTATCTTCTCGGTGTGCAGCCGGATCAGGCTGATGCTGGTGGTGGCCAGGCCGGCGGCCTCCAGGTAGTGGCCCAGCGCGCCCACGGCGCGGGTGCAGTTGGGTCACACCGGCACCAAAAGCACCGCGTCCACCCGGTCCCTTTTAAGCAAATCCACCAGCTCGGGCACGAAGGGCTCCATCACCGCCGGGTCGCTGGCCCCCATGAAGGAGTAGTGATAGGCGGCCAGCGAGCCGATGACGCCCTGGGCGGTCAGCTCGCGCAGGCGGTCCAGGGGGAACATCAGGTTCCAGTCCTGCTGGAACCCGCTGCGGTCGAAGTTGGAGGAGATGTGGCTCATGACCAGGTCGGCCGCGGCCAAGTCGCCGGGGATGACCCGGTATTCGCCGCTCCAGGCTGCAAAGGGACGGTCGCCGCGGCGGTGCAGCCCGGCGGTGGAGATGAGCGCCACCCGGCGCCGGTTCAGCGGCGGGCCGCCCACCCAGGGCGCGTCGCCGAAGCTGGGGCAGGGCAGGTTGGCCAGGTGTTCGCGGAAGGCCTCGGGCAGGGTTTCCAGGCGGGCCACGGCAGGCTCCTTTCACGGGTGCATGGCCCAAGTATAGCCCCGGCCGCAACGCGCGCGCCGTAGCCATGGCTACAAGCCATGCAAAATGGACGCGGCCGGGGCCGGGGTTCAGGCCGGGGGCTTGTCCAAGAGCGAGCGCAGCAGGGGGCCGTGGCTCTGGGCCAGGTCCAGGGAGCGGGCCATGTCGCGGCGGGCGTTGGCCAGGGTGGGCAGGTAATGGGCGGTCAGGCCGCTTAAGCGCTCCAGCTCCATCTGCACCCGCAGCATGTCCACGGTGGGATAGGTGCGGCCGGGCTCGAAATGGGAGCGGTGGCAGATGCGGGCCTGGCCCTCGATGTTGATGGGGATGCCGTAGAGCCGGCAGGTGAGGGGCCGGCTGGCGTAGAGCTGGCAGCGGCCGTTTTCCAGCAGCGGGCAGGGCACCCGCGCCGCGCTGAGGGCGGCCAGGCGCGCCTCGCCCTGCAGGCTGAAGGCCGCGGCCATGGCCTTGTCAAAGGCTGCCGCGGCCTTCTCGCCCCGGCGCTGCACCTCGCGGCGGCTGGCCCGGGGCAGCTCGGCAAAGGCCAGGGCCAGGGCCAGGGACTCCACCGGCGAGAGGTCAAACAGGGCGTGGCAGCAGTCGTCGCAGCCCAGGCGGCAGTTCAGGGCCTGGGGGTGCTCGGCCGCCACCCGGGCGAAGGACGCGTCGGCCCGGGCCCGCAGGTCGTCCAGCTCGGCCAGGATCTCGCGCAGGGTTTTGCCGGGGTGGGCCATGTCTCCTAGCATAGCGCAAACCCGGCCGCCGGACACCCCCAGGGGCTCATGGCGTCAGGTCAAAGGCCCTGATCTCGCCCTTGACCAGGTCCGGGGCCAGCAGGCGGTGGCCCGCGCCCCTGGGGATGAGGCAGAAGTCGGCCGGGCCGGTGAAGCCATCGGCCAGCTTCTGGGTCTGGCCGCCGGGTGTGAGCGCGTAGATGGAGCCGGTCACCCAGTCGCTGTAGAGGATGGTCCCGTCGCTGATGACGGCCAGGCCGTCCAGGCGGCCCAGGGGCTCAGTGATGGCCTGGGTCTGCCGCGCGCCGGGGGCCAGGCGGTGCAGGCTGCCCAGGCTGCCGTCCCGGGGCGAACTGGTGATGAGCAGGCCGCCGTTGGCCTCGGCCCAGACGCCGTTGGGCGACAGGCCGGGCTGCTCCAGGATCACCTGCACCTGGGGCTCGGCGGCCAGGAAGTCGGCCGGCTGCACCTGGTAGATGCGGTGGGCGGCGGTGTCGGTCACGTAGAGCTTGTCGCCGCTCACCGCGATGTCGTTGAGGAAGAGCGCGCCGGGGATGGCCAGGCTGCGGCCCTGACCTGTGGCCAGGCTGAAGACCCAGACCGTGTCAATATCCGGGGCCCAGAGATGCCCGGCGGCCACCCACAGGCCCTTGGGCTTGTTCAGGGCGCCGCTCTGGGGCAGGAGGCGCTCCACAACCACCCGGCCCCGGCCGTCCAACTGGCTGATGAAGCCCAGGCCGTCCTTCTGGCCGGAGTTGCGGTTGGGGCCGAAACGGCCGGTGAAGGCCCGCTGGCCGTCCGGGTCCCAGGCCACCGACTCGGCATGGCCCAAGCCGGTCACCCGGCCCAGTTCGCGGGCCTGCCAGGCCCTTACCGGCGCGGCCGCCAGGCCGAGCCAGCCCAGCGCCAGCGCCAAAGCGCCAATAACCGCTGCCGCGCGCCGCATGTGATATCCTCCCTGCCGGCCCCAGGGCCGGTTCGTGGCCGTGGTGCAGGCCCCGGCCGGGGCCGGGGCGGGACGCCTTCTGGGAATATTGTAGGCTTAGGCCCGGCCCCGGCGCCAGAGCGGGGCGCGGCGGGCGGTGCGGGCGCCTAAATTCGCAGGCGAAAGCCTAGCCGATCGATTGGCGAGGCGGGCGCCGCGGGGGTCTTTTTAGCCGCCCAAAGTCCCACTACCTGCGCGAAAGGCTTGACTTTGGTGGCCGTGTGCCGTATGCCGTGAATGGCACTATTCTGTCATCCTTATCTCGCGGCGCGCCCAAGGCGCGACCGCCTAGCGGTGGAGCAAGCCATGGCCAATCCCACGCTCACCCTCAACGGGCGGCAAGTGGAATTCACGCCGGGGCAGACCATCTTGCAGGTCGCCCAGGCCAACGGGGTGAATATCCCAACCCTGTGTTATCTCAAGGACTGCACCCCCACCGGCGCCTGCCGGATCTGCCTGGTGGAGGTGAAGGGCGCGCGCACCCTGATGGCCTCTTGCGCCATGCCGGCCGCGCCCAACATGGAGATACAGACCAACAGCGAGGAGGTCCGCAGGAGCCGGCGGCTCAACATCGAGCTGCTCTTGGCCAGCGGCAACCACAATTGCCTGACCTGCGAGAAGAACGGCGACTGCAAGCTCCAGGCACTGGCATACGAGTACGGCATCACCGAGATCCGTTTCAAGGGCCAGACCCAGCAATATCCCATCGAAGACAGCAACCCGCTGATCGTGCGCGATTTCAGCCGCTGCATCCTCTGCGGCCGCTGCGTGCAGGCCTGCAACGAGCTGCAAGTCAACCGGGCCATCGGCTACGGCTATCGCGGGGCTGAGAGCAAGATCGTCACCACCGGCGACCGGCCCTACAACGAGAGCGACTGCGTGTTCTGCGGCCAGTGCGTGCAGGTCTGCCCGGTGGGCGCGCTCACCGAGAAAAAGGCCGTGGGCAAGGGCCGCACCTGGGAGACCACCAAGGTGCGCACCACCTGCCCCTACTGCGGGGTGGGCTGCCAGCTCTGGCTGCACGTCAAGGACAATCAGATCGTCAAGGTCACCGCGGTGGAGGAGGGCCTGCCCAACCGGGGCATGCTCTGCGTCAAGGGCCGCTTCGGCTACGACTTCATCCACTCCCCCGAGCGCCTGACCACGCCGCTGATCAAGGAGAACGGCGAGTTCCGGGAAGCCTCCTGGGACGAGGCCCTGGACCTGGTGGCCGACAAGTTCATGGCCATCAAGCGCGACCACGGGCCCGACGCCATCGCCGGCGTGTCCTGCGCCCGGTCCATCAACGAGGACTCCTACAACCTCCAGAAGCTCTTCCGGGGGGTGATCGGCACCAACAACATAGACCACTGCGCACGAACCTGACACGCTCCCACTGTGGCCGGTCTGGCCATGGCTTTCGGTTCGGGCGCGATGACCAACTCCTTCGCGGACTTCGAGAAGGCTAAGCTCATCTTCGTCATCGGCTCCAACACCACCGAGGCCCACCCGGTGGCCGGGGCCTACATCAAGCGCGCGGTGGCCAAGGGCTCCGAGCTGATCGTGGTGGACCCGCGCTTCAGCGGCATCGCCGAGCACGCGGCCCTGCACGTGCCCATCAAGGTGGGTTCGGACGTGGCCTTCATCAACGGCCTGATGAACGTCATCATCAGCGAGGGCCTGCACGACCAGGAGTACATCAAAAACTGCACCAGCGGCTTTGAGGCCCTCAAGGCCAAGGCGGCCGAGTATCCGCCCGAGCGGGCGGCCGAGATCGCCGGCATCAGCCCGGAACTGCTCATTGAGACCGCCCGCCGCCTGGCCGCGGTCAAGCCGGCCATGCTCATCTATACCCTGGGCATCACCGAGCACACCTGCGGCGTGAACAACGTGCTCTCCTGCGCCAACCTGCAGATGCTCCTGGGCAACGTGGGTTTCGAGTGCGGCGGCGTAAATCCGCTGCGCGGCCAGAACAACGTGCAGGGCGCCTGCGACATGGGCGCGCTGCCCAACGTCTACCCCGGCTACCAGAAGGTCGTCGACCCGGCCGCCCGCGAGAAGTTCGCCAAGGCCTGGGGCGTGGAGCACCTGGACGACAAGAACGGCCTGATGATGCCCCAGATGTTCGACGGCGTCCTGGCCGGCACGGTCAAGGCCATGTGGATCTTCGGCGAGAACCTGGCCAACACCGAGCCGGACATCCGCCACATGGAGCACTGCCTGGAGTCGGTGGAGTTCCTGGTCTGCAACGACATCTTCCCCACCGAGACCACCCGCTTCGCCGACGTGATCTTCCCTGCCGCGGCCTGGAGCGAGGACGACGGCACCTTCACCAACAGCGAGCGCCGGGTGAGCCGGGTGCGCAAGGCCGTGGACCCGCCGGGCCAGGCCAAGCCCAACTGGTGGGTGTTCCGCGAGGTGGCCAGGCGCATGGGCCAGGAATGGGCCAGCGCCAGCGGCCAGGAGATCTGGGACAACGAGGTAAGCGAGCTGGCCCCGGCGTTGAAGGGCATCAAGTTCCGCCGCATCGAGAACGACGGCCTGCAGTGGCCCTGCCCGGACCTGGACCACCCCGGCACCTACTTCCTGCACAAGGAAGGCTGCTTCACCTGCGGCCTGGGCAACTTCACCGCCATCGACTGGACCCCGCCGGCCGAGGTGCCCGACGCCGAGTACCCGTTGGTGCTCTCCACCGGCCGGAGGCTCTACCACTACCACACCCGCACCCAGACCGGCCGCAGCGGCGGTCTGAACGACCTCTTGGGCGAGGAGACGGCCGACATCAGCCTGGCCGACGCCGCCGCCCTGGGCGTGGCCAACGGCGAGATGGTGCGCGTGAGCAGCCGCCGCGGCCAGGTGGTGGTGCGGGCCAAGGTCACCCGCCAGGTGCCCAAGGGCATGGTGTGGATGGCCTTCCACTTCCGCGAGGGCAACGCCAACTGGCTGACCAACCCGGTCTTCGACCCCATCAGCCAGACGGCCGAGTACAAGGCCTGCGCGGTGAAGGTGGAGAAGGTCGCCGCCTAACGCAACCAACCCTCCCCCGGCCGCCGGGGGAGGGGTCGCGTGCCGCGACTCCCATATACGGGTTGGGTGACGTCAGGCCCCGAACCAGACTTGGCTGCTCCCGTAGTAGGAGCAAAGACAGCGGGCGGGGGGGAAAACCCCCCCCCCCCAAAAAAACACCCGGGGGGGGGTGGGTTTTGGTGGGGGGGGGGTGTTGACCACCCCGCGGTGTTGTTTTTGGGCCC
>JAZDHW010000201.1:0-3302 GCA_043805555.1 Pseudomonadota bacterium
CAAAAAGAAATGAAGACTGAAGTTATATTTCAGTATAATTAGTAATAATTTACGCTAGTTATCGGCTAGATGCTTGGCAGTAGCGAAGTGTCTTGCTCTTTATCCGGTCTCATATCCGACAATGTGCCACCTCGCCCCTTACTCCGTATATCCCCCTGATTAGGTCAAAACGCTAGAGAAAACAATCGGTGACGGCTGACTAATCCGTGGACGATATGCATGCCTTGCGCTGCAACCTCTTGTCGCTGCGCGACCCGGACAACAAGTTGTCCGGGCCACCCGGAAAAGACAGGAGAGATTGCCACGTCGCCCTGCGGGCTCCTCGCAATGACAAGAATGAAGATTAGGTGCAGTCGGCTCGGCGCGATTGCTTCGTCGCCTGACGGCTTCTCGCAATGACCCATTCATGTAGTTCTTCGCCGCGCTTCTTGTCGCTGCGCGACCCGGACAACGAGTTGTCCGGGCCACCCGGAAAAGGCCAAAACGTCAGCTATTTGATCTAGGCTGAGCCCTTACGCGATGCGCTTGACCCGCTCGGCGATGTCGAACTCCATCTCGGCCAGGGGCCGCCGGCGCAGGCGATGGGGCAGGGCCAAGAGCGCGGCGGCGTCCACGTCAGCGGCGGTGGCGGACTTGCGGCCTTCCAAGGCGGCCAGGGTGATGGCGGTCTTCAAGAGCGTCAGGTCGCCGCGGTGGCCGTCCACGCCCAGGCCCAGGACCACCTTGACCACCCGCTCCAGCACTTCCTGACCGGCCTGCACCCTGGGCAGCAGCCGGCGGGCGCTGGCGATGGCCTTGGTGAGCGCCCGGCCCTGGGCCGCGAATTTCTTGGCGAAGCGCACGGGATCGCGCTCGAAGTCCAGGCGGCGCAGGATGACCTCCTGGCGCTTGGCCGGCTCGTTCAGGCCGGCCACCTGCACGCAGAGCCCGAAGCGGTCGGTGAGCTGGGGGCGCAACTCGCCCTCCTCGGGGTTCATGGTGCCCACCAGGGTGAAGCGGGCCGGGTGGCAGAGGCTGATGGATTCCCGCTCCACGGTGTTCACGCCCATGGCGGCGGCGTCCAGCAGCGCGTCCACCAGGTGGTCGTCCAAAAGGTTCACCTCGTCCACGTAGAGCACCTGGCGGTTGGCCGCGGCCAGGATGCCGGGCAGGAAGCGGGCCTGGCCCTGGGTCAGGGCGCTCTCCAGGTCCAGGGTGCCCAAGAGCCGATCCTCGGTGGCCCCCACCGGCAGCTCCACCACCCGCACCCGGCGCTTTTCCTGCGGCAGGCTCTCGCCGGCGGCCAGGCGCTCGGCGCAGGCGGCGCACAGGCCGGCCGGGTCGGCCGGGTCGCAGGCGTAAGCGCAGTCGGCCACCACGGTCTGTGAGGGCAAGAGCTCGGCCAGGGCGCGCACGGCGGTGGACTTGGCGGTGCCCTTTTCGCCCCGGATCAGCACCCCGCCCACGCGGGGGTTGACCACGTTGATGATCAGCGCCAGCTTCATCTGGTCCTGGCCCACCAGGGCGGCGAAGGGGTAGAGCGGCGGTTTGGCGTTGGCGGTTGGCTGGCTCACCGGGGCTGACCTTTCATGAGAGTCCGGGGCGTGTTGCCTCGGCGCGTCAGTTTAGCAGAACAAAGCCGTAGCGGTTTTGCAGGTCGTCCTTGGCCCGCAGGGGCGCGATGGGCAGGCCCAGGCTGGCCACGGTGCCGTAGACGTCGATGCCGAAGCCCTGGTCGCAGGGCCTGATCTTCTCGGGCGTGGGGCAGGGGCCGCCTTTCAGCACGTTGCAGACCGGGCAGAGGTTGCAGCAGCGCAGGGCGAAGGCGAAAGCGTTGCCGTCCAGGAAGGCCTGGCGCTCGATCTCCAGCACGGCCTGGCTGAGCTGGCGGGCGTCGTGGGCGTGGACCAGCAGCACGTTCTGATACCTCATGGCCATGGCCACCCGCTCCTCGAAGGTCGTGCCACGCTGGCTGCACTTCACGCTGGGCGCGTACATGTCGTCGCAGCCCCACAGGCATTTCAGCACCGCGCGGCGGTCGAAGAGCATCTGCTGCGGGGTGATGAGCACGGCGTTGGTCATGCCCAGCTCCCGGGCCAGGTCGATATAGCGGTTTAAGGGCGCGGCGTCGGTCATGGCGTCAGTTCCAGTTCTGGCGGACCAGGTTCAAGACCTGGCCGGCGGTGACGGTGCGTAGCGGCACGCAGGGCGCGTGCAGGTAGTCGGCCAGGGGCCGGCAGAGGTTGATCTCGTGGTGGTGGCCCACGTCGGTGTCCACCACCACGAAATGGGGCCGGGGGTCCAGGGCCAGGCGGCGGGCCAGGTTGAGCGCCTCGCGGTCGGCATAGCCGCCGTCGCCCCAACCATCGCCCCAGCCGCCGCCCTTGTTGCCGGCGATGGCCGACAGCTCGGCTTCGCCCAGGCTGACCCGCAGGGGCACGTTGGGCCGGCCGTCGGTGAGGATGACCACCAGGGGGGTGAGCTTGGGGTCCTGGGCCAACTCGCGCAACAGGGCGCGGCCCACCAGGAGCATGCCGGCGGCCAGCGGGGTCTTGCCGCCGGTGGGCAGGTCGGTAAGCATGCGCCGGGCCACCTCCACGCTGGCGGTGGGGGGCAGGATCTCGCGGGCGGCCAGGCCGCCGAAGCTGATGACGCCCACCCGGTCGCGCTTCTGGTAGGCCTCGGTCAGGAGCCCCAGCACCGCGGCCTTGGTCTCGCGCATGCGGGCGGCGGCGTTCATGGACCCGCTGGCGTCCACGCAGAAGATGAGCAGCCGGCCGCGCTTGGCCGCGCGGACCTTCTCGCGCAAATCGGGCCGCAGCACCACCAGGGCCGGGCCGCCGGGCGTGCGGCGGGCGAGCTGGTGGGGCGCGGCGGCGCGCAGGGTGGCGTCAAAGGCGATGGCCCGGCCCAGGCGGCGGGCCTCGGCCCGCAGATAGCGGCCGCGGTTGTCGGGCGTCTGGCGCACGGCGCGGCGGCCGGCCTGTTTGCGGCTGGCGCCCTCGCGGGCCGGCAGGCGGGTGGCCACCGGCTTGACCGCGCCGGGCGTCAGGATGAGCAGGGTGCGCTCACCGCCGGCCTGGTCGCCGGAGCCGGGTTCTTGCTCGATCCGGTCCACCCGCACCGCCTGGGGCTCGGCCTGGGAGTCGGGCTCGGCCGGGGGCTGGTGGCCGGTCTTGAAGCGCAGGTGCAGCTCGGGCGCGGCGGCCGGGGCGCTGCCGGCGCGGTGGACCAGGGCCAGGGGCGCGACTTCCCGGACCAGCGCGGGCGTGGCCAGGCCCAGACCGCGCCAGGCGGCCAGGGCCCGGGCCGCGCGCAGGGCG
>JAZDHW010000202.1:0-3244 GCA_043805555.1 Pseudomonadota bacterium
GGACAGGAAGATCAAGGCGTTGTAGGCGGTGACCATGCCCAGGGGCCAGAAGGCCAGGTAGGTCGCGCTGAAGGGGAAGTTGGGATAGCCCGGCAGGCCCTGGGGGGTGATGAAGGTGCTGAATTCGTAGGGGTTGCTGAAGAAGGCCGAGGGGCCGAAGACGTTGTCGGCCAGCAGCCAGAACCAATAGAGGAACTGGAGGTGGTCGCCGGGGATGAGCGGAAAGCGCGCGTGGCCCGGCGAGGGCTGGTGGGTGTAGGGGATGCAGTCGGTGAGGTCGCGGGCCAGGGGCAGGGTCTGGGCCACGGCCAAACCCAGGATGGCGACGGCCAGGCCCAGGGCCAGCGGCCAGGCGCGCTGCCTGTCCAGGGGGCGGGTTTCGCTCACGGCCGGGCCTCGTGGCCGGCGTTCTTGCCGCGCAGGCCGCCGTGCAGGTAGAAGAACAGGCCCGGCAGGGCGGTGAGCATGGCCATGACGTTGGTGGTCAGCCCCAGGAGGAAGGCCTCGGTGGCGCCGATGCCCACCAGGCCGAAGAAGAAGACGAAGAGCCCCTCCACCACCCCGAAGCTGCTGAACCAGATGGGTACCCGGGCCAGGGCCATGGCCACCGGCGTGGCCGCGGCCAGGGCCAGGGGCGAGACGTCCAGGTGCAGGGCCTGGGCCGCGATCCAGTTGGCCACCACCGGACTGCCCTGCTCCAGGAAGCTCAGCACCAAAAACCAGGCCAGCGCGCCGGGATGGCGGCGGTACTGGTGGTAGGCGATCAGGAATTTGCCCAGCCAGCCGCCCAGCTTGCCCCGGCCGGCCAGCTTGCGCTCCACGCGCTCCAGCAGGCGGCCGGCCAGGCCGCTGAGTGACAGCGCCAGGGCGATGAGCGTGGCCCCGGCCAGGCCCAGGGTGATGGTCATGGTGGCGGCCATGCGGCCGGGCGGGGCGGCAACGGCCACCTGGCCCAGGAGCACCAGGCCCACCAGCCCGGCCAGGGCGGTGGCCATCATGCCCAGCATGCGCTCCATGAACACGCTGGCGGCCACCTCCTGCGACGGCCGCTCATGCCGGCTGACCGCGCTGATGCGCAGGGCGTCGGCCCCCAGGGTGCTGGGCAGGAAGCAGCCGGCGAAGGTGCCCAGGTAGTAGGCGCGCAGGGCCTCGGCCTGGCCCATGGCCATGCCCCGGCAGTGCAGGAGAATCGTCCACTTGTAGCTCATCAGCAGGCGGTCGGCCGAGAGCCAGAGCATGAGCAGAATCAAGAGCAGGGGATTGGCGTTGCGCAGGTGGGTCCAGACCTGGCGGGGGTCCACCAGGTAGAAAAACAGGACCAGCAGCAGGCCCAGGCCCAGGCCCAGCCGCCACCAGAGCCTCGTGGCCGATCTCGGTTCCTGGCCTGCCAAGGTCCAACCTCCCGGCCGGGGCCGCGCGCGCGAGGCGGCTCAATCCAGTTCGCGTTCAGGCGTGCAGGTTGATCGCAAGCTGGCATGCGGGCCAGGGGCGGCCCGGCCCGGCGTCAGGTGAACCTACTATATCCAATGCTTACGGTCAAGCGAGCCCGGCGGCTGCCCGGCCGGCCCACGCGGCGGTCGCGGTCGCGTGCCGCGACAGCCATATACGGGTCGGTTGTCGCCGGCTCCTGAACCAGCCTCGTCCGCTCCCGTAGGGGCCTTGGTGAATATCAAGACGGGCGGGGATCGCGTGCCGCGACAGCCATATACGGGTCGGTTGTCGCCGACTCCTGAACCAGCCTCGTCCGCTCCCGTAGGGGCCTTGGTGGACAGAGACGCAGGCGCGCGCCGCCATCATGCCCTGGGTGTCATTGCGAGGAGCAACCCGGCAGGGTTGCGACGCGGCAATCCTCCCTTGTCCTCTTTACGCTAAAGAGGACAACGGAAGATTGCTTCGCTGCGCTCGCAATGACAGCTATTGCTCTAATTGCCGTTTTCCGGCAGCCGGCCCGGCCTCAACGGTTCAGCGGCGTGGGCTCCACCTGGCCCTGCTGCTGGGGCAGGATGCGCAGGATCACCGCGGCCGGGGGCAGGTCGCGGCGGCGGGGGTCGGCCAGGTAATAGCGATCCACCGCCGCGGCCAGGGCGTTCAGGTCCATGCCCTTGAGCTGGTTCAGGGCCTCGGCGGTGGCCTTGGGCGAGACCTGGGCGTACTGCAAGGCGTCCATCAAACCGCGCAGATAGGACAGCTTGAGCAGCAGGCCGCCCTGCTCGGCCTCCGGCGGCGGCCAGGCGCTGGCCGGCAGCAGGCGCATCTGATCGGCTTTATCGACCGGGGCCACCACGTAGGGATCGGCGGCCGGCGCGACCCCGGCCAGGCCCAAAATGAGGCCGAGGAGCGCAACTCCTTTAAGTATCTTGACATTCCTGCCGATTACTGACATGATTTTCATACCTTTTCCTCCGGCCGCCGAATTGAGGCGGGCCGGAACCCGCAGCACCGGATGTCTGGCCCCAGCGCGGGGAGCAGACCGGGGCGGCATTTCCACCAGGGCGCGAGGATCGCGGGCATGTCCGAGCCTCCTTCCAGCTTAGCCCAAGTCACCGCCCAGGTCGAGAAGCTGGCGGCCACGCTGGCGTTCCATCCCCAGGACCACGCCTGGCTGCAACTGGCCGAGACCAGCGACCCCGCCGCCCCGCGCCTGAGCGCCGAGGCCCTGGCCGCCCTGGTGGCCGCCCGCCAGGCCGAGCTGGCCGAGGTCGAGGCCGAGGAATCCCGCCGCCGCGCCCTGATCGCCAAGGCCGAGCAGCGCATCCTGGCCGAATCGCGCAGCCTGGGCCAGGCCGAGGACCAGGCCCGCAAGGAGCTGGCCGAGGCCCAGGCGCGCCTGGCCGCGGTGGAGGCCGAGCTGAAGGAAGCCTCGGCCCAGGCCCGGGCCCTGCGCGAGCAGGGCCAGCGCTACCGCCGCTGGCTGGACGGGGTCAGCCCCCAGGGGCTCAACCGCTTCCGCGACGCCCAGGGCCGCGAGGTCAGCCAGGCCCTAATCGCCCAGACCCAGGCCCGCCTGGACGTGCTGACCGGCAAGCTGCGCCTGCGCCTGGCCCTGGCCCAGGATGGCCTCCTGCGCCAGCGCCGCGAATCCGCCCTGACCGCCCGCTGCCGCCACGCCCTGGACCAGGCCCGCGCCGCCCACCGGGCGGCCGAGGACCGCCTGCACCAGCAGGCCGAGGCCCTGGCCCGGCGCCAGGCCGAGATGGCCGGGCTGGCCGCCCGCCGCCGGGCCGGCCAGCGCGACCTCGCCCGC
>JAZDHW010000203.1:0-10582 GCA_043805555.1 Pseudomonadota bacterium
CGGCCAGGCCCGGCTTGCCATCAGCCCCGGCTTGCCCTAAGCTTCTGGCCTGGGGAGGAAACGCCATGGAATGCTCCGCCGAACCGACCGGCTTCCACTACGTGGGCAACCTGATCCGGCCGCCCAGCGAGGCCGACAGCATCCTGATCCAGGCCACCCTGGGCTGCTCGCACAACAAGTGCAGCTTCTGCGGCACCTACCGCGACAAGCGCTTCGCCATCAAGGACCAGGCCATCCTGCAAAATGACCTGCGCTTTGCCGAGAAATACTGCCGCCGCCAGGACCGGGTCTTCATCATGGACGGCGACGCCCTGGTCATGCCCATGCGGCGCTGGGAGTGGCTGCTGGGCGAGATTAAAAAGCGCCTGCCCTGGGTGAGCCGGGTGGGGGCCTATGCCAACGCCAAGAGCGTGGCGCTCAAAAGCGACGCCGACCTGAAGCGCTTGCACGAGATGGGCCTGGGCATCGCCTACTACGGCGTGGAGAGCGGCCACCCGGACGTCTTGAACGACATCAGCAAGGGCTCCAAGCCCGAGAAGCTCATCAAGCAGGGCCAGCGCCTCAAGGCGGCCGGGATCAAGGTCTCGGTCACGGTGCTCCTGGGCATCGGCGGCGCGGCCCGCAGCCTGGAGCACGCCCGGGCCACCGGCGAACTCTTGACCGCCATGGACCCGGACTTCGTGGGCGCCCTGACCCTGATGCTCATCCCCGGCACGCCCCTGGGTGACCAAGCCCTGGCCGGCCGGTTCGAGCTGCCCGACAAGCTGGCCATGCTGCGCGAGCTGCGCGAAATGATCGCCCACACCCACTTGAGCGGCGGTTTGTTCTACGCCAACCACGCCAGCAACTACCTGCCCATCAAGGCCCGGCTGCCCCAGGACCAGGCGCGCACCCTGGCGCTTATCGACGCGGCCCTGGACGGCAAGGTGGGGCTGAAGCCGGAGTGGCTGCGGGCGCTGTAGTGAACCGCCCCGGGATTGCCGGAGACTCCAACCTTTGAGAGGATGGGGTCATGGGCAAGCAAACATTGGCGGGCGCATGTCTTTGCCCGGTTGGATGGGGTGATGATGAGGCCCGATTGAGTACCACGTCGCTATCGTTGCAAAGGCCCGGCCATCTTCGCGACGGCCGGGCCTTTGCTTGGGCTTTCGATTTACAACAAGTTGACAGTAACGGTTATTCTGCCTGTAACTAGCTGTAAATATAACTAAAATACCTCGCTACTTGAAGCAGCAGAAGACGCGGTTCTCCAGGATCTCCACCTTGTCGTTCAGGAAGCGCGCGTTGAACTTGGCGTTACGCAGGATGTTGTAACCCATCTCCGCGCGCAGGCCGGTGCGGCAGTGCACGATGATCTCCTTATCCTTGGGCAGCTCGTTAAGCCGCGAGGACAGGGAGTCCACCGGGATGTTGACCGCGCCGGGCAGCATGCCGGCCGAGGTCTCCGCCAGGGTGCGCACGTCCAGGACCTGCTTGTCCTTGGGATGATTGTTCACGATATTCATGAACTCGTCGCCGGTGATCTCGCCGGGGTGGGGCCGGGGCAGATAGAAGATCTTGGTGCGGACCATGTCCTTCTGGGTGGGGCCGTTGGTCTTGAGCCAGGCCTGGTAGCCGCCGTCCAGGATGAAGACCCGCTGGTAGCCCCAGGAGCTGATCTCCTTGACCACCGGAGCCAACTTGGCCATGTCGGTGTTGTCGGAGTAGAGCACCAGGTAGGCCTTGCGGTCCACCGGGAACTGGTCCTTCTCCTTCACGATGCGATCCAGGGGGATGGCCACCGCGCCCTGGATGTGGCCCTGCTTGGCGGCAGCCTCGCCTCGGGTGTCCAGGACCACGATGTAGCCCAGGCGGTCATTAACGAACTGGGCGGTGCTGATCAGGGGCAGGCCGGCCTGGGACCAGGCGGGCACGCCGGCGTGGAAGACCTTGACGTTGGTGTAGCCGTTCTTTTCCGCCAACCTGGCGGCCATGGGCGAGAGCACTCATCTGAAGCCCCCGCAATAGAAGACCAGCAGGGTGGACTTGTCCTGGGGCAGCTTGTTCATCAGGTTGGGCATGTTGCCAAAGGGCATGTTGATCGCGCCGGGCAGGTGACCCTCCTGATAGTGGGCCGGCGGCCGCGAATCGATCAGGGCGTACTTGCCCTCGGCCGGGGACTTCTGCAGCAGCTCCTCCATTTGCTTGACGTTGAGCTGCTGGGCCTCGGGTACCTTGATCACCGGCTTGGCCTTGACCAGGGTGGCCACCCGGTCGGCGCCCTGCTGCTCGAAGGTCACCATCACCGGGATCGGCTTCTTGAGGTCCTTGAGGCTGGGCACGTTCTCGACCTTGGTTGCCTCCGTGAACTTTACGATCTCGTTTGTCGCGCCCACATCCACCTGAATGGATTTGGCCTGGTTGGACAGGCTCTGGAATTCGCCAGCGATCGTGTTGGGGGTCTTCTTGAATTCATCGTGGCATTTGGCGCAGTTGGCCGAGACAAGCCCGTCGCCGGCGGCCAGGGCCGGCCCGGCCGCGGCCAGGGTCAGGACCAGGCCCAAGGCCAGGCCCGCCCACCCGGCGCCGGTTGAGCTAACCCTCTTTCCCCGCATAGCTTTCCTCCATTGGTCTGGATGGTGATCACCAATATGATACACGGTATTAACTAACTTATCTTACGGGGAGCCATTAAGGCTGTCAACGCGAAAGGCAATGCTGAAAACAATTAAGCAGTGGTATGGCCGATGTGAGCGGCCGGCGGGAAAGCGTCTGGGGGCTTGTCAGGTCGCTGAAAACCGCCGATAATGGTTACTATCAAGTTTTTGTTTAGTCCGCCATTCGGCGTGTGACATACTTTAATAAACCGTGGCCCACCGGGCCGGGAGGACAAGCATGGCCAATCCTGAAGAGATGTGCCAGTGCCAGACCAGCAACTGCGGCTACATCTACAACCCTGACAAGGGCTGCAAGAAGCGCAAGGTGGCGGCCGGCACCTGCTGGACCGAGGTGCCCGAGGACTACTGCTGCCCGATCTGCGGCGCGGGCAAGAAGATGTTCAAACCCTTGGCCGGTCCGGGCTCCACCCAGGCCCAGTAAGGCCGGCCGGGTCGCGCTTAACCTTTTCCTGCGAGGTGTCATGATGCAGAACCTGCAAAATACCTGGAAGTGCACCAAGTGCGGCTACACCTTCACCGCCAGCCCGCCCCCGCCCGAGACCTGCCCCAGTTGCAAGGAAAAATGCGACTTCGTGGACGTGAGCTGCTACACCCCTGATTGCGCCGGCACCGGCCAGGACCAGCGCCTGGGCTAACCCACGCCGTCCACCCGGCCCGGCTCCCGCGCGCCGGCCGACCCCTGGTGCTGACCGGGGCGGCGGGGGCGCGGCGGGCCGTACGGACCAGTGCGCCGAGGAAAAATTATGAAAGTGCTAGGCATCTACGGCAGCCCGCGCAAGGGCGGCAACAGCGACCTTTTGCTGGACCAGGCCCTGGAGGGCGCCCGTGCGGCCGGGGCCGAAGTGAGCGCCGTCTACGCCCGCAAGCTGACCATGGAGGGCTGCCGCGAGTGCGGCGGCTGCGACAAGACCGGCAAGTGCGTCATTCAGGACCAGATGCAGGAGGTCTACCCCCAGATGGAGGCGGCCGACGCCATCATCTTGTCGGTGCCCATGTTTTTCTATGCCGCGCCGGCCCAGGCCAAGGCCCTGGTGGACCGCTGCCAGGCCTGCTGGTCCAAGCGCATGCTGACCAAGGACAAGGAAGGCCGCAAGCGCTATGACAGCGGCAAGGGCTATTTGATCGCGGTGGGGGCCACCAAGGGCTCCAACCTTTTCCAGGGCGTGGAGCTCATGGCCAAGTATTTCTACGACGCCCTGGACATGACCTATGAGGGCGGCCTGATGCTGCGTGGGGTCGAGGGCCGCGGCGCCATCAAGGATCAGCCCGATGAGCTGAAAGAGGCCTTTGCCCTGGGCCAGCGCATCGCGCAGGGCTAGCGATTCACCCGCCAATCACTGGAGGACCACATGGGCAAGGCCCTGATCGTATACGCCACCCGCAGCGGCCAGACCAAGAAGATCGCCGACCTCATCGCCGAGGGCATGCGCATCACCGGCGCCGAAGTGGACATGAAGGCCGCCGGCGAGATCAAGAAGCCCGAGGACCTGGCTGGCTACGACGCCTATGTCTTCGGCTCGGCCACCTATCACGGCGAAATGATGGAGGCCATGAAGCAGCTCCTGTTCATCGCCGAGCGCGCCGGCCTGGAGGGCAAGTGCGGCGGGTCCTTTGGCTCCTTTGGCTGGAGCGGCGAGGCCCCGGAGCGCATCTTCAACACCATGCAGCACGTGCTCAAGATGAACATGGCCGGCGACTGCCTGCGGCTGAAGAACGCCGGCCTGGAGGGCGGCATCCCCATGGCCCAGGGCTACGGCAAGCAGGTGGCCGCGAAACTGTGAACGAGGCCGACCGCGCGGAGCTCCTGGACCGGCTGGAGGCCGCCCGGCGCGAGCTGGACGAGGCAAGGAAGGCCATGCCCTTTCACTCGGCCCGGCCCTGGCAGCTCCAGCGCCTGGAGGACGCCGAGGAGGCCGTGGCCGCGCTGGAAGGCGAGCTGGCCGCGCTGGGGGAGTAGCCCGCGCGGCGGGGCAAGGCAGGCAAAGAAAGCGGGATAAGAGAAGGCAGGAATGGAAAAACCGGGCCGCCGCGCGGAACTACCGCGCGGCGGCCCGGTTTTGTCTACTTGAAATGCGCGACGCGGTTGGCGGCGTTTTCGCGGATGTTGTAGTAGTAAAACGGGTAGTCAAAGCTGTGGTAGACGCCCCGGCCAAAGGTGGCGTTTCCGGGCGCCCAATAGTCTTCGTCCGCCGTGCTGCAAATCAGCACGCCCTTGGCCGTATCAACCCGCGCGTCGGCGTAGTTCATGTATTTAACGAAATCGCCTTGCGCATCCAAAATCACCGACCCGTCTGGGTTCAACAGGATGGAGCCCAGGTTTGCCGAGGCCGGGGCCAGTGTTTCGCTGCGGGTCCAGGTGATGGGGTTGATGGCCAGCGCGCCAGGCAACACCACTGGGTTAGTGCCTGGAACCACGTCGGGAGCCTCGGTGTTGTAGGAAACTATCACGCCCGTATCATCGGGGCCTTCGGCGAATTTCAGGTGGGGGTTGTCGGCCAGATAGGCATCGGTCACCGTGTAGCCGATGACATAGGCGGTTATCATCCGCTGGTACACCTCGGGGTGATCCTTCATATAGCTTGATAGAAGGTTGACCAGCACGTTGGAGCCCTGGGAATGCCCGGCCAGGATAAATGGCCTTCCGTTATTGAAATTGTTGATATAATAGTCAAAGGCGGCAAGGCCGTCGTAGGTGGGCACCGTGTTAACCAACACATCGCGTACGTCCGCCGGCAGGGAAAGGTCGACCTGGCGGTAATAGGGCGCGTAGATATTGGCTATGGGTTCAAAGGTGGTGGCTTGCCGGGTGAAAGCCAGGCCCGAGCCGTGCAGCATGGAAGCATTGTCGATGTCGCAGATGCCAGGGTCGCTGGTATTGGTCTTTTGCCAGGCGGTGGGATAGAGGTAAAAAACATCGACTCCCTTGTCAATCGAGGACGGCAAGGATAGCCAATGGCTGCTCAGGGAGTAGTCGATGTTTTCATATCTGGCGTTGCCGCACGCGCCGACGAATGAACAGATCAGCAACACGCAAATCAACAGCCGCTTATATTTAAATTTCACGCAAATCTCCTTGGAGTGGGACTTGTTAAGGCCGGCCATTTGCCGCGGGCCTAGTGTGGGGGTTATCTCAGGGGAGTTGGTGGCTAGAAGGCACAGAGGACATTGTCAAAAACTCGGGGACGAAGGTGTGTTGGGCAATCTGACGCGGTTGAACGCTTGGCTTGGAGTTGCCCGACAGCCCCTGCGAGCCGTCTGATATTGCCACATTGGGGCCACCGATAGCAAGCACCCCCTCGCCCGCCTTTCGCCTTCCCTTGAAGCGCCTTCAGTGCTATGCCCAAGGGCAGCCTTAGGAATCCCGGCACCCCTTGCCCGAACGCCCGGAGAGCGCCATGCTGCATCGCCACGCCCAAGGCCCGGTCACCGTCTTCCGCCTGGCCCGCACCCTGCTGGGCAAGGGCCGCTACTACACCGCCTGCGCCCACGTGGACGGCCTGCTCATCGACTCGGGCTGCGCCCATACCGCGCCCGAGCTGAGCGCCGTTTTGCGCGAGATGCCCCTGCACGCCATCGCCCACACCCACCTGCACGAAGACCACGTGGCCGCCAGCGCCGGTCTGCACGCCGAGCGCGGGGCGCGGGTGTATTCGCCGGTCGCGTCGCTGGATGTCGTGCAAGGCCTGGCCGAGCGCGGCCGCCTGATGCCCTACCAGCGCGTGCTCTGGGGCTGGCCCGCGGCCTGCCCGGCGGCCGAGGCCCTGCCGGCGGTGCTCGAGACGCCGGACCACCGCTTCCAGGTCATCCCTACGCCGGGGCACAGCCCGGACCACGTGTGCCTTTACGAGCCAGACCAGGGCTGGCTTTTCGGGGGCGACGCCTACACCGGCGGCCACGACCGCGCCCTGCGCCGGGGCTACGACATTCACGGCATCATCGCCTCGCTGAAGATCATGGCGGGGCTGCCGGCCGGGCTGCTCTTCACCGGCAGCGGCAGCGTGGTCGATAACCCGGCCGCCGCCATCGCCGAGAAGATCGCCTATCTGGAGGAGAAGGGGGCGTACGTGGCCGAGCTGCGCCGCCGGGGCTGGCCGCTGAAGATCATCGCCAGCAGCGTCTTCGGCCGCGAGCCGTGGATCAGCTACATCACCCAGGGCGACTTCAGCAGCCAGAACCTGGTGCTGAGTTATCTTGATGGTGCAGCTTGAGAGGTGGCCTGGGAAATCTGGACTGGCCGATAAGTGGTGGTCTTGCTCACCCCCAGCCGTGCCGAGGCTGGCAGACGTGAGGAGCAAGAGCACGAAACGGGCAAGAAGGAATTACGCAGCGGGTTTCAAGGCCAAGGTGGCCCCGGCGGCCATCAAGGGCGACAAGGCGCTGGCGGAGTTGGCTGAGCAGTTCGATATGCACCCGAACCAGATCCCGGAGTGGAGGCAGCAGTTGCCGGAGCACGCGCCCGAGGTATTTGGCGGCGGGTCGAAAAGCCGGCCGGCGGCGCCCGACCTCAAGGTCCTGCACGCCCAAATAGGTCAGCTTACCCTGGAGAATGATTTTTCAGAGACGGCGCTCACCAAGGCGGGATTGCTGAGCCCAAGAAAACGATCGACCGAACCCGCGAGCTGCTGCTACGCGACATCCTCAACCGGGAGGATAAACATCGTCGAATCGGGTGCCGCCACGTGCCGACCCTGATGGAGCTGATGGGGATCACAGCCCTGTACTGCAAGCCCACCACCAGCAAGCGGCATCTGGACCATCCGGTCTACCCATACCTGCTACTTTGACGGAGCAGTTGACTGGACAAGCTACTTGCCCTTACCATAACCTTGCCCTCCCGATGCGTGACATAGAATGGGCCTTTGATCAAGCCCATCCTAATCACCCTGACTGGAGGGCTCCTTATTCCATGACTCCAAACCCGGTCTCAGGAACCGGTTTTGGACAAGAGTGATTTCAGTTTAAGAAAGCCGCCAACCTGTCCAACAAGGGGGACCACCTCTGATTTATTTGAAAGGCAAGCAAATCGTGTCAATTAGATTGATAATGAAAACATGTTGTATAATATTGGTTTGTATTGCGCTAGGTTGGATAATTACTTTCGCGTATTCCGATATTTGTTATTTAAAATATATGAAGTTACAAGGGAGAGCGTTGACATGTGAAGACCAACAGATTAAATTAGACCTTATTGCTGAGAGCCATCATTTTATTGAGCGTGCGCAGCAGGTAATGCCTGCTGAACCAAGGTATTTTATGGTAACAGTAAATGAACTTATGCGCAGTACAAGCATAAATTATGAGGTCGATATTTACCAAAGAGCAAATACACTTATATCGCACATACTAAGTTGGTCTCCAACATTTTTCGAGGGTAATTTGGGTATTATCAAGTTATGCCAAATACAAGGCAGAAAAGGCGACAGAGATTGCTATAACTCTTGCGACGCTCAATTTTCGCAAATTTCAAAAAGATATCCTAATAATGTTGTCATAAACTACCTTTGGGCTAATTACATTTTTGATTGCTTACCTATTGATGCCCCTTTAAAGCGCAGCTATTTGAGTGAATTAGTTGAGCAATATAGGCTTTCGATGAGGGGTAGAGATGCGAAGAGTTCGAATATTATTTACGATGAGATGTTGACTAAAATATCTACGGTAACAAGGGATATACAATTAATTATAAATGTTACCCCCAAGAATACATACCAGTGGTATCGGCTAGGAAAGTTATCTGGCCAAATAGATGAGGTAAATTGGCAAAATTGGAAATCAGCAATTTTTACAGAACTTGCCAACCAGGGCCAATCTAAAAACTATCTATCATTTTGTAACGGGCTAAAAGAAACTACCCAATCCAGTCGAAGCTTAGAAGTGATGATGGCTTGCATTAATATTGATAGTAATGACGATATCGCATGGAAATATATTCTTGAGCTAATTTTTAGTGTGCCGATTAAGCCAAGCATGGCAAATCAAAATATTATCTTGGATAGTGGGATGAAAGTGCACTTTAAGTTAGCCAATAATAATTCTTTCGTTAAATATTTATGTTTGCTCGGGCGATATACTGAAGCATCCAAAAAGTTAGAAGAAAGTTTTGCTATTGGCGATCATATTGGCGATACTTTATTTTCATTGGCCAATTGCCTATTTTTAGCAGGACATGTTAGTGATGCAAAATCAACAATACTTAACGCTCTGAAAAAATCTCCAAATAGCTCTCTAAGCTGGACGCTTTTGGGTAAAATCCAGGCAAAAAATGGTAACATTGTTGATGCGACTAATTCACTTAATATGGCTATAGCTCTAGACAAGAACAATGTTGATGCAGTAAGAACATTGAGAACATTAGGAATATATTAGACTCTTCGTCGTTTACTGTGGAATTTGGCCGTGTCCGCAATATCTGGGCAGGATCATACGTGAAAAGAGAGGTCGTTTGGCGCTACGCGCCAGCCAAGGTCTGGGCCTACATCATCGGCGGCTAACAGGTGCTCAAGAAGTGGCTTTCCTACCGCGAGCAGAAGCTCCTGGGCCGTGATCTGCGGCCAGACGAGGCGCGCTATTTCGGGGAAGTAGCCCGGCGCATCGCAGCCATCCTGCTCCTGGGCCCGGAGTTGGACGCCAACTACCAGGCGGTGAAGGCCCACGCCTACCCCTGGTCCGGAGCGGGCCAGGCCAAAGCCTAATTCCACAATGCTCTCCTTAATTCAGGCCTGTTGGCCAACCCGCGCCCGGGCTGTCCCGGCCGGGCAGGCTGATGATTTTGGGGCAGATGCGCCGCACCAGGGGCAGGTCGTGGGAGATGAAGAGCAGGGCCAGGCCGCGCGCGTCCACCTGGGCCATGAGCAGCCGGGTCAGCTCGGCCTGGCTGATGGTGTCCAGACCGTTGAAGGCCTCGTCGCAGATCAATAGCTCCGGCCCGCTGGCCAGGGCCCGGGCCAGGGCCACGCGCTGGCATTGGCCGCCGCTGAGCTGGTGGGTGCGCCGGCCGGCCAGGGCCGGGTCCAGGCCCACTGTTTTCAGCAGCTCCTCCACCCGCGTTCGCCGGCCGGCGGCGTCGCCCATGCCGAAGACCGCCAGCGGCTCGGCCACCAGTTCGCCCACCCGGTAGAACGGGTTCAGATACAGGCCCGGCTCCTGCCACACCATCTGCACCCGGCGGCGAAAGTCGCGCCAGTCCCGGCGGCCGAAGCTGGCCAGGTCGCGGCCGTGGAACAGCACCCGCCCCTGGCCGGGCCGCTCCAGGCCCAGACAGAGCCGGGCCAAGGTGCTCTTGCCGGCCCCGCTGGGCCCCACCAGGCCCAACGCCATGCCGGGCATGAGGGCCAGGTCCACCCCGGCCAGCACCGGGACCACCCCGCCCCCGCCAGGAGCCGGATAGGCGTGGCCGACGCCCTCCAGGCTGAGCAGGGGCTCAGGCATCGCCGCCCTCCAGGAAGGCCAGGCTCTCCACCATAGCTTGGGTGAGGGGATGGCCGGGGTGCGCCCAAAGCTGGGCCGGCGCGCCCTGGTCCACCACCCGGCCGCCGGCCATGACCAGGATGCGGCCGCACACCTCATTCAGCCGGCGCAGGTCGTGGCCGATGAGCAGCAGCGTCATGCCCTGCTCACGGGCCAGGGCGGTCAGGAGGGCCAGCACCTCGGCTTGCAGTAAAAGATCCAGGCCGGTCAGGGGCTCGTCGGCCACCAGCACCCGGGGGGCCAGGGCCCAGGCCAGGGCGATGAGCACCCGCCGGCGCATGCCGCCGCTGAGTTGGTGGGGATAGGCCCGCGCGCGCTCCGCGCCCAGGCCCACCCGCGCCAGGGCCTGGCCGGCCCGAGTTGCGGCCGCGCGCCGGTCCAGGCCGCGCACGGTCCGGAGCGCCTCGGCGATCTGCACGCCGACCTTTAGGAACGGATTCAGGGCCAGGCCGCTCATC
>JAZDHW010000204.1:0-10063 GCA_043805555.1 Pseudomonadota bacterium
GGCCAGCCCGGAGCCGGCCCGGCGGCCAGCGGCCTGGGCGGCGCCCCGGCGGCCAAACCCGCGGGCAAGCCGCCCGGCGCCAAGCCCAAGCCCGGCGCCAGCGAACGGGAAGTCACCCTGGATGAACTATTGCGGAAATGACGCCGCTTCAAGATAACCAACGTGGCGGGATGCAGGCGTGGACCTAGGCAGCATTATCGGCATCGTGGTGGGCGTGGCCCTGGTGGTGGTCAGCATCCTGCTTTCCGGCAGCCTGTTGGCCTTTGTGGACATTCCCTCCATGCTCATCGTGGTCGGCGGCACCTTCGCCTCCTCCCTGGTGGCCTTCCCCATCGCCTCGGTCATGGGCGCCCAGAAGGCCAGCATGAAGATATTCTTCCAACACCGCATCGACTCGGTGAACACCGTGCGCCAGATCCTGCAGGCGGCCGAGGCGGTGCGCAAGGACGGCCCGCTGGCCCTGGAAAAGATCAAGACCGACAACGAGTTCATGCTGACCGCCTTCCAGTTGGTGGCCGACGGCTACCGGCCCGAGGACCTGCGCGACGTGCTCAGCATCGAGCAGGAGGCCTCGGCCGCGCGCCACGACGAGATCATCAAGGTGCTGGAGAAGATGGCCGAGCTGGCCCCGGCCTGGGGCATGATCGGCACCCTGATCGGCCTGGTGATCATGCTGCTCAACCTCTCCGACCCCGGCGCCATCGGCCCGGCCATGGCCGTGGCCCTGCTCACCACCTTCTACGGTGCGCTCTGGGCCAACTTTTTCCTGAGCCCCAGCGCCGCCAAGCTGGCCGAGCGCAACGAGCGCGAGGCCGAGGACTACCGCCTGGTGGTGGAGGGCGCGGTGAGCATGGCCCGCAACGAGAACCCCCGGGCCATCCAGCAGCGCCTGGTGGGCTTCATGCCCCCCGGCGACCGCGCCGAGCTGAGCGCCAAGGCGCGGGCCAAGCGCAAGGGCTAGGGTATGGCCGGCAAGAACATCGTCATCAAGAAGGGCCTGCCGCCCTGGATGGGCACCTTCTCCGATCTGTGCTGCCTGTTGCTGACCTTCTTCGTGCTGCTGTTGACCTTCGCCAACATGGACATCCAGAAGTTCCGCGAGATGCTGGGCTCGGTGCAGCAGGCCTTCGGCGTGCAGACCATGGTCAAGGGCGAGTACCAGGCCGTGGCCCCCAAGCAGGCCCCGGCCTCTGGCCAGGCGGGCCAGAGCGGCGACGGCGGCGGTTTCCGCACCACCGCCCCCAGCCTGACCCAGGGCTCGCTGAGCGAGGCCGCCGCCGCCTCCGAAGCCGAGGACATGGCCAGCCAGGTGCGCGATCTGGCCAAGAAGGCCGGCATGGGCGACATGGTGGACGTGAACAGCAGCAGCCGGGGGGTGCGCCTGCGGGTCAAGGGCAAGATATTGTTCGACTCCGGCCAGGCCAGCGTGCTGGAGGGGGCCAAGAAGCTCCTGGACGGCATCGTCAAGGTGATGCAGAAGCACGAATTCTACCTGACCGTGGAGGGCCATACCGACAGCGCGCCCATCAGCACCGCCCAGTTCCCCTCCAACTGGGAGCTCTCCGCGGCCCGGGCCGCGGCGGTGCTGCGCTACCTGGTGGGCAAGGGCGTGACCGAAAGCCGGGTCTCGGCCATCGGCTACGCCTCCAACTACCCCATCGCCGACAACTCCAGCGAGGACGGACGCAACCACAACCGCCGGGTGGAGTTCGTGTTCACCAAAAAACCCCTGCGGGTGGCCGTCGATTGACCCGGTCCGCCGCCCACCCCATTAAATTGGCTTGCCTGACGGTGAACCTACAATATATAGTGGAAACCTGGCCGGCGGAGGCCAGACCCGGAGAAGAGCCATGACGCCCAAGACGGTCCAGGAGATCATGAGCAGCGTGCTGGTGACCATCGGGCCCGAGGCCGAGGTGACCCAGGCCGCCCGCCTGATGCTGGAAAAGCGCATCAACGGCCTGCCGGTGGTGGACGCGGCCGGCCGCCTGGTGGGGCTCATCTGCCAGAGCGACCTGATTGCCGAGCAGAAGCGCCTGCCCCTGCCCAGCTATTTCACCCTGCTGGACGCCTACATCCCGCTGACCTCGCTGAAACACCTGGAGCGGGAGGTGGAGAAGATCGCCGCGGCCACCGTGGCCCAGGCCATGACCGCCGACCCGGTCACGGTGGGCCCGGACACGGCCATCAGCGAGGCCGCGGCCCTGATGGTGGACCGGGGCTACCACACCCTGCCGGTGGTGGCCGATGGGCGTCTGGTGGGCGTGGTGGGCAAGGAAGACCTGCTCAAGATGCTGCTGCCGGCCCAGGGCTAGCAAGCTTCCGTCCGGCCTCCGGGAGCGGGCGGCGGGCGGGTTTGCATGCCGCACGGCCAGGAGGCAATGGGGGCCTGGACGCCCGGACGGTCATGGCGCAACAGGCCAAGGCGTTGTGCGATCTCGCGGCTGCGCAGGGGATTAGCGGTGGTTGGCCGGGGTTGCACAGTGGCGCACAGCCAGATTTAGTCTTGACAGAGCAGGGGGTAATTGATAGACAGGTGAATGAATTTTTCAGCCGATTCGGTTACAAAAAGACCACAAGATAGATTGGATAACCCGGAAGGAGGAATCCCGAAATGCCTAATGTGACCTACAAGGGCAAAACCTACGAGGTGGACGAGGACGGCTTCCTGATGGATCCCGAGAAGTGGGATCTGGATTTCGCTTTCTACGTGAAGGAGTCCGAGGGCATCTCCGAGTTGGGTGAGGAGCACTGGAAGGTCATCCACTACCTCCAGGACTACTACAAGAAAAACGGCATCGCCCCCATGGTCCGCATCATGACCAAGGTCACGGGATACAAGCTGAAGCACATCTACGAGCTGTTCCCCAGTGGCCCCGGCAAGGGCGCCTGCAAGATGGCCGGCCTGGCCAAGCCGACCGGCTGCGTCTAGCCGCCGGACTGGTCTGACTGACGCGCGACGGCGCTCGGCCCCCGCGGGACGGGCGCCGTTCCTTTCCCGAGCACCTGTACAAAATTTCGGCTATACGTAGCCGCGCCCTTGTGGGAGGCCCGCCGTGTCCGTCCCGCCCGCCAGCTCCGGCATCGCCCTGCGACCCGCCCCCAAGCTCTACACCCGCGAGCAGGACAAGTCCCGCCCGCCGGCCGAGACCGTGGCCTGGGCCAGCGCCCGTTTCGCCACCCTGGGCCAGGAGGTGCTGCGCCAGACCCTGCGCATCGACACCGGCCGCCTGGGCGTGCCGGTCTACTTGAGCCTCTGCGGCGACGCGGCCAGCCGGCTGACCAACACCAAGAAGCAGATGGGCAAGGGCGCCAGCCCGGACCAGGCCGAGGCCAGCGCCTTGATGGAGCTGGCCGAGCGTTTCAGCTTCTTCCACTTCATCCGCACCACCGACTTCCCCCTGCTCACCCCGGCCCAGGCCGCTGAGTCCGGCGGGCCGCTCATGGACTTCGCCCAGGTGGCCAAGGCCGTCCAGCACCCGGCGGACGACCTGGCCCGGGCCGGGGCGGTGTGGGAGCTGTTGCCCCAGAGCTGGACCTGGGCCCGCAACCTGGGCGCCGGACGCGAGGAATACCTGCCCCTGGGCTGGTTCTACGCCATCAACGAGTACAACGGCCCGGCCGCGGGCAACTGCCCCGAGGAGGCGGTGCTGCAAAGCCTGTGCGAGGTGGTGGAGCGCCACGTCTCGGCGGTGGTCACCCTGGATAAGCGCCCCACCCGGCCATCGACCCGGCCGGCGTGAGCGACCCGGTGTGCCGCGAGCTGCTGGGCAAATTCCAGGCCGCGGGCATCGTGGTCCACCTGAAGGACTTCACCTGCGGCATGGGCCTGCCCTCGGTGGCGGCCCTGTGCTGGGACCCCAGCACCTTCCCGGAGAAAAGCGAGATCGTCTACGCCGCCGGCACCGCCACCAGCCCGGCCAAGGCCCTGATCCGCGCCCTGACCGAGGTGGCCCAACTGGCCGGGGACTTCCACACCGCCAGCAACTACAAGGTCAGCGCCCTGCCCAAGTTCGCCAGCATCGCCGAGGCGGCCTACGTGACCGCGGCGGCCGGGTCCGTGGCCCTGGCCGACCTGCCCGACCTCAGCGCGCCGGACATCCACCAGGAAGTGCGCAACTGCGTGGAGGCCCTGGTCGCGCGCGGCTACAGCGTCTACAGCCTGGACGTCACCCACCCCGAGCTGGGGGTGCCGGCGGTCTACACCATCGTGCCCGGCGCGCACTTCGCCTATCGCACCACCGGCACCGACGTGATCTTCCACGCCGCCAAGCTGGCCAGCCAGTTGGACGACCCGGCCCAGGCCCTGGCCGTGCTGAGCGCTCTCGCGGCCGCCGCGGCCCAGGCCCAGGCCGGGGCCGGGCCCGAGCCCCACTACCTGCCCTTCTTCCGGGCCCTGGCCCTGATCAACCTGGAGCGGCCCGCCGAGGCCCTGGCCGACCTGGAGCACGCGCTGACCCTGGACCCGCCCCAAACCGACGCGGCCAGCATCCACACCCAGCGCGGGGTGGCGCTCAAGGACCTGGGCCGCTATGCCGAGGCCATCGCGGCCCTGGAGCAGGCCGCGGCCTATCCCGAGCCCCACACCGAGGTCTTCAACCTGCTGGGCTTCTGCCGCTTCATGCTGCATGAGCACCAGGAGTCCATCGCGGCCTTTGAGCGCGCCATCGAGCTGGAGCCGGGCTTAGGGATCAACTACGCCAACATCGGCAGCAACCTGCGCGAGCTGGGGCGCATCGAGGAGGCCTGCCGCATGTACCGCCACGCCCTGGAGCTGGACCCCGGACTGGATTTCGCCCGCGAAAACCTGCGCCGGCTGGGCGGCGAGGGGGAATAAGGCTCTGCAATATATTTCTTGTCGCTAAAGCGACCCGGACAACGAGTTGTCCGGGCCACCCGGAGGAAGGCAAAAGCCGCCAAGAGATTGCCACGTCGCCTGACGGCTCCTCGCAATGACAGGAAGGGTGGGATTTACCGAGGCTCAGCATCTAACTGTCATTGCGAGCGCAGCGAAGCAATCTCCCGGTCCCCATTCCATTAGATACGACAACTGAGATTTGCCGCGTCGCAATGACGGCGATGGCCTGGATTGACTAAGGCGCATCGCGCACACGGCTACGTGCGTGCAGTCGGCTCGCCGCGATTGCTTCGTCGCTGAAGCTCCTCGCAATGACCCAATTTCGAAACAGAAGCGCGGGAGGCGGCGAACGCCGGTATGCGGCCCTAGGGCAGGTCCAGCACGTAGGCCAGCATCATCCAGAAATGGCAAAAGCTGCCGGCCATGACAAAGAGGTGCCAGATCTCGTGGAAGCCGAAACGCCCGGGCCAGGGGTCGGGGCGTTTGAGGGCGTAGATCACCGCGCCGGCGCTGTAGAAGAGCCCGCCCAGGCCCAGCCAGATCAGCGCGCCGGCGGGCATGGCCTCCAACAGCGGCGCGACGGCCGCCAAAGCCGCCCAGCCCATGACCAGGTAGATCAGGGTGGAGATCCAGCGCGGGGCCTCCAGCCAGGCCAGGGTGAGCACCACGCCCGCCGCCGCCGCGCCCCAGACCGCTGCGATCAGCCACCAGCCCCAGGCCCCGCGCAGGGGCACCAGGCACAGCGGGGTGTAGGTGCCGGCGATGAGCACGAAGATCATCGTGTGGTCCAGGCGGCGCAGGGCCCGGGTGCCACGCTCGCCCAGGTTGAGGGCGTGGTACAGGCCGCTGGAGGTGTAGAGCAGCACCATGGCCGTGCCGTAGATGGAAAAACCCACCACGTGCCAAGCGCTGGCGTAGAGCGCGGCCAGGGTGACCAACAGGGCCAGGGCCGCCACCGAGAGCAGCGCGCCGGTCAGGTGGGAGATGGCGCTGAAGGGGTTTTTCAGGCAGGTGATCATGACGTAGGTCCTGTCTCAAGGGCGTCGGGCGCGGGGCCTTAAATATACCGCGCCGGCCGGATCGCCGCCGCTGCGCGCCCGGCGCGGCCGAAATCGTGCGGCGGGGCTGGGCAAAATCGCGGCCAAGCCCATAATTGGGGCATGTCCGAACGCGCCCATGCCGCCCTGCTCCTGGTGCTCGCCGCCGTGCTGTGGAGCTCCGGGGGGCTTCTCATCAAGCTGGTGGACTGGTCGCCCCTGGCCATCGCCGGCACGCGCAGCGCCGTGGCCGGGCTCTTCGTGTGGCTGGTGCTGCGGGGCCGGCTCTGCCTGGACTGCACCCGGCCCCAGGTGGCGGCGGCGGTGGCCTATGCCGCGGCGGTGATCAGCTTCGTGGCCGCCACCAAGCTGACCACCGCGGCCAACGCCATCCTGCTGCAATACACCAGCCCGCTCTACGCGGCGCTCTTGGCCCCGCGCCTTTTGGGCGAGCGCACCAGCGGCCGCGACTGGTTCTTCACCCTGCTCACGCTGGCCGGCATGGGGCTTTTCTTCCTGGACCAGCTCAGCCCGGCCGGCCTGACCGGCAACCTGCTGGCCCTCATGAGCGGGCTTGCCGTGGCCTGCCTGGCCCTGGCCCTGCGCCAGACCGGCGCGGCCTCATCCACGCCCATCGTGCTGGGCAATTTCCTGGCCGCCCTGGCCTGCCTGCCCTTTGCGGTGGGCGCGGGCTGGCCGGGCTGGGAGGCGCTGGGCATCATCGCCTTCCTGGGCGTGGTGCAGCTCGGCCTGCCCTATTACCTCTACTCCCTGGCCGTGCGCCGGGTGAGCGCCCTGGAGGTGACCCTGATCCCGGTGATCGAGCCCATCCTCAACCCCCTGTGGGTGGCGATCTTTTTGGGCGAGGTGCCTGGCCTGGGCGCGGCGGCCGGCGGCGGCCTGGTGCTGGCGGCGGTCACCGCCTGGGGGCTCATGCGCCGGCCGGCGCGGGTGGTGGTGGCCCCGGTGGACTGAATTGACAGGAATGAAAAAATGTGGCTCCGACTCAGCAGGGTTATCCGCCTGCCTCTAGCTCCGCGTCCGGTCAAGAGCCTCTGATTTCAGGACAAGCACTGCGGCGAAAAAGTCTAACATCGCGGCGGCGTCGGGAATCGGAATTTCGACCGAAACGTGCATGGCCTTGTTCTTCATTGGGTTCTGGTAGGCTTGCACCCGAAGCGAGTCGCAGCCGCACCAGTTCAACTCCTCCTTTCCAGTACGCCCGATCACATAGGTTGTTCAGGCATCCTCGTACTCCACATAAAGGTTCCCAAACGAGTCTCGCTGCACTGTAAAGGCCATTTTCATCCTCCTTTTCCTCAGTCATGAATTCTTCGTTTCCGTCCCTGAATCAGCGTGCCCGCCCCTATACGGTTTCAGACCGCTGTTTTTGTTGCGGCCCGCCCGTTGCCCGCGTCGCCGGGCGTTCTTGACACCGCCACCCCCAGCGTATAGCCTAGGTGCAAGCCCGTGACCGACATCCCTAGAGAGGGGGTAATTCATGATATCCATTGACCAAATTGTGGCGAGGGAAATCCTGGACTCCCGCGGCAACCCCACCGTGGAGTGCGACGTGCTGCTGGAGGACGGATCACTGGGCACCGCGGCGGTTCCCAGCGGGGCCAGCACCGGCGAGCACGAGGCCCTGGAGCTCCGGGACGGCGACAAGAGCCGCTACCTGGGCAAGGGCGTGCGCAAGGCGGTGCTGAACATCGAGGAAGTCATCGCCCCGGAACTGACCGGGCTGGACGGCCTGGACCAGGTGCTCATCGACCAGACCATGATCGACCTGGACGGCACCCCCAACAAGTCCAAGCTGGGGGCCAACGCCATCCTGGCCGTGTCCATGGCCACCGCCCGCGCCGCGGCGAACGCCCTGATGGTGCCGCTCTTTCGCTACCTGGGCGGGGCTTACGCCCGGGTGCTGCCCATGCCGATGATGAACATCCTCAACGGCGGGGCGCACGCGCCCAACAACGTGGACGTGCAGGAGTTCATGATCGTGCCGGTGGGCGCGGAGAACTTCGCCGAGGCCCTGCGCATGGGCGCGGAGGTCTTCCACACCCTGAAGAAGGTGCTCTCCGAGCGCGGGCTGGTCACCAGCGTGGGCGACGAGGGCGGCTTCGCCCCCAACCTGGCCGACAACGACGAGGCCATCCAGGTCATCCTGCAGGCCATCGAGAAGGCCGGCTACACCCCCGGCGAACACGTGGCCCTGGCCCTGGACGCCGCGGCCAGCGAGTTCTACAAGGACGGCTCTTACGTCTTCCACAAGAGCGACGGCAGCAAGCGCAGCGCCGGCGAACTGGTGGAGTTCTACGCCAACTGGGTGGACAAGTACCCCATCGTCAGCATCGAGGACGGCCTGGCCGAGGACGACTGGGAGGGCTGGAAGCTGATCACCGACCGCCTGGGCGACCGGGTGCAGATCGTGGGAGACGACCTGTTCGTCACCAACACCGACCGCCTGGCCCGGGGCATCGAGCAGGGGGCGGGCAACGCCATCCTGATCAAGCTCAACCAGATCGGCAGCGTCACCGAGACCATGGCCTGCATCGACCTGGCCCGGCGCAACGCCTACAACCAGGTGGTCAGCCACCGCTCCGGCGAGACCGAGGACACCTTCATCGCCGACCTGGCGGTGGCGGTGGGCAGCGGCCAGATCAAGACCGGCAGCCTCTGCCGCTCGGAGCGGGTGTGCAAGTATAACCGCCTGCTGCGCATCGAGGAAGAGCTGGGCGACACCGCGCTGTTGGCCAAGCCTTTCTAGACCCGACCGCTATCCCGGGCGCGGGCCTCGCCATGTCCGGCGGGGCCCGCGCTTTGGCCCCCTGCCCCGCCCTGGACAATGAGGCCCAAAAAGCTTGACAGACCGGCCCCCTACAGGATAGCCTCGGGCAGGCGGAAACTCAGCTTTGGGAGGATGAGGTGAAGGCTGTGGGCATGAAGATCGCCGTGGCCTGGCTGCTGGCCCTTTCGCTGGCGGCCGGCGGCTGCGCCTATACCACCGTGGTGGCCAAGGAACGCATCCCCCAGCCGGGGCCGCCGGTCAAGGCCGGGCTCAAGGCCGTGATGCCCATGGTCAGCGACCGCCGCACCTGGCCCGACCGCCTGACCGGCGACCAGCCCATTCCCAACGTGCGCGTCTTCGCGCCCCAGATGACCAGCGTGCTGCGCCAGGACCTCTTGGCCAGCGGCCTGTTCACCGCCCTGCCCGCCCCCGGCGACCCCGCCGCCGACGGCCTCAAGCCCACCCTCAGCCTCACGGTGGGTAACTTCGCCCTGTCCAACCTCGGCACCAACGCCTGGGTGGTGCCCCACCTGCTCCTGGACGGCGTGGCCCTGCCGTTCTTCACCCTCACCACCATCTACAGCAAGGGCCGGGTGGACATGGGCGGCTACGTCACCCCCAGCACCCGCATCGGCACCGTGCTGGCGGTCAACCTGGAGTACACCGAGGGCCTGACCGCCCCGGTGCTGGAGCGCAAGTACCTGATCAACCACGAGGTGGAGCAGGTCAGCGAACGCCAGATGCTCAGCGAAATGCGCGATTACGCCGGCCAGGGCGCGGAGATAGGCAGGGCCAAGGGCGTGGAGACCCTGAAAATCCTGGCCCACGCCATCGCCAGCGACCCCCACTGGCAGCACCTGCCCCAGTTGCGGCGGCTGGTGGCGGCCGAGCAGGTCGTCAAGACCGGCCAGCCCTTCCCGGAGCAGGTGGCCGCGGTGGAAGGCGTGCTGGACATTCTGGACCGGCCCCTGACCATGACCGAGGAGGAGGTCAAGGTCCTGCGCGACGGCTTCCTGGACGCCAAGGCCCGCGCCACCATCATCAACGACACCCGCGTCCGCTGGCTGGGCCTGTCCGGCCCGGCCCAGTTGCCGGCAAACCTGCTGGTGAGCGAGGAGCAGGCCGAGAAGTACTTTGACGACCCCGCCCTGCCGCCCTACGCGGTGGAGTCCAACCTGTACCAGCGGGTCATCGCCCTGGCGATCAAGGTGCTCACCCCGGTGGAGCCGGCCGGCAAGCCCGCCGGCCCCGGCCGGCCCAACGAGCTGGTCAGCCTGCCGCCCGGCCCCATGGCCCCGGCCGCCGGCGTGGGCGTGGGCTCGCCCGGCACGGCCAGCCCGGACCTGACCCCGGCCGGCGCCCCGGACCTGGCCAAGG
>JAZDHW010000205.1:0-5112 GCA_043805555.1 Pseudomonadota bacterium
TTGGTAGCCCCCAACGGGGGCGAACAATTTGCGTACCTTGCCGGAATTCACTTCCGGCAAGTTAGCGTCGGGAAAAGCCATGGACGGCTTTTTTCGACAGACACCTAGAGTATGCACCAAATCCCGGCGCCCGCGGCAAAACCGCGGACCGGCCCGCGCCGGGCCGGGAGGCGGGCGGCAAATCAATTGTCTCAATGGTCTTGGTTGGGTTACATTCAATTGGCGGAAGACTCGCGCCGGGAAACGAAATGACCAAGTATTTTTCTCCCGAATACAGCGTATCGGTGGACCTGCTCCAGACCGGGGTCTTCATCCGGCTGGAGGACCGCTGGTTCAATCACCCGTTTTTGTTCGGCAATTTCAAGATCAAGCAGCAGAAGCAGATCGACATCCTGAAATCCCTGGGCATCACCCAGGTGATCTGCGTGCCGGAAAAGAGTGACCGCCTGCCCCTGAGCAGCCGGCCCGCCCCGGCCACCGGTCAGGCCGAGGCGGCCCCGGCCCCGGCCGGGCCCGACCCGGCGCAGGCGGCCTTGACCGAGGCAATGTGGCAGGCCAAGCGCGAGCGCATGGAGCGGCTCAAGGAGCGCCGGGCGGTGATCCAGCGCACCGAGGAGCGTTTCAACAAGAGCCTGGTCCAGGTGCCCAACCTGATGAAGAACCTCATGAGCGGCTCCGAGGCCAGCGTGGGGCAGGCCGAGGTGGTCATCGGCGAGATCGTCGAGACGCTCCTGGATGACCGCGACGCGGCGCTGCACCTGGTCAACATCCGCTCCAAGGAAGAGAGCATCTACTACCACTCGCTCAATGTGGCGGTGCTGGCCCTGATCCTGGGCCGCCAGGCCCGCCTGGACGCCCCGCGCATGCGCTCTCTCGGCATGGGCGCGCTGTTCCACGACGTGGGCAAGCACCGCATCCCCAAGAAAGTGCTGAAGAAAGCCTCTCCGCTCACCAAGAGCGAGCTGGCGCTGATCAAGCTGCACCCCCGCTACGGCACCGAGATCGTGGGGCGCTGCAACGATTTTCCCGCCGACGCGGCCCAGGTCATCGCCGACCACCACGAGGCCCTGGACGGCCAGGGCTATCCCCAGGGGCTCAAAGGCGGGCAGATCAACGAGCTGGCCCGCATCACCAGCATCGCCGACGTCTACGACAACCTGTGCAACCAGCCCGTCGCGGCCAAATCCCTGACCCCCTACCAGGCCCTGGCCTATATGTATTCCGAGCGCAAGGGCCAACTGGACCCCGAACTCCTGATGCTCTTCATCAGGGTGCTGGGGGTCTACCCGCCCGGCACCATCGTCGGTCTGAACAACCAGATGGTGGGCCTGGTCATCGCGGTCAACCCCAAGAACCCCCTGAAGCCCTCGCTTTTGCTCTACGACCCGGACATTCCCAAGCACGAGGCCCTGATCCTGGATCTGACCGACGACCCGGACCTGGCCATCACCGAATCCCTGCACCCCAGCAAGCTGCCCCGTGAGATCTACGACTACCTGAGCCCGCGCACCCGAGTCACCTACTTCGTGGAGGACAACCTCCGCAATCCCAGCCAGACCTAGGTGTGTGTCGGAGAAAGCCATCCATGGCTTTCTCCTCTTGGAACTTGCCAAAAGTGAATTTTGGCAAGCTGCGCATGGCGCGCGCCCATCGGGGCTCCCGGCCCGCCGCCCAATCCCCAGCGGGCTGCGGTCCGTTTGCGCCGGGGCTTGGCCCTGATATATATAGGAACCCCGCCGCGCGGCGCGGCCGGGGGTGTGGACGGGGCAGGGGGCCCCGCCGTGGGGGTCACATCATCGCGGGAGGCTGGTTGAGATGCGCAAGTCCCTGATATTCATGGTGGCGTTGCTCGTGGCCGCGGCGTTGGCCGCCCCGGCCTGGGCGGCGGGCTACAAGGCCGAGTACAAGATGTCCATCCGCACCTCGGAGACCTCGCCCTGGGGCGCCGGCGCGCAGAAGTTCGCCGACCTGGTGCGCGAGAAAACCGGCGGCAAGATCAACATCAAGTGCTACTTCAACGGCTCGCTGTTTGCCGACGACCAGACCAAGGAGTTCATGATGCTCAAGCAGGGCGTGGCCGACTTCGCCCTGGGCTCCACCATCAACTGGTCGCCCCAGATCCGCTCCCTGAACCTGTTCTCGCTGCCCTTCCTGTTTCCCAGCTACGAGGCCCTGGACCGGGTGAAGCAGGGCGCGGCCGGCCAGAAGCTCATCGCCGAGATCGCCAAGTTCAACGTGCTCACCCTGGCCTGGGGCGAGAACGGATATCGCGAGCTGACCAACCGCATCAAGCCGGTGGTCACCCCGGCCGACCTGGACGGCATGAAGGTGCGCGCGGTGGGCTCGCCCATCTTCAAGGACACCTTCGCCGCCCTGGGCGCCAACCCGGTGCTGATGAACTGGGGCGACGCGCTCACCGCCTTCCAGCAGGGCACCGTGGACGGCCAGGAGAACCCGGTCAACGTCATCATCATCCCCTACAAGATTTATCAGTATCACAAGTACATCACCATCTGGCACTACACCATCGACCCCCTGGTGCTGGGCGTGAACCAGGACACCTTCAAGTCCTTTGCGCCCGCCGACCAGAAGATCGTGCAGCAGGCGGCCGACGAGGCCATGGCCTGGCAGCTTGACCAGGCCCGCACCGGCCTGACCGGCGACATGGCCAGCCTGAATAAGCTCAAGGCCGAGGGCATGGAGGTGACGGTGCTCACCCCGGCCCAGATGAAGGCCTTCAAGGACAAGTGCAAGCCGGTGTGGGACAAGTGGGCGCCCCAGATCGGCGATGAGATCGTCAAGGCCGCCCTGGCCGAGATCGACAAGACCGGCAAGTAACCGCCCGCGGCGGGCCGGGCCATCGCGCCCGGCCCGCCCGGCGTCTGGCATGCGGGACTGCGGCATGATCAAGACCCTGCGCTGGCTGCTGGAGCACGTGGAGGAGGCGCTGTGCGCCGCCATCATGACCTTCATGGCCGGCCTGGGCTTCATGAACGTGGTCACCCGCTACCTGGGCTTCAGCCTGGCCTACACCGAGGAGGTGCTGGTCATGCTGATGGTCTGGCTGACCATGTTCGGCGCGGCGGTGGGCTTCAAGCGCGGCAGCCATCTTTCCATGAGCTTTTTGCGCGACCGCTGCCCGCCGGGCGTGCAGGCCTGGCTGGACCTGCTCAACCTGGTGGTGACGCTGGCCACCCTGATCGCCGTGGCCTGGCTGTGCGTGGCCTATCAGCTCCCCGACGAGATCCTGATGGACACCCGCACCTCGGCGCTGGACATCCCCACCTGGTACTACACCCTGGCGGTGCCGGTGGGCGCGGTCGCGGTGATCGCCCGCGCGGTGGAGGCCTTCGTGCGCGCCCGCGCGGGCCGGCGGGAGACGGCCTGATGGAAGCGCCGGGCATCATCCTCTTCGGGCTCTTTCTGCTCTTCCTTCTGCTGGGGGTGCGCATCGCGGTGGCCCTGGGCTCGGTGGCCTGCCTGGTGCTGTGGCTCTACGACCAGGGCGTCCTGGGCATCAGCCCGGTCTTTTATTCCAACATCGCCAAGTTCCCGCTCCTGGCCATCCCCTTCTTCATCCTGGCCGGCATGATCCTGGAGCGCTGCGGCATCAGCAAGCGCCTGGTGCACCTGGCCAGCCTGATAGTGGGGCCCGTCCCCGGCGGCCTGGCCATCGTGGCGGTGCTGGTCTGCGTCTTCTTCGGCGGCATCAGCGGCTCCGGCCCGGCCGACGCGGCGGCCATGGGCGCGGTGCTCATCCCGGCCATGATGGCCAAGGGCTACGACCGCGCCTTCACCGCCGGCCTGGTGGCCGCGGCCGGCTCCACGGCCATCATCATCCCGCCCTCCCTGGCCCTGGTGGTCTACGGCGTCATCACCGAGAGCTCGGTGCCGGCGCTTTTCGCCGGGGGCATCTTCCCCGGACTCATCGCGGGGCTGAGCCTCATCATCCCGGCCTATTTCATCAGCCGCCGCCGCGGCTGGGGCGGGGAACGCTGGGGCACCCCGCGCGAGATAATGAAGGCCCTGCGCGAGTCCTTCTGGGGGCTCCTGGCCCCGGCGGTGATCCTGGGCGGGCTCTACGGCGGGTTCTTCACCCCCACCGAAGCGGCCATCATCGCGGTGGTCTACGGCCTCTTCGTGGGCATGGTCATCTACCGCACGGTGACCCTCAAGGACCTCTACCGCATCATGCTCGACGCGGCGGTGGCCAGCGCGGTGGTGATGTTCATCGTGGCCTTCGCCGGGCTCTTCTCCTGGACCGCCGACCGCCTGGGCACGGTGGACCGCGTGGCCAAGACGCTGTTGGGGCTGACCGACAACGGCCTGCTGATGATCGTCCTGGTCAACCTGCTCTTGTTCATCGCCGGCATGCTGCTGGACGCCATCAGCATCTACTACCTGTTCCTGCCCATCTTCGTGCCGCTCATGCGGGCCTACGGCTGGGACCCGCTCTGGTTCGGGGTGGTGATGACCTTCAACCTGGCCATCGGCCAGTTCACCCCGCCGGTGGCGGTGAACCTCTACGTGACCACCTGGCTGGCCGACACCAAGCTGGACCGGGTGGCGGTGCAGGTGCTGCCCTTTGTGCTGGCCATGCTCCTGGGCCTGGCGGTGATCATCGCCTGGCCGGCGCTCAGCATCGCCCCGGCGGTCTGGTTCGGCCTGTATCAGCCTTGAGCCTTCAGACCATGGCCGAGACCTGCCGCCTGGGCCTATAATCATCCCATGACCCTCCTGGTGGACATCGCGCTGGCGGCCCCGGTCTGGCGGCCGCTGACCTACGCCGTGCCGGCCGACCTGGCCCCGCTCATCGCGCCCCTGATGCGCCTGGAGGCCCCCCTGCGCGGCCGCCGGGTCCTGGGCTTCGCCCTGGGCCGGCCGCGGCCCGGCGACGCCGGCGGGATGAAGCCCATCCTGGACGTGCTGGACGAGCCCGGCCGCCCGGCCTGGCCCGAGGCCCTGCTGGGGTTCTTTCAGCGCGCGGCGGCCTACTACCAGGCCCCCCTGGGCCAGGCCCTGGCCTGGGCCCTGCCGGCCGGCCTGGGCGGGAGCGCGGCCGCCGGCCCGCCCAGCCGGGCCGACCTGGTGAGCGTGGCCGCCTGGCGCGCG
>JAZDHW010000206.1:0-9467 GCA_043805555.1 Pseudomonadota bacterium
CTCATATTCAAAGTGTAAATCAAAAAGTTTCTCACGCGATGGATGTGATATGTATCCCCATTCAGGGTCGAAAGTAATACTCAACCCATCGACATCCAAAGAGAACAAATAGAGAAAGGGCACGATCTGCACCTCTTTCCCATCCTTCCGGCTCATTCCCAGCCATTTGTTCTTGCGGCGCTGGCCGCCCAGCCCCAGGCTGGCCCGTTCATAGTCGATCTTGAGTTCGTTTTCCCGCTTGGTGCGAAAATTGGGGCTGCGGAAAACGATGGAGTCCTCAAAAGCCTCCACGCCATAGATTTCCCGAATCTGCCGCACCGCCTCGTTTAGCACCACCAATAGCTTGGGCAACAGGGAATAGCGCAGAGCGTCGGCGCGCAGGCGGCGGTCGTCCACCCGGAACAGGTCGCGGTCCTGCTCGTCAAAGCTGATGCCGGCAAAGGCGTCGGGGGAGTGCGCGGCGGGCACGGGGTCTCAGCGCCCTACAAGATCACAAGTTGCCGGATCAGCCGAACCGCGTCGGCCGGCTCGTCCATCACCCGGATGAGGTCCAGGTCGTCGGGGCTGATCATTTCGTTGCGCAAGAGGCTGTCGCGGATCCAGTCCATGAGCCCGCCCCAGTAGTCGCTGCCCATCAGCACCACCGGGAAGGGCCGGATGCGCTGGGTCTGGATCAGGGTCAGGGCCTCGGCCAGCTCGTCCAGGGTGCCGAAGCCGCCGGGCATGACGATGTAGGCCACCGAATACTTTACGAAGATGACCTTGCGCACGAAGAAGTAGCGGAAGGAGAGCCGGGCGTTGGCATAGGGGTTGGGGCGCTGCTCAAAGGGCAGCTCGATGTTCAGCCCCACCGAATGGCCGCCGGCCTCGGCCGCGCCCTTGTTGCCGGCCTCCATCACCCCGCCGCCGCCGCCGGTGATGACCGCGAAACCGGCCTCCACCAGCCGCCGGCCCAGGTCCTCGGCCATGCGGTAGACGTCGCTGCCGGGCTTGACCCGGGCCGAGCCGAAGATGCTCACGCCCTTGGGCAGGTTGCCCATGGCGTCGATGCCGTCGACGAACTCGCTCATGATGCGGAACATGCGCCATGATTCCTGGGCGCTCAGGTTGTCGATCACATATTGCTGGTCGTAGAGCGAATCCCTCATTAATCACCGCCGGGACTGGGTTGGTTTCGGGGCAGAAGTTGCGGTCTTTCCAAACGATCTATAGTATTGTCGCACACGCGAATGTGTCAAGCCGGCCCGCCGGCTGTCATCCCTCCAGACCAGCATTCGGGAGAAGGCATGCGAATCACCTGCCTGGGCGCGGCCCGCACGGTCACCGGCTCCAGCTACCTGGTGGAAAAGGACGGCCAGACCTGCTTCCTGGTGGAATGCGGGCTTTTTCAGGGCAGCCGCCAGCTTGAGAAGCGCAACTGGCTGGCCACGCCCTACCGGGCCAAGGATCTGGACGCCCTGTTCATCACCCACGCCCACATCGACCACAGCGGCCTGACCCCGCGCCTGGTGCGCCAGGGCTTCGGCGGCCCCATCTACGCCACCGAGGCCACCTGCGAGCTGTTGCGCATCCTGTGGCTGGACTCGGCCCACATCCAGGAGATGGAGGCCGAGTGGCAGAGCAAGAAGAACCGCCGCCAGGGCAGCAAGCCGGTGGAGCCGTTGTACGAGACCGTGGACGCCGAGGCGGCCATCGCCCTGCTCAACCCGGTGGAGCTGGAGGACGAGCGCGAGTTCCTGCCCGGCGTGCGGGCCCGCTTCGTGCAGGCCGGCCACATCCTGGGCGCGGCCAGCCTGCTCTTGACCCTGCGGGTGGACGGCGGCGTGCACCGGGTGGGCTTCTCCGGCGACCTGGGCCGCCCCGGCCAGCTCATCGTGCCCGACTCCGAGCAGCTCCCCCGGCCCGACACCCTGTTCATGGAGACCACCTACGGCAACCGCAGCCACCGCTCGCTGCAACAGAGCCAGGACGAGCTCTTGGCCGTGGTCAAACAGGCCTACGCCGAGGGCGGCAAGGTGCTGATCCCGGCCTTTGCCGTGGAGCGCACCCAGGAGCTGCTCTACACCCTGGGCGGGGCCTGGCGCGCTGGCGAGCTGCCCGAGGACATGCCGGTCTTCCTGGATTCGCCCCTGGCCATCGCCGCCACCCAGATTTTCCGCAAGTATCCTGAACTCTACGATGAACACGCCAAGGCCCTGCTGGACCAGGGCATCGACCCGCTGGATTTCCCCAACCTGCGCTTCACCCCCAACACCGAGCAGAGCCGGGCCATCAACGAGAACCAGGGGCCGGCGGTGATCATCGCCGGCAACGGCATGGCCACGGCCGGGCGCATCAAGCACCACCTGAAGCACAACCTCTGGCGCGAGAACTGCCATGTGGTCCTGGTGGGCTACCAGGCCATGGGCACCACCGGCCGCGCCCTGGTGGAGGGCGCGACCAAGGTGCGCATCTTCCGCGAGGAAGTGGCCGTCAACGCCCACATCCACACCATCGGCGGGTTCTCGGCCCACGCCGACCAGGGCGAGTTGCTGGCCTGGCTCAAGGAGCTGGCCCACCCCGGCCTCAGCGTCTACCTGATGCACGGCGAGGAGCCCTCGGCCCAGGCCTTCCGCAAGCTGGCCAGCGAGCAGCTTCCCCAACTGCGCTTCCACCTGCCCCGCATCGGCGAGACCCTGCATTTGCAGCCCCTGGCCGCCCAGCCGGCCAAGGCCACCGGCCTGCCCCAGCGCACCCGCGACCTGGCCGAGCGCCTGAGCGAGCTGGCCCGCCGCCTGGACGAGGGCCAGGTGGCGCCAATGGGCATGGAAAAGGCCCTGGCCGCCCTGGAGCGCCTGGCCGCGCGCGAGACGGAGTAGGCGTGGCCCGCGAAGACCTGCTCAACCTGGTGACCAAGCCCGCCCGCTACCTGGGCGGCGAGGCCGGGTCCGTGGTCAAGGACCCGGTCGCGGTGCGCCTGACCCTGGCCCTGGTCTTTCCCGAGGTCTACGAGATCGCCATGAGCCACCTGGGCCTCAAGGTGCTCTACGAGACCCTGGCCCCCCGGCCGGAGGTGGCGGCCGAGCGGGTCTTCATGCCCTGGACCGACCTCATGGACCTGATGGCCCAACGCGGCGAGCCGCCCTGGTCCCTGGAAAGCGGCCGGCCCCTGGGCGAATTCGACGCGATCGGCTTCAGCCTGGGCTATGAGCTCACCTACACCAACGCCCTGCATTTGCTGAAAATGGCCGGCGTGCCCCTGCGGCGCGACCAGCGGGGCCCGGGCCATCCCCTGGTCATCGCCGGCGGCTCGGCCATGGTCAATCCCGAGCCCATGGCCGACTTCCTGGATCTGGCCGTGGTGGGCGAGGCCGAGGAGGCCATCCACGAGCTGGTGGACCTGCTGCTCTTGGCCAAGGCCGAGGCCTGGGACCGGCCGACGCTCTACAAGCGGGCCATGGCCATCCCCGGCGTCTATGCCCCGGAGCTGTTTGCGCCGGTCTACGCACAGGACGGCCGCCTCAGCGAAATCCAGGCCCTGGACCCCGAACACCCCAGCGTCCGCCGCCGGGTGGTGGCGGACATGACCGCCCACACCCCGCCGCTGAACCGGGTGGTGCCGGCGGTGGCGCCGGTGCACGACCGCCTGGGCCTGGAAGTGGCCCGGGGCTGCACCCGGGGCTGCCGCTTCTGCCAGGCCGGCTACATCTACCGGCCGGTGCGCGAGCGCGAGCCCGAGGCCGTGTTCCAAGCCGCCCTGGCCGCGGTGGAGGCCACCGGCCTGGAGGAGCTGGCCCTGCTTAGCCTGTCCACCGGCGACTACTCCTGCATCGAGCCCCTGGCCGCGGCGCTCATGGACGCCCTGGCCCAGCGCAAGGTGAGCCTGAGCCTGCCCAGCCTGCGCCTGGATTCGCTCACGCCCGAGCTGGTGGCCCAGATCAAGCGGGTGCGCAAGACCGGCTTCACCCTGGCCCCGGAGGCCGGCAGCCAGCGCCTGCGCGACGCCGTCAACAAGAACCTCAGCGAGGAACAGATCCTGGCCACCACCCGCCAGGTCTTCGGCCTGGGCTGGAACCTGATCAAGCTCTACTTCATGCTGGGCCTGCCCGGCGAGACCGACGACGACGTGGCCGCCATCGGCGAGCTGGCCAGCCGGGTGGCGCGCCAGGCCCGCACGCGCGGCAAGCGGCCGGTGGTCCACGCCAGCCTGGGGCTTTTTGTGCCCAAGCCGCACACGCCCTTCCAGTGGGAGGGGCAACTGGACCTGGAGGCGGCCCGCGCCCGCCTGGCCCTGGCCAAGTCGGGCATCAACGACCCCAGGGTCAAGAGCAAATGGAACAGCCCCGAGCAGAGCGTGCTGGAAGGCGTGCTGAGCCGGGGCGACCGCCGCCTGGGCCGAGTGCTGGAGGCGGCCGTGGCCCTGGGCTGCCGCTTTGACGGCTGGAGCGACCAACTGCGCTTGGATCTGTGGATGCAGGCCCTGGCCGGGGCCGGGCGCAACGTGGCCGAATACCTGCGGCCCCGGGATCCCGGCGAGACCCTGCCCTGGGACCACATCGACGCCGGGGTGAGCAAGGCCTTCCTCCTGGCCGAGCGCGACAAGGCCCTGGCCGGCCAGACCAGTGGCGACTGCCGGGCGGGCCGTTGCCTGGACTGCGGGGCCTGCGATCACAAGCTGATCAAGCCCCGCCTGGCCGCGGGCGGGAGCCTGGCCGGCGCCCCGGCCCCGGAGCCCAGCGGGGAACGCGCGGTCTGGCGCTTCGTGCTGCACAAGACCGGCCCTTCCCGTTTCCTGGGCCATTTGGAGATGATTAGCCACCTGGAGCGGGGTTTCCGGCGCGCCGGCCTGGCCCTGGCCCACAGCCAGGGCTTCCACCCCCACCCCCTGCTCAAGTGCGACTCGGCCCTGCCGCTGGGGGTGGAGAGCCTGGCCGAGGTGCTGGAGGTGGTGCTTTTGGCCGGCCCCGGCCCGGAGGAGATCGCCCGCCGGGTCAACTCGGTGCTGCCCGAGGGCCTGTCCCTGCACCAGGGCCGGCCGGCCCTGCCCGGCGAGGGCTTGCGCGAGCCCGAGACGGTGACGTATTTTGTACGCTGCGCGGATGCGCTCGATCCCGCCGCCCTGGCGGCCTTTGCCGCGGCCGAGAGCGCGGACTACACCCGCCAGACGCCCAAGGGCAGCCGGGTCATGGACCTGAAGGCCGCGGTGCGCGAGCTGCGTCTGGAAGACGGCGGCCTGGTGCTCACCGTGGGCAAGGCCGGCGGCCGGCCCAAACCGACCGAGGTGCTGATGGCCGTCTTCGGCCTGGCGGCCGAATCCGCCGCCGCGGCCAAGGCCGTGAAGCTGGGCGTGAACCAGGGGGGAGACTAGCTTGGCCAACACCCTGCTGATCAATGCGCGCTCCTACGAGACCCGCGTGGCCCTGCTGGAAAACGGCCAGGTGGTGGAGGTCTACGTGGAGCGCCACAAGCAGGGCTCGCTCGCCGGCAACATCTACTTGGGCCGGGTGGCCCGGGTGCTGCCCGGCATGCAGGCCGCCTTTGTGGACATCGGCCTGATCAAGGCCGCCTTCCTCTACGTAAGCGACGTGCACGAATCCCCGGACCTCAACGAGCTGGTGCCCGGCGAGGCCACCGCGCCCAGGGCCATGCGCGGCGAGGCCGCCCGCATCGAGGAGCTGTTGCGCGAGGGCCAGGAGATCATGGTGCAGGTGTCCAAGGAGCCGCTGGGCAACAAGGGCGCGCGCATCACCAGCCACGTCACCCTGCCGGGGCGCAACCTGGTCTTCATGCCCACCATCAACCACGTGGGCATCAGCCGCCGCATCGAGGAGGAGCTGGAGCGCGCCCGGCTGCGCAACCTGATCCAGGAGCTGCGGCCCCCCGCCCAGGGCTTCATCGCCCGCACCGTGAGCGAGGGCCAGGACGCCGAGAAGCTCAAGGCCGAGATGGGCTTTCTCTGCTCGCTGTGGGACGCCATCAACCGCCGCCGCGACCGCGCGCCGGTGCCCAGCATGCTGCACCAGGACCTGTCGGTCAGCCTGAGGGCGGTGCGCGATCTCTTCACCCGCGAGGTGGACCACCTGGTCATCGACTGCCGGGCCGAGTACGAGCAGGTTGTGGAGTTCGTCAGCGCCTTCATGCCGCGGCTGTTGCCCTGCGTGGAGCTCTACAGCGGCAGCGAGCCCATCTTCGACGCCTTTGGCGTGGAGCCGGAGCTGGCCCGGGCCCTGGGCCGCAAGGTGTGGCTGAAAAGCGGCGGCTACGTGGTCATCGAGAAGACCGAGGCCCTGACGGCCGTGGACGTGAACACCGGCCGCTACGTGGGCGGGCACAACCTGGAGGAGACGATCCTGAAGACCAACCTGGAGGCGGTCAAGGAGATCGCCTACCAGTTGCGCCTGCGCGACATCGGCGGCCTGATCGTCATTGATTTCATTGACATGGAGAAGGAGGCCAACCGCCAGCGGGTGGTGGCCGCGCTCAAGGAGGCCCTGGCCCGCGACCGCTCCAAGACCAACGTGCTGGGCATGAGCGCGCTGGGCCTGGTGGAGATGACCCGGAAAAGGGTGCGCGAATCCCTGGGCGAGACCCTGTGCGAGCCCTGCTTCTATTGCGACGGCTCGGGCCTGGTCAAGGACACCACCACGGTCTGCTACGAGGTCTTCCGCCACCTGGAGCGCGACCTCAAGGGCTCGGCCGCCCTGGGGGTGGACGTGCGGGTCAATCCCCGCGTGGCCGAGGTGATGCTCCAGGAGGAGCGCTACGCCCTGGAGGAGCTGGAATCCTTTCTGGGGCTGACCATCCAGGTGGTGCCGGACCCGGACCTGCACCGCGAGCACTTCCTCATCCGCCCCCGCGACGACGACTAGCCCTCACCCGCCGGCGATCCTGTGGGCCCGTCGCCGCACGGGACGGCCCCGAAGCGGGCTTTCGGGCGCAACAATCCCTGCCAGTTTAATTTCAGCCATATTAGGTGGGAAAATCCCTAGAAAGCCAAAATTATTTGGCCAGGGTCCAGGGCTTGCTGAAGTAGGTGGTGCGCACCTCCGCCGCCTTTGCTTCCGCCCATTTATCAAGGCCCATTTTATTGATGAGGCACAGGTTGAAGACCTTCATGTTGTGGGGCAATTCCGCCGCCCGGTCCGCATAGGGGTGCAGATAGTCGCAGGGGAAATCGTCACATTCCCCGCAATGGTGATGCTCCCTGCTTTTGGCGCATTCATAGGCGGCGCAGCGGTGCGCATCGCCGAACAGGTGCATTTGCAGAGGGATTTGCCCGTCATGGGCCCGGCACCCCCGGCAATGCATGATTGCCACGGGAACCTTGTACTGCTCCGACCATTGTTCAAGCTGGGCCTTGGCGGCCGGGTCTTCCGATGCCAGATAAAAGGTGCAGTTAAAGCAATCCAGCCCGCAGGGTGCGGTCAATTCCCGGTAATCCATGGCTCGAGGCTCCTTTCCGCCGGCAACCAGATGCCAGCAGGCTCAAGCACCATAATCCGCGATCCCTTCCTCGTCAATCGCCTTCAGGCCCGCAAACAGATACCAGCCCAGATTGCGCGGCAGTGGTCGCGGTCCACCACCTTTTGGCCTTCTTGCACCGCCACACGGGAACAATGGATCGTTTCACATCCTCGTCTTTCGGGTGAAATTCCCTGACCATTTGAAGCGGCTTGTAGGCCAATGCCCCCGTTTTAAGCCGGACCTGGTTGGCTTCATCCCTTGGCAACTGGTCTTGCCCGGCCGCCCGGCCGGCGGTATGCTCTTTTTTGCCAAAACAACCCCTGACGAGGATGCCTTTCTTGGTCGATTACCGCCTATTGGACACCGGCCTGCTGCCCGCGGCCGCCAACATGGCCCTGGACGAGGTGCTCGCCCGCCGGGCCGGCCAGGGCACGAGCCCGCCCACCCTGCGCTTTTTGCGTTTCTCGCCGGACGCGGCGCTGTTGGGCTATCACCAGGAGGCCACCCGGGAGCTGCGCCTGGATTTCTGCGCGGCCAACGGCATCGACGTCAACCGCCGCCTCACCGGCGGCGGCGCGCTGCTCTTCCAGTCCTCGGCCCTGGGCTGGGAGTTGGTGGCCCCCCTGGGCGTTGCGCCCTTTGCCGGCAACTTCGAGGCCGCGGTGCTGGCCATCTGTGAGGCCGCGGCCCGGGCCTTTGCCCGCCTGGGCCTGGCCGCCCGCTTCCGGCCCCGCAACGACATCGAGGTGGACGGCCGCAAGATCTCCGGCACCGGCGGTTTCGTGCTGGACGGCGGCGTGCTCTTCCAGGGCACAGTGCTGGTTAAAAACGAGATCGAGCGCTTTTTGCGCGCGCTCAGGGTGCCGGTGGAGAAGCTCAAGAAGCGCGAGATCGAGTCCCTGATGCAGCGCCTGGCCTTTGTGGAGGACCTCATCGGCGGGCCCCTGGACCTGGCGGTGCTGAAAAAGGCCCTGGCCGACGAGTTCGCCGAGACCTTCGGCCTGAACCTTATCCCCGGCGAGCTGAGCGCCCAGGAGAGAGCCGAACTCAACGAGCGCCTGGACTATTATCAATCGCCGGAGTGGGTGCACCTGCGCACGCCCTTGAAGGACCGGCCGGCCTGGCTGCGCCACATCCTGCAGACCGACAACGGCACCCTGCGGGTTCACTTGTGGCTGGACGCCCGCGGCCAGCGGGTGCAAAAGGCGCTCATCAGCGGTGACTTTTTCAGCCAGCCCCAGCGCTTCGTGTTCGACCTGGAGGCCGCGCTCATGGGCCAGAAGGCCGAGCCGGCCGCGCTGGCGCAGGCGGTGCGGGACTTCATGGCCTCGGGCCGGGGCCGGCTGGAGGGCATCAGCGTGGAGGAGGTGGCCGGCGCGGTGGCCGCGGCCGCGGCCCGGCGGGCCCTGGCGCCGGGCTTTGCCGAGGCCGAGGCGGCGGACCTGTTCCTGGTGGGGCTCGCGCCGGACCAGGTGGCCCGCACCAAGGCCGGCTGGCTGCTCCTGCCCTACTGCGCCAAGCCGGTGGACTGCGACTGGCGCTACCTGCCCGACTGCGGCCGCTGCGGCCAGTGCGACTACGCGGCCATGTACGATCTGGCCCAGGAGCTGGGCATGGAGCCGGTCTCCATCCAGAGCTTCGAGCACCTGATGGAGGTGCTGACCGACCTGGCCGGCCGGGGCGGGTCCTTCGTGGGCTCCTGCTGCGAGGCCTTCTATTGCAAGCATCAGCGCGAGCTGGAGACCTGCGGCGCGGCCGGGGTGCTGGTCAACCTGGATTCCACCACCTGCTACGACCTGGGCAAGGGCATGGACGCCTACCGGGGCCGCTTCGACAACCAGACCTTCATGAACATCAGCCTGATCGCCAAGGCGGCCCGCCTGATGGCCAACGGGCCGGCCGGCGATGAGACCGGCCTGGCCGGCGCGGCCGACCAGACCGGCGCGGCCGGGGAGGGCGGCCGTGCCTGAGGCCGGCCTGACGGTGGACGTGCTGGTGGCCGGCGGCGGGCCGGCCGGGGCCCG
>JAZDHW010000207.1:0-7004 GCA_043805555.1 Pseudomonadota bacterium
ACACAATGAGAGCAGGCTTGAGCCCCCGGCGGTCAAGGGCTGGCCTGGCCAGCTCGTGAAACCCTTGACCGCCGGGGGCCAAGCCTGCTACCGGCCCCCATTCTTATTTGGCTAGCAAACGGATAGTGTTAACAGGCCCTAGTCGATTTCGGCGCGCGGGTCGGTCTTGAAGGGATTGATGCGCACGGCCAGGGAGAACAGGTAGGGGTAGTTGTCCTTGAGGTGGCGCATGTAGGGCAGCCACTGGCGCACCAGCAGCAGGTAGACCCTTTTCACGTCCCCGGACAGGTGGAAGCGGTCGCTGCCGCTCAGGGCGTTCAGGTCGTGGCGGTGGCTCAGTTCGTCCTCCAGGTGGCCCACCGCCAGGATCAGCTCGGTGAACTCCTCGTGCTCCAGCAGGCTGGGGTTCTCCAGCAGGCGCAGGATCAAATCGCCCTTGGGCGAGAGCAGGCGCTGGAACGCGGTCGCGTCCAGGGCGGTCTCGTCAATGGCCAGGCCCAGGCTGTCCAGCCCGGTCAGGGCGCGGTCGAAATCGCCCGGCTTCCAGTGGCCGTCCACCAGCAGCTTCTGGCGGAACTGGGGCAGGTTGGGGTCCAGGCGGGCGCAGCGCAGCAGGAGCTCGGTGCCCAGCTCGGCGAAAAACACCCCGCGCACCACGTTGCGCTTGAGCCGGCGCACCTGGCGGGCCTGGCGGCTGACCAGCCACTCGGTGGCGTTGGCCACCAGGCCGGTGAAGGAGCCCACCCCGCCCAGGATGAGCAGCATGGCCAGGATCTTGCCGACGCCGGTCTTGGGGGTGATGTCGCCGTAGCCCACCGTGGCCACGGTGACCACGCTGAAGTAGACCGCGTCGGTGAGCGACAGGCCTTCCAGGTGCACCACCCCGGCCGCCCCCAGGGCCATCACCGCCACCATGGCAAACAGGAACCAGCGCAGGCGGCTCAGGATGGGGTCGGTGCGGGGCATGGGCCTAGGGATTTTGCTGCTTGGCCAGGCCCTGGCCTACCGCGAAGTCCAGGTCGGCCACGTATTGCCAGTAGTTGTAGATGGCCTGCACCAGCGAGCTGCGGGCCTGGGTCAGGGTCAGCTCGGCGTCGGAGTACTCGATGGCGTCGCCCGCGCCGGAGCGGTAGCGCCCCTCGGCCAGCTCCATGTTCTCCTCGGCCTGGCGCAGGCCCTCGCGGGAGGTCTCGATGCTCTCCAGGGCCTCGTTGACCTTCAGGTAGGCCTCGGACACGTCCTTGTTAACCTGCAGCTCGCGCTGGCGCATCAGGGCCTTGGCCTTGAGCAGGTTGGCGCGGGCCTCGTTGACCTGGCCCTGGGTCTTCAGGCCGCTGAAAAGGGACCAGGTCATGGTGGCTCCGGCCTGCCAGGATTCCACCAAGGGGAACGCGGTGTTCTGCCAGGTGTAGCTGCCCGACAGGTTGAGGCTGGGGAAGAAGCTGCCCTGGGCGGCGGTGATGGAGGCGTCGGCGGCCTTGATCTGGGCCTGGGCGTCGGCCAGCTCGGGCCGGGCCTTCTTGGCCCGGTCGATCATGCCGATGGGGTCGAAGGGCCGCTTGGGCTGGCGATCCTCGGAGGCCAGGTGGTAGGGGCCGCCCACCGGCGGGCCGCCCAACTGCTGCTCCAGGGTCACCCGCGAGCTGCGCAGGTTGTACTTGGCGCTGATCAGGTTGAGCCGGCTCTTGGCCCGGTCCACCTCGCCCTTGGTCACGTCGATCTTGGGGCGCAGGCCGGATTCGAACAGGGCGCGGGCCTGATCCAGGTGGGCGTCCTGCACGCGTAGCGATTCGCGTTGCACCGTCACCAGGTCGGCCTTGAGCAGCACGTCATAATAGGCCTTGGTCACCGACTGGATGAGCTGGGCCAGGGTGGTGAAGCGCTGCTCGCGGGTGGCGGTGAGGTTGTGGCGGCTCTGCTCCACCGCGCCGGAGGTGGTCCCGAAGTCCCAGAGGTACTGGGTGAACGAAAGCACCTCCTGGTAGTAGTCGTATTCGTTGCTGGCGCCGCCGGTGGCCGTGGCGTAGGAGGCGCTCTCGTACCAGTTGCGGTTGTAGGCCGAACTGGAGGACACCTGGGGCAGGTAGCCGGCAAAGGCCTGGGTCACCCGGGCCTCGGCAGCCTTGACCTCCTGGTCCGACTGGGCCAGGCCGGGGTTGCGCTGGATGGCTATGGCCACGATCTGGTCCACGTTCAGGGTGTGGCCCGCTACCGGGCTGACCTGCCCGACCGGATTGAGCGGGCCGGCCGCCTGGGCCGGGGCGGCCGCGGAGGGGGCGGGGTCCGCCGCCTGGGCCGGGTTGTTGAGGCAGATGCATAGCGCGGCCAGGAAGCAAAGGGCCACGGTTAGCGCGCGATTCATGCCATTCCTCCGCCGGGTGGCTGGAACGAGACGACCTTGGGGTCGGGCCTTGGGCTGGGACGCGGGGCAATAAAGGTTGTGCCCTGTGACCTTTCTACATTAGATTGAACTTTGATGGTTTGGCAACCTTCCTTAAACCGGGTCTGTTTGGCGCCTGGCGGCGCGGGAACGGATCGTCTATCAAATCCGCAAGGATGGCGCAGGCATGAAGGCACTGGACAAATGGAGCGCCCAAGGGTCGGCCGAGGCCGTTCCAGGGGCCGGCGCGGTTGTATCCGGCCGGTGGCGTTGGTCGCGGCTGACCTGGATGATCCTACCCCTGGCCATGCTGGTGGCCGGCTGCTCGGGCGGGGACAAACCCCCTGCCAAGGCGGCCCAGCGCCCGCCCGCGCCGGTGAGCCTGGGCCAGGCGATCACCAAGAAGGTGCCGGTGACGCTTTTAGCCATCGGCCGGGTGGAGGCCCTGGCCACGGTCTCGGTGCGCTCCCAGGCCAGCGGCCTGCTGCAAAAGGTGCACTTCGCCGAGGGGCAGATGGTCAAGATGGGCGACCGCCTGTTCACCATCGACCCCCGCACCTATCAGACCGCCCTGGACCAGGCCATCGCCAACCTGGAGCGCGACCAGGCCCAGTTGAAGGAGAACCGCCAGGAAGCCGAGCGCAACCGCCAGATGGTCAAGCGCAACTTCGTCAGCGTGCAGGACTATGAAAAGGCGGTGGCCACGGCCGAAAGCCAGGCCGCCACGGTCAAGGCCGACGAGGCCGCGGTGGAAAAGGCCCGCCTGGAACTGTCCTACTGCAACATCGACTCGCCTTTGACCGGCGAGACCGGCAGCCTCTTGATCAACCAGGGCAACCTGATCCAGGCCGGCAGCGACACCCTGGTGACCATCAAGCAGATCCAGCCCTGCTACGTGAGCTTCTCCATGCCCGAGCGCGACCTGCCCCAGATCCGCGCCCACCAGGCCAAGGGCCGCCTGGTCGTGCAGGCCAGCCTGCCAGGGGTCAACGCCGGGGCCTGGAGCGGCGATCTGACCTTCATCGACAACCAGGTGGACGCCAAGACCGGCACCGTGACCCTGAAGGGCACCTTTGCCAACGCCGACGCCGGCCTGTGGCCGGGCCAGTTCGTCAACGTCACCCTGGAGCTTTACACCATGGACCAGGCGGTGACGGTGCCCACCCGGGCCATCCAGAACGGACCTCAGGGCACCCTCGTCTTCGTGGTCAAGGACGACATGACCGTGGACGCCCGAGCCGTGCAACTGGGCCCGGTGGCGGACATGGAAACGGTGGTGAACGAGGGCGTCAAATCCGGCGAGAAGGTGGTCATCGACGGCCAACTGGCCCTCTACCCCGGCGCCAAGGTCTTTGTCAGCGACGGCAAGCCCTCGGCCCCGGCGGCGGCCAAGCCGGAGGCCAAGTAGCATGGGCCCCACCGAGCTCTTCATCCGGCGGCCGGTGGCCACCACCCTGATCTGCCTGGGCATGCTGCTCTTCGGCGTCATGGGCTACCTGAGCCTGCCCACCAGCGACCTCCCCAGCGTGGACTACCCCACCATCACCGTCAGCGCCGGCCTGCCCGGCGCCAGCCCCGAGACCATGGCTACCGCCGTGGCCACGCCCCTGGAGCGGGAGTTCACCGACATCTCCGGCCTGTCCAGCATGAGCTCCAGCAGCACCCAGGGCAGCACCTCCGTCACCCTGCAGTTCGACCTGAGCCGCAACATCGACGCCGCGGCCCAGGACGTGCAAGCGGCCATCAGCAAGGCGGTGCTGCCGGCCAACATGCCCACCCCGCCCACCTACAGCAAGAGCAACGCCTCGGCCCAGCCCGTCTTCTACATGTCCATGGGCAGCGAGACCATCCCGCTGTACCTGGTCAACGACTACGGCCAGACCTTCGTGGCCCGGCGCATCTCCATGATCAACGGCGTGGCCCAGGTGCTCATCTACGGCGAGCAGAAATATTCGCCCCGGGTGCAACTGGACCCCAAGGCCCTGGCCACCCGCGGCATCGGTATGGACGACGTGGCCAACGCGGTGCAGAGCCAGAACGTGGACCTGCCCCTGGGCACCCTGGACGGGCCTTATAAGAACCTGACCCTGCAGGCCACCGGCCAGTTGCCCCGGGCCGCGAACTACCGGCCCCTGATCGTGTCCTACCAGGACGGCAAGCCGGTGCGCTTAAACGACATCGGCCGGGTCATCGACGGCGTGGAGCAGAACAAGAGCGGGGCCTGGTGGCGGGGCCAACCGGCCATCGTGCTGGCGGTCAAGCGCCAGCCGGGGGCCAACACCATCGAGGTGGTGGACGCCATCCGGGCGCTGTTGCCCACCATCAAGACCCAGTTGCCCGGCTCCATCAACCTGGACATCCTCTACGACCAGTCCACCTCCATCCGCGAGTCGGTCACCGACGTCAAGTTCACCCTGCTGCTGGCGGTGGCCCTGGTGATCCTGGTGGTCTTCCTGTTCCTCAAGAACATCTCGGCCACGGTCATCACCAGCCTGGCGGTGCCCATGAGCATCGTCACCACATTCGCGGTGATGTGGATGCTGGGCTACAGCCTGGACAACCTCTCGCTCATGGCGCTGACCCTGTCGGTGGGCTTCGTGGTGGACGACGCCATCGTGGTGCTGGAAAACATCGTGCGCCACTTGGAGATGGGAAAAAATCCGTTCCAGGCGTCCCTGGACGGGGCCAAGGAGATCGGCTTCACCATCATCTCCATGACCCTGTCGCTGGCGGTGGTCTTCTTGCCGGTGGTGCTCATGTCCGGCATGATCGGGCGCATCCTGCGCGAGTTCGCCATGACCATCACCATGGCCATCCTGGTCAGCGGCTTCGTCTCCTTAAGCCTGACGCCCATGCTGGCCGCGCGCTTTTTGCGCCAGGGCAAGCACCAGGGCCACGGCACGGGCGTGGCCCGGGCCGAGAGCGAGGGCGGCTTCATCTTCCGGCCCCTGACCAAGGGCTATGAGTACCTGCTGCACTGGGTGCTGAAGCACCGCTTCATCACCGTGCTGCTCTCCCTGGCGCTGTTGGCCGGAACGGTGCACTTCTACCTGGTCACGCCCAAGGGCTTCATCCCCAACGAGGACCAGGGCATGTTCATCGCCTACAGCCTGGCCGACGAGGGCATCTCCTTTGCCAGCATGCGCGAGCACATGATGAAGGTGGCCCAGATCATCGGCAGCGACCCGGACGTGGAAGGGGCCATGCCGGTGGTGGGCGGGTCCGGCACCATGAACTCGGGCATCATCTTCGTGCTCCTGAAGCCCAGCCACGAGCGCAAGCTCGGCCCCGACCAGATCATCGCCCGCCTGTGGCCCCAGGTGGCGGTGGTGCCGGGCATCATGACCTTCATGCAGAACCCGCCGGCCATCCAGGTGGGCACCTCCTCGGGCAAGGCGGCCTATCAGTACACCCTGGTGGGCGCCGAGACCGATGAGCTGTACGCCGCGGCGGCCAAGTTCATGGGCGAGGTGCACCAACTGAACCAGGTGCGCGACGTCAGCTCGGACCTGATGATCAGCACCCCGCAGCTCAAGGTGGTCATCGACCGCGACAAGGCCGCCACCCTGGGGGTGAGCGCCAACGCCATCGAGACCGCCCTGTACTCGGCCTTTGGCGGGCGCATGGTTTCCACCATCAACGCCGCCGCGGACCAGTACCGGGTGATCCAGGAGGTGCTGCCCCAGTACCAGCACGGGGCCAGCGACCTGACCTGGATCTACATCAAGAGCAGTCAGGGCTCCCTGGTGCCGCTGCCGGTGATCGCCGACGCGCATTTTGAGCTGGGCCCCAGCCAGGTGAACCACTCCGGCCAGTTGCCGGCGGTGACGGTGAGCTTCAACGTGGCCCCGGGCATCAGCCTGGGCGACGCCACCGCGGCGGTGGCCGACCTGGCCCGCAGGACCCTGCCGCCCACCATCAGCGGCCGCTTCCAGGGCACGGCCCAGGAGTTCGAGCAGTCCATCAGCAGCCTGCTGCTGCTCATCCTCATGGCCCTGGCCGTGATCTACCTGATCCTGGGCATCCTCTACGAGAGCTTCATCCACCCGGTGACCATCCTGGCCGGCCTGCCCTCGGCCGCCTTCGGCGCGCTGCTCACCCTGTACGTCTTTGGCCAGGAGCTGAACCTCTACGGCTTCGTGGGCGTCATCATGCTCATCGGCATCGTGAAGAAGAACGCCATCATGATGATCGACTTCGCCCTGGAGGCCGAGCGCGAGCAGGGCCTGGGCCCCCGCGAGGCCATCTTCCAGGGGGCGCTGGCCCGGTTCCGGCCCATCATGATGACCACCGTGGCCGCCTTTGCCGGCATCCTGCCCATCGCCATGGGCATCGGGGCCGGCGGCGGCTCGCGCCAGCCCCTGGGCCTGGCGGTCTGCGGCGGTCTGGTGGTCAGCCAGCTCATCACCCTGTTGGTCACGCCGGTCTTCTACACCTACTTCGACGAGTTCTCCCACCGTTTCGGGCGCAAGAAGAAGGCCGGCCAGGCCGACGCGCCCCCGGCCCCGGCCCCGGCCGCCTCGGCCTAGGCCCCTAGGTGCGTGTGGGGGGAATCCAAGGGGGGGGTTGTCCGACACCCAACGACAGGGCGGTTGGTTGGGGGGGGGGGGGGTGGCGGGGGGAG
>JAZDHW010000208.1:0-4023 GCA_043805555.1 Pseudomonadota bacterium
CGTAGGATAAATCGCCCCGCGCCCGTCCGGCGGCCGGCGGGGGGGGGGCAAACCCGGGCGGGGCGCCGGCCATTGGGGGGTCCGCGGGGCGCCGCCCCGCCCCCCCCCGCTGCGAGAGGACGGCCTGGAAATGCACGAAGAAGCCGCGACGATTCAGCCCAGCGCTCTCAAACGCCTAGTGATCATGCCGCTGTTGACGCTGGCCAGCCTGTACAGCATCTACCTGGTCATCCACCCTTACACCCCGCTGGCCAAGCTGACCATCTCCATCCTGGACCTGACCCAGGTGCAGCGGGCCACCCACGTCTTCTTCCTGCTGGCCGCCGGCTACCTGCTCTCATCGCAATGGCGGCACGACCGCCCCCGGCCCGGCGGCTTCGTCTTTGCCGCCCTGGCCTGCTTCCCGCTCTACGCCTATTGGCAGCTCGACCTGGACCTGCCCCTGAAGATCATCGGCACCCTGTTCTGGCTGGCGGCCCTGGTGCCGCCCCTGCACCCGCGCAGCGGCCGCTGGGTGGACAAGATCGCCGCGGCGCTGGTGTTGGCGCCCTACCTCTATCAGGTGATCTTCTTCCACCAGATCATCGAGCGGGCCATGCTGCCCGAGCCCTGGGACCTGGTGATGGCCTTCGGCCTGACCATGCTCCTGGTGGGCCAGGTCTACCGCTACACCGGCCCCATCCTGCCCTGCCTGGTGATGATCTTCCTGATCTACGACCTGCACGGCGACAAGCTCAGCGGCATTTTCGCCCACGCCGCCTTTGACTTCGACCTGCTCTTGGGCAAGCTCTTCAGCGAGACCGAGGCCGGCCTGTTTGGCCTGATCACCGGCGTGTCCATGAAGTACCTGGTCTACTTCACCATCCTGGGCGGCGTCATCGCGGTGCTGAACCTGGGCAAGATCATCGCCAACATCGCCAGCCTGGCCTCGGGCGGCCGGCCCGACGGCCCGGGCATCGTCACCGCGGTGGCCTCCATCTTCATGGGCATGTTCAGCGGCTCCGGCGCGGCCGACACCCAGTTCGTCTCCACCATCAGCAAGCCGCTGTTTGACAAGGCCGGCTACGACCGCTACACCGCCGCCGGCGTGGCCGCCACCTCGGGCACCATCGCCATGATCACCCCGCCGGTGCTGGGCTCCATGGCCTTCGTCATGGTGGAGATACTCTCCATCCCCTACTCCTGGGTCTGCCTGATGGCCCTGGGCCCGATGCTCCTCTATCTGGTGGCCATCCTGGCCTACAACTACTTCTACACCCAGAGCCGGGGCATCAAGGCCGCCGAGGGCGAGCGCCACGGCGGGGCCTACCTGAAACGCTACTGCTACATCTTCATCCCCATCCTGGTCATCATAGCCTTCATCTACCTGGGCTACGCGGTCAGTCTGGCCGTGGTGCTGGCGCTGGCCCTGTTCATCACCTTCGGCTACCTCGATCCCACCACCCGGCCGGCCGGCGCGCGGCCCTTGTTCAGGGGCCTGGCCAACGGCTTCGCCGCCCTGATCCCCATCGGCACCGCGGTGGTCTGCGCCAACCTGATCCTGACCCTGATGGTGCTCACCGGCCTGCCCAACAAGTTCTCCCAGTTCCTCACCCTGATCTCCGGCTCCAGCCTGATCATCGCCACCATCTTCGCCGCGGTCTTCAGCCTGGTGCTGGGCATGGGCATCCCGCCCACCGCCACCTACGTGGTGGCCAGCTCGCTCACCGCCCCGGCCATCCTCTCGGTGGCCACCCACAACGGCATCCCGGCCGAGGCGGCGCTCTTGGCCACCCACATGTTCCTGATGTACTACGCCATCCTGGCCGACGTGACCCCGCCGGTGGCCCTGTCGGCCTATGCCGCGGCCTCGGTCTTCGGCACCGACCCCCTGAAGACCGGCGTGTACGCGGCCCGGGTGGCCCTGCCCAAGTACCTGCTGGGCTTCTCCTTCATCCTGGCCTACCAGGGCACCGCGCTCCTGATCATCCCCATGTGGAACACCGCCCCGGCCTGGGAGGCCATCTTGGGCTTCATCTTCCGCTTGGCCGTGGTCTCGGCCGGGGCCATCTTCATGGCCGCCTCCACCGTGGGCTACAGCCGCCGCCATCTCAAGCGCTGGGAGTCCTGGTGCCTGGGCATCCTGTCGGCCTGCCTGTTCCTGCCCTTCACCTGGCTCAACCTGGCCGCTTTCCTGGCCTCGCTCTGGTTCTTCCTGGGCAAGCGGAGCCAGACCCAACCCGGTCTTTAGCGTGAGCGAACGTCGGCAAAAAACCTTAGGAGGCCGTGATGAAGAAAATCCTGGTGATGGCGTTGGCAATGGTGCTGGGGCTGGCCGGCCTGGCCGCCGCGGCGGACGAGAAACCCAAGATCATGATCGCCACCGGCGGCATCGGCGGGGTCTACTATTACTATGGCACCGCCGTGGCCGAGCTCCTGACCAAGCACGCCGGCGTGGAGGCCACCGCCATCCAGACCGCGGCCTCGGTGGACAACCTGCTCTTGATCCAGCGACGCAGCGACCCCAAGAAGAACACCTACTACCTGGGCCTGATCCTGCCCGACTCTGCCTACCTGGCCTACACCGGCAAGGCCGAGCGCTTCAAGGACAGGCCGGCCAAGGAGGTGCGGGTGCTCTGGGCCATGTATCCCAACCTGCTGCACGTGGTGGCCGCCCCCGGCTCGGGCATCAAGAGCGTGGCCGACCTGAAGGGCAAGCGGGTCAGCACCGGCGCGCCGGGCTCCGGCACCGAGGTGGAGGCCTTCCTGGTGCTGGAGTGGGCCAACCTGAAGCCCAGCGACCTGGGCAAGCAGGAGCGCCTGGGCGCGGCTGAGTCCTCGGAGTCCCTGGCCCACGGCACCCTGGACGCCTATTTCTGGTCCGGCGGCGTACCCACCGCCTCGGTGACCGAGCTTTCCAGCTCCCTGGCCCGCAAGGGCAGCCAGATGGAGCTGGTGGACATGCCCCCGGACGGCGAGTTGGTCAAGACCCTGCTGGCCAAGTTCCCCGGCGTGATGGAAACCGGCGTGATCCCCAAGGCCGTCTACGGCACCGACCGCGACAACCAGACCCTGTCCTTCTGGAACCTGATGATGTGCCCGGAATCATTGCCCGAACCGGTGGCCCACGCCATCACCAAGGCCTTGTTCGACCACCAGGCCCAGCTCAAGGAGGCGGTGAAGGCGGCCAAGGACACCACCCCGGCCAACGCGGTTAAGTTCATCGACGGCACCATCCCCTATCACCCCGGCGCGCTTCGCTATTACAAGGAGACCGGCGCCGTCAAGTGAGCCGGACGGTTTCGCCAGATAACGCGGGGGCCGTCCGGTCCGGCCGGGCGGCCCCGCCCCATCTCCGCCAGCCTCAGCGCAGGACCGCCCCACCATGCCCCGCCGCCTGAGAACGCCCCTGCTGCTGGTGCTGCTGGCCGCGCTGCTGGGCCTGGCCGCCAGCCTGCGGGTGGTGCGGGTCAGCGGCGACCGAGCCCAGGCCACCCTGGCCCTGTGGGCCTGGCAGGACGGCGGCATCGAGTTCACCAACTCCATCACCGGCCGGCCGGTGGCCATCAGTTTCGGCCTGCCCTGGCATTTCAGCGGCTTCAGCGCCCGCACCGAGCCCGGCACCGAGGAGTATTACACCAACGGCCAGTACGCCTGGAACCAGCGTCTGGCCGGCGAGGCCCGCCGCGCGCTGCAATGCTGCTCCGAGGTGGGCATCACCGTGCGCCTGGGCGGCCGGCGCTTCCACGAGGCCCAGGGCGGCTGCGTGCGCCTGGACCTGGTCTGGCCGCCCTTCTGAGCCCGCCGGCCCGGCGCGCGGGCCGTTCCTTTTTATCGCTTATTTTTTTCTATATTAAAGAAGATGAGCTGGGCCAAGCGGGCGTGGCGGCGGCCAATGCCGATTAGGGCCTGTTAACACTATCCGTTTGCTAGCCAAATAAGAATGGGGGCCGGTAGCAGGCTTGGCCCCCGGCGGTCAAGGGTTTCACGAGCTGGCCAGGCCAGCCCTTGACCGCCGGGGGCTCAAGCCTGCTCTCATTGTGT
>JAZDHW010000209.1:0-6133 GCA_043805555.1 Pseudomonadota bacterium
CGCGACCCCCGCTCCGGCCCGCCCGCCTGGCCGCCGCCCGTGGCCCTGGCCGAACTGGCCGGCCCCGGCTGCGGCCTGGGCCCCCTGGCCGGGTCCGGGCCAATGCCCGCCCGGTCGGAGCCGAACCGAGCCGGTTACTCCGCCCGCCCGGCCCCGCCCCCGGCCCTGGCCGACCAGGCCGGGCGCGGCTTTTTCCTGGACCGCTACGTCTACTGAGCGCCGGCCAGCCCAGCCCTGACCCAGCCTGAGCGCCGTTGTCCCTAAGCGCCGCGAATCGCCCGGCTTTGGCCCCAGGGGCCTCCTGGCCGGGCCGGCTCGGCGTCAAATGGCCGTTTTGTGCATTTATTGGTTTAAGTTTTCGCTTAACCAGCCAGCTTTTCGGTCAAATCACCTTCAATTTATCAGTCGGGCATGCTATATTGCTCCCGATGGTGGCCCAGGTCCGACCGGGGCCGCGGTGGGATTTGACAAGGTAGTCGCGGAGGCGAACCATGCGCTTCAGCACCAGCGTGCGGGCATTGTGCAGCAGCGGCCGGGCCGTGCTGGCCGGGCTGCTCTGGGGCCTGTGGCTGGTCACGGCCGGCAGCGCCGCCCTGGCCGCCAACTACGCCGACCCCGCCTACCAGGCGGCCCTGGCCGACGCCAAGCACCCGACCAGCGACAAGATAAGCAAAAGCCTCACCCCCATCGTGGCCTGGAACAACAACCTGCTCTGGGAAGGCGTGGCGGGGGAGTCGCGGGTGAAGATGGTGGCCCTGACCCGCAACTACTACGACAACTCGGTGGGCCGGGACTACACCATGAGCTTCGGCGAGCTCTGGGTAACCGCCGCGCCGGAGCTGAAGCGCTTTTTCCAGAGCGATCCCGGCCAACTGACCACTCTGCGCCTGGAGCAGCTCCTGGGCCTGCCCCCGGATGGCGGCTACACCCGCATCGTGGAGTTCTGGGTGGAGCCGGCCGACCTGTTCCGGCCCAGCCCGGACCCGGAGATCAGCGACATGGAGGCCGAGCTGAGCTTCCCCAGCGGCAGCCGCACCACGGTCAGCCAGGCCCACCAGGATTGGTTCAGCGCCACCTGGGCCAGCCGCTACGAGTCGGCCACACCCTATCCCTGGACCCAGTTGGGCTACACCTACGACTGGGGCTCCAGCGATCACGTGGGGCCCAGCGAGTTTGTCATCGAAAAGGGCTCGGTGGTGGGCGTGGCCGGGGTCTGGGACCCCCTGGCCTACTTCCGCGCCCCCACCCTGTAAGCAAAAGGAGGAAGTCATGCGCAAGCTCTGCCTGCTCGGACTCATCCTGGGCCTCGTGGCCGTGCCCGGCCTGGTCATGGCTGCGCCCATGGGCCTGACCGGCAAACAGCTCAAGCAGGGTCAGTTCGCCATGGGCCTGACCGGCGGCTATGTTTTCGAGCACCAGTTCGCCGTCACCGACCTGGTCAGCAACTACAAGTCCGGCGGCCAGGACACGGGGCGCATCAAGTCCAAGTTCAAAGATGACCAGCGCTACATGCTCCAGTTCGCCTACGGGGTCAGCGACCGGGCGGCCCTCTACGTGGCCGCCGGCACCGCCACCAACGGCGCCTGGGCCATGCACAACCTGGACAGCAACCAGCGCTGGAACGCCCGCCTGAAGAACTCATTCGTCTGGGCGGTGGGCGGCCAGACCCAGATCTGGAAGCTGCCCAACGGCATCGGCCTGGACCTGGTGGCCCAGTACCTGCGCTTCGACGACCGCAAGCTGAAGGACTGGACCAACGACACCATCGGCTGGCAGGCCGGCGAGGCCTGGGCCGTCCAGGACAAGATCGACTTCTACTGGCAGGCCGAGGTCCTGGCCCGGATGGCCTGGACCCTCGGCATGTTCACGCCATACGTGGGCGCGGGCTGGTCCCACGCCGAGGCCAAGTTCACCGGGTCCTGGACCGGGGTGAAGGGCAATCCCGACTCGGTGGACTACAACGCCCAGTTGGTCAGCGACGACGAGCTGTTGACCACCGCCGGGGTGGAGGTGGCCCTGCGCCAGAACCTCAGCCTGACCCTGGAGGGCCGCTTCCTGGCCGAGACCGAGGCCGGCCTGGGGCTCAACTGGCAGTTCTAGCCGGAGGGTTTGATATAACGACCCGCGATCCAAACGAAAGCTGGCAAGACGGGCGGGGATAAACCCCGCCCCTTGTATGTTAAGACATGGCTGCTACGGGAGCGGGCGAGGCGGGTGCGAGGCCGGGCGTCTCCCGACCCGCGATGGCCGTCGCGGCACGCGACCCCCGCCCCTACGAAATCCAAGCCAGCATTTCTATCTTCGTAGGGGCGGGGTTTATCCCCGCCCGATTTTATTTTTATTACCGGGCCCCTACGGGAGCGACGGGCGCTGGTCCAGGGCCTGACGCTACCCGACCCCGCTATGGCCGTCGCGGCCCGCGACCCCGCCATGGCCGGGGCGGCCCGCCCCTAGCGGACCACCAGGCAGGTGCAGGGCGCGCGGCGGCTGACCCGCTCGGCCACCGAACCCAGCACCACCAGGCCCATGCCCGACAGGCCCTGGGAGCCCATCACCACCAGGTCGGCCTGGGCCTGCTTGAGGTGGGCCAGGATCTCCTCGCTGGGGTGGCCGCGCCTGAGCGCCGCCCGCCATTTGACGCCCGCCAGGCGCGGTCCGTAGACCTGGCGCAGGTAGGCGTCCAGCTTGCGGGCGATCTCCTCGTCGCTGAGCTCGCCCCGGCGCGGGGGCGGCTCGCCGGGGATGAGCGGCAGCCCCGGCGCGATGACGTGCAACACCGTCAGCCGCCCCCCGCCGGCCTGGGCCAACTCGATGGCCTGGGTGAGCGCCCGGTCGGCGTGGGGCGAAAAATCGCTGCAAAAGACGATGTTGGTGAACACGCCCTAGGCCTTGACCATGGACAGGGCCAGTTCCTGCTGGGCCGTGATGAACTGGCCCAGGGTCATGCCGCGCTTCTTGAAGTGCCAGGCCTTGAGCGACCAAATGTGCCCCATCAAGATGAAGTTGTAGGCGGTCAGGTCGGCGTCGGTGAAATGGAAGACCCCCGCCTGGCGGCCGTCCTCCAGGATTTGCTTGAAGACCGCCACCGCCTCCAGCTCCAGGGCCATGATGCGCCTGCGCCCCTCGGCGTCCAGCTTGCGGCTGGCCCGGTAGAGCAGCATGACCTTGTTGCGCTGCTCGTCCACCACCTGGAAATAGCGCTCCAGGGCCTTCATGAGCTTCTGCTGGTGGCCGGCCTCGCCCTGGGCCTGGTCGCTGGCCACCAGCCCGGCGAAGCGGTTTTGCAGGTCCTCCAGGATCAGGAGCATGATGTCGGCCGGCTTCTTGACGAACTGATAGGTCACCGGCACCGAGATGCCGGCCAGGGAGGCGATCTCCTCCACCGTGGCCTCGCGACCCTTGCGCTCGATCAGCTCGCTGGCGGCCCTGATCACCCGGCCGCGTATCTGGTTCAGGTCCATGTCGTCGCGCTGGTCCATGCTCATCTCCTTGCTGGCCGCCCCAGGCGGGCGGTTTAGGTGTTCTCGTCCGCCCGGCCCGCCCCCCGGTGCACCTTGAAGCGCTGCACGGTGGCGCGCAGGTCCTGGGCGGCGCGGGCCATCACCTCGCTGGCGCTGGCCGCCTGCTCCACCAGTCCCGCGTTCTGCTGCACCGCCTCGTCCATCTGGGTCACGGCCCGGTTGATCTCGTCGATGCCGCTGGCCTGCTCCTGGCTGGCGGCGCTGATCTCGGCCACGGTGTCGGCCACGCTCTGCACGCTGTCGATGATATTGGTGAGCAGGCGGCCGCTCTCGGCCACCAGCTCGCCGCCCAGCTCGGCCTTGGCCACGCTGTCGGTGATCAGCGCCTGGATCTCCTTGGCCGCCGCCGCGCTGCGCCCGGCCAGGTTGCGCACCTCCCCGGCCACCACCGCAAATCCGCGGCCGGCCTCGCCGGCCCGGGCCGCCTCCACGGCCGCGTTCAGGGCCAGCAGATTGGTCTGGAAGGCGATCTCATTGACCACGTTGGTGATGTCGCTGATCTTGCGGCTGGATTCGCTCACGGCGGTCATGGCCGCCACGCTGCGCTCCACCGCCTGGCCGCCTTCCTTGGCCATGGTGGCGGTGCGCCGGGCCAGGTCGTTGGCGTGCTGGGCGTTCTGGGCGTTCTGCTTGACGCTGCTGGTCATCTGCTCCACGGCGCTGGCGGTCTGCTCCACGGCGCTGGCCTGGTGCTGGGTGCGCTCGCTAAGCTCCTGGTTGCCCTGGCTTATCTCGCTGGCGCTGGCGGCCACCTTGAAGGCCGACTCCGAGACCTGGTTCATGGCCCCGGCCAGGCTCTGGTTCATCTGCTCCACGTCGCGGGCCACCTGGCCGATCTCGTCGCCGCGCTGGGTCAGGCCGGCGGCCAGGCTGGCGGTGAAGTCGCCCTGGGCGGCCAGGCGCACCGCCCCGGCCGTGGCCACGATAGGCCGGCTCATGCCCCGGGCCAGCAGGAAGGCCACCACCCCGGCGATGCACAGCAGGCCGGCCGAGACCGCACCGGCCAGGGCCATGGCCTGCCAGAACTGCCGGTCGGCCCGGTCCAGGCTGAAGATCACCTCGAAGGCCCCGTGGATCTCGCCTTCCTTCCAGTTCTCCATGGAGGCCCCGGTGGGGTCCTGGCCCTTGTCGTTGCCCCAAAAGGCCCGGGAATCGGCCGGGTCGCCGTGGCAGTACAGGCAGGTCTTGCTGAGCCGCACCGCGCGGAAGAAGCGCACCGCGTTCACCGCCGGGTCCACGACGTGATACTCGGTGGCCTGGTGCTTGGTCAGGTAGTCGAGGGCTGCCGTCTCCACCGCGTCGGGCTGGTTGGCCGGGTTGCGGGGCTGGAACTTGGGCACCTTGAAGCCGTAGCCGGCCTCGGCGGCCTTGCGCTTGGCCACCTGCCAGGCCACCACCACCGGCACCACCGCGAACAGTTTCTCGCGCTGGCCGGTATTGGCAAATTCGCGCAGCATGTCCACGCTGAAGATGCCCTGGGCCCACATGGACTCCACCTGGTCGCGGGCGCTTTCCACGTTGAGCGTCACCACCCGGGCCGAGTCCACGAAGCTCTTGACGGTCTGCCCGCGCTGCTGCCAGGCGTAGAGCGCGAACACCAGGGCCAGCAGCCCCAGGGTGAACAACAAGACCGCCGCCACCAGACGCTTTTGGATGGTCATGCCTGCCATGCTGACAAAATGCCTTTCCGGCGCGGCGACGGGGCGGTTCGCCTCCGCGCCCAGTGCCTTGGGCTTGTGCAATTATAAACTAGTCGCGCCGTCGGGGGAACAGGAACCATCTGACGGCATTTTCGCACAATGGGCCGGGTTTCAGGGCGAGAGCAGCACCTGGTCCCCGAATTTATCGCGCAGGGCCTGGGCCAGGCGCTGGGCCGCGCCCTGGTCGGCCAGCTCCACCATGAGTTCGCCGGCCTCGCCCACCGCCAGGCGGCCGTGGGCCTTGACCACCGTGGCCACGTCGTCGGGTTCGGTGGTCCACCAGCCCCGGGTGCGCTGCAAAAGCTCCTCGCCCTTGAGGCTGCGGGGGGTGACCAGGTCGATATCCCGGAACCAGGCCTCCCAGCCTACCTGGGCCGGGGCCTTCATCACCGGGCTGACCGGGTCGTGGTAGATGCGGCAGCGGCCGTACAGGCGCAGGCGGATCATTTCAGCACCCCCGCGGCCAGGCCGAACCAGACCCCGTCGCTGGGCAATAGCTCCGGGGGCGCGTTCACGCCCTGGCGGCTCAGGCCCCGGGCCAGGCAGCACAGGTAGAGCAGGGCCGCCTCGCCGGGCTCGCGGCCCAGGCCGCGGCCCAGGGCCCGGGGCCAGGCCCGTTCGAAACAGGCGCGGGCCTCGCGCCGGGCCGGGGCCAGGCGGGGGTCGGACCAGGCCAGGCCCAGGCCGGCCAACAGCTCGGCCTGGGCGGCTTCCAGGGCGGCGAAGATGCGCCGCATGTATTGCGCCTGGGGGTCGCGGCCCCAATCGTCGCGCTCCTGCTTCATCCCGCGGCCACCTCCCGATAGCAGTCTAACAAACGGCCCATGAGGGTTTGGGCCGAAAAGCGCGCGGCCACCGCCGCCGCCCCGGCCGCGCCCAGGGCCGCGCCCTAGGCCCCGGCCAGGCGCTCGG
>JAZDHW010000210.1:0-21917 GCA_043805555.1 Pseudomonadota bacterium
GGCGTGGCGGCCGAGGCCGCCCAAACCAGCCCCAAGCCGCGCCGCCGCCGGCCCCGCCGGCGCAAACCGGCCGCAGGCGACACTCCCACACCCAGCGAATAACCCGGCTGGCTGAGATGCCCGGCCCGCCCGCCCCGGTCCGCCCCCTGCTGGCGGCCGGGGTCTTGGGCTGGTGCGCCGGCCTGGGCCAGGTGGTGCTGCTGCGCGAGCTTCTGGTCATCGCCGGCGGCAACGAGCTGGTCCTGGCCATGGGCCTGGCCCTGTGGCTGGGCCTGAGCGGCCTGGGCAGCCTGGCCGCGGGACGCTGGTCCCAGGGCGGATTGTCCGCGCCCCTGGTCCTGGCCGGGGCCGGCCCCCTGGCCGGGCTGCTGCTGGCCCGCCTGGTTCCGGTGTGGGCCGGGCTCACCCCCGGCGCGGTGCCCGGCCTGGCCGGTCTGGCCGGCCTGGGCCTCATGGTGCTGGGGCCGGCCGGCCTGGCCGCGGGCGCGGCCTTTCCCTGCCTCATGGCCGCCTGGTCGCCCGGCGGTCCGTCCCAGGCCCCCGGCCTGGCCCGGCTCTACGCCCTGGAGGCCCTGGGCGCGGCCCTGGCCGGCGCGCTCTTCGCCCTGGTCCTGGCTGGCCACATCCCCGCACCGGGCCTGCTGGCCCTGGGCGGATTGCTGCCGGCCCTGGTCGCGGCAATGGCTGCCGTGGGCCGGCTACGCTGGCCGGCCTGGGCCTGGGCGGCGGCCTTGGCCGTGGCTCTGGTCTTCTGCGGCCCCCTGGACCACGCCCTGCGCCAGGCCCAGTGGCCGGGCTGGCGGGTGCTGGGCCAGGCCGAGACGCCCTATGCCCAGCTCCTGGCCGCCCGGCGCGGGGGCCAGGTGGATTTTTTCGCGGCCGGGCAATGGCTCTTCAGCCTGCCCGACCCCGAGGCCCGCCAGCGGGCGGCGCTCACGCCCCTGCTGGCCAAGCCCGATGCCGCGCGCATCCTGTTCCTGGGCGGCGCGGCCTCGGGCAGCGCGGCCCTGGCCGCCCGCCACGCGCCCCGGGCCGCGGTCACGGCCGTGGAGCTGGACCCCTGGCTGGAGGCTTTCCGCCAGACTCAAGCCCCCGACCCTGCCCCGGCCAATCTGCGGCTGGTCTTTGCCGATCCCCGGCGCTGGCTCCAGGCCCCGGCCCCGGCTGGCGGCTGGGACCTGATCGTGGTGGAGCAGCCGCCGCCGGACGGGCTCTTGGCCAACCGCTACTACAGCCGCACCGGGTTTGCCGCCCTGGCGGCCGGGCTCAGGCCCGGCGGGGTGGCGGTGCTCAGCCTGCCTGGGGTGGGCGAGATGCTGGGGCCCTTGCAGTCCCGCCAACTGGGCTCCATCGTCGCCGCCGGCCGTGAGAGCTTCGGCCAGGTGCTGCTGCTGCCCGGCCCGGAGCTGCGCCTGGCCTGCGCCCGCGCGGCCGACACCATCCCCACCGCGCCCGAGGCTTGGATCAGCCGCCTGGCCGCCATCGGCGGTGACAGCCTCACCGGCCTGCGCCCCGACCTGCTGCAAGAAATCCTCGACCCCTGGCGGGCGCGGCAACTACAGGCGGCCCTGGCCCAGACCGGCCCCCATCCCGCCAACCAGGATCTGCGGCCGCGCGCCCTGCTCTACGACCCCCAGCTCTGGGGCGCGCAACTGGGCCGGGCCGGCGGCCTGGCCCTGGGCCTGGGCCGGATCAGCGCCTGGCCCCTGGCCCTGGCGCTGCTGGCCCTGGCCGGCCTGGGCTGGGCCCTGGGCGGGCGCGGTGAAAAACCGGGGCGCGGGCTGCTGGGCTGGGGCCTGGCGGTCACCGGGGCCTTGTCCCTGGCCCTGGCGCTCTGCCTCATGCTGGGCTACCAGGTGTCCTACGGCTCGGTCTACCTGGGCCTGGCCCCGCTCATGGCCGCCTTCATGCTGGGCCTGGCCGGCGCGGCCTGGGGCATGGGCCGCTGGCCGGCCGCCCTGGCCCGGGGCCGGCGCGGCTTGGCCCTGGTGGGCCTGGGCCTGGGCCTGGCCTGCCTGGCGGCCTGGGCGCTCATCGCCGGCCTGGCCGGGGCGGGGGCGGCGCACCCGGCCTGGGCCGCGGCCCTGCTGCTCCTGGCCGGGCTGGACGGCGGCCTGACCGGGGCCTATTTCAGCCTGGCCGGCCGGCTCTGGGCCGGGCCGGGCGCGGGCGATGGCCGCCTGGCCGGCGCGGTCTATGGCCTGGACCTCCTGGGCGGGGTGGCGGGCGCGCTCTGGCCCCTGGCGCTGGCGCCCAGCCTGGGTCTGGGCCCGGCCCTGGGCCTGCTGGCGCTGCTGGGCCTGGGCCCGGCCCTGGGCTTGGGGCGACCGCTGCGGCCGCAAGGGGTTTGATGCCAAAGCGCATTTTAAACCTTACAGCCCCCCTCACCCCGCCCTCTCCCCCAGGAGCTGAGGTAGAGGGGGCAAGAGATGACGCCGGGCTGGCAAGCCGCAGGCCTTTTCCCTGCACCCTCTCCCCCGCCGGGCGGGGGAGAGGGGAGGGTGAGGGGGCTCAAAAGCTCACCTTGGCTCGCAAGTTGGTATCAGAAAAGCAACCGCCGACCGCAAACGCGGCCGGCGGCTGGGAGTGGCGGGGGCCTTTTTAGGCTATTCCACCTCGACCTTGATGGCGGTGGTGGCGGCCTTTTTGGCCTTGGGCAGGCTGATGGTCAGCACCCCGTCCTTGTGCTTGGCGACCAGGTTTTCGCGCTCCACCTCGGCCGGCAGGCGGAAGCTGCGCGCGAAGCCGCCGAAGCGGCGCTCCACCAGGTGGTACTCGCCCTTTTTCTCCTCGCGCTCCTCTTTCTTCTCGCCCCGCAGGGTCAGGATGTCGCCGGTCAGCTCCACCTGGATCTCCTCGGCCTTGAGGCCGGGCACCTCGGCGGCGATCTCCAGGCTTTGCTCGGTCTCCTTGACGTTGACCACCGGGTTGAAGGCCGGCGGTTCGCTGCGCAGCATTGGCGCGCCCTGCACGTCGAAGAAGCGGCTCCAGAGGTCGTCCATGTCCCGGCGCAGCCGACCCAGGCTGCCAATCCCAGTGCGCGGCATCAGTTCAAACATGATTCCACCTCCATTAATAAGTTGAAATCATTCCTGAAAACCCGCATTGCCCTCGTGGCCAAAAAATAAGCACCGGCCCCCGCGGGTTCAAGGGGGGCGGCGCAAAAAAATCGACGGCCCCCCACCCCTCGTGGCGGGGGGCCAATTGTCAGGAAGTCATCCCGGGCCTGTTACGAACCCTTGACCTCCACCTTGACTGAACCGCCGCCGTGGCTCTTGGGCAGGTGCACCCGCAGCACGCCGTCCTTGTGCACCGCCGAGAGCTTCTCGCGCTCGATGGGCTCGGGCAGGCGGAAGCTGCGGTGGAAGCTGCCGCAACGCCGCTCCACCAGGCGATACTCGCCCTTCACCTCTTCCCGTTCCTCCTTCTTCTCGCCGGAGAGGATCAACACGTCGCCCTTGAGCTCGACATGGATCTCCTCGGGCTTGAGTCCGGGCACCTCGGCCACCAACTCGTACTCCTCGGGGCCCTCCTTCAGGTCAACCGAGGGCACGAAGCCTTCCTCCCCACCCTCGACCGGGATCACCTCGCCAAAGAAGCTTTCCCAGATCCGGTCGATGTCAGGAGACAGCCATCTTACGGGCTTCAACCCGCCATACGGAATCAGGCCGTACATATTTGCCACCTCCTTCCGGATAACCTATTTGATCAATATGTAATCACCCCGGAAAGCCATGCAAGCCGGGACGGTTGACCGGGGCGGCCGGCCAGAGTATCTTTTTAATATGGCTGCTCATTTGGTCTAACCGGGTCCGTCGGCCGGCAACTGCCCCGGCCGGAGAGGTTCAAGCTTGGAAAAGCACCACAAATTCTCCATCTGGTACGTGCTCCTGGGCATCTGGTTCGTGCTCATCCTCAACAACCTCATCGCCCGCGGCATCGGGCCCACCACCCTGGCTTACAGCGAGTTTCTGGAGAAACTGCGCAGCGACAAGGTGAAGGAGATCGCCATTGGCCAGCAGGTCATCAGCGGCACCTTCACCGATGACCAGAATCGCGAGGTGAGCTTCACCACGGTCAAGGTGAACCCGGACCTGGCCAAGGAGCTGGAGGGGCACAGCCTCAAGTTCCGCGGCGAGATCGAATCCACCTTTTTCCGCAACCTGCTCTCCTGGGTCATCCCGGTCTTCTTGTTCGTGGGCATCTGGTATTTCATGATGAAGCGCATGGGGCCTGGCTCCGGGGTGATGCAGTTCGGGGCCAGCCGGGCCAAGGTCTACGCCGAGGAGGACATCCCCACCCGCTTCGAGGATGTGGCCGGGGTGGACGAGGCCAAGGGGGAGTTGGAGGAGGTTGTCAACTTCCTGCGCACGCCCGAGCGCTTCTCGCGCCTGGGCGGGCGGCTGCCCAAGGGCGTGCTCCTGGTGGGCCCGCCCGGCACCGGCAAGACGCTCCTTGCCCGGGCGGTGGCCGGCGAGGCCAAGGTGCCTTTCTTCTCGATAAGCGGCTCGGAGTTCGTGGAGCTTTTCGTGGGCGTGGGCGCGGCCAGGGTGCGCGAACTCTTTAACCAGGCCAAGCAGAAGGCCCCCTGCATCATCTTCATCGACGAGCTGGACGCCCTGGGCAAGGCCCGCGGCATGTCGGTGATGGGCGGCCACGACGAGCGCGAGCAGACCCTGCAGCAACTTCTGGTGGAGATGGACGGCTTCGATCCCCGGGTGGGGGTCATCATCATGGCCGCCACCAACCGGCCCGAGATCCTGGACCCGGCGCTCTTGCGGGCCGGCCGTTTCGACCGCCAGGTGCTGGTGGACAAGCCCGACCTGAACGGCCGCCTGGCCATACTGGAGGTGCACGCCAAGCGCATCACCCTGGGTCCGGACGTGAAGCTGGAGGTGCTGGCCCAGCGCACGCCGGGGCTCTCCGGCGCCGATTTGGAGAACATCCTCAACGAGGGCGCCCTGCTGGCCGCCCGCACCGGCCGCGACGCGGTGACCATGGCCGACCTGGAGGAGGCGGTGGACCGCATCGTGGGCGGCCTGGAGAAAAAAAACCGGGTCATCAACGAGCGCGAGAAGCGCATCGTGGCCTATCACGAGACCGGCCACGCCATGACCGCCGCGCTGACCCCCCTGACCGACCGGGTGCACAAGATCAGCATCATCCCCCGCGGCATCGCCGCCCTGGGCTACACCGAGCAGCGCCCCACCGAGGACCGCTACCTGATGAGCCGCACCGAACTCGTCGCGCGGGTGGACGTGCTCCTGGGCGGCCGGGTGGCCGAGAAGCTGGTCTTCGGCGAGGTGAGCACCGGCGCGGCCAACGACCTGATGCGGGCCACGGACATGGTGCGCGCCATGCTCACCCAGTACGGCATGGGCGAGACCCTGGGCCCGGTGACCTACACCCGCCGCAGCCAGCCCATCTTCCTGCCCCAGGACGCCAGCATGGTGCCCCCGGCCCAGGAATACAGCGAGGCCACCGCCGCCGCCCTGGACCAGGAGCTGAAGCACTTCCTGGATCAGCGCCAGGGCCACGTGGAGGAGCTGTTGACCAGCCACCGCCAGCGCCTGGACCAGGTGGCCGCGCGCCTGCTGGAAAAGGAGGTCATCGACGGCAAGGAGTTCTATGAGCTGGCCGGGGTGGAGCACGAGGCCGACAGCCGCGGGGCCAGCCTGGTGGCGCCGGGCGAGAACGGCCGGTCGCTGTAGATGGCAGGCGCGTGCAAGCACCACCCGGAGCGCGAGGCCCGGGTGGTCTGCCAGAAGATGGACATCGGCTATTGCGCCGAGTGCCTGGAAAACTGCGAGGCCTGCACCGAGCCTTGCGGCTACTGCAAGTTCCGCACGGGCTGCATCATCTATGAACTGTGCCGCAAATCCGACAAGGCCAGGCGGCTGAAAGAGGAGGCCGGGGGGGTGACTGCTCCCTGACGCGGCCGCCCACCCCCGCGTGCGCCGGGCGGGGGGCAATGCGATTACGCCTATATCCCATTCTAACCGAGGTCAACCTTGCGAAGCGGAACACGAATATTTTTCTGTCATTGCGAGGCGCGTCAGCGCCGTGGCAATCTCATAATGATCTAAAATAGCAAATCAAAGAGATTGCTTCGCTTCGCTCGCAATGACCGTATCGGGCTCTATTGAAAAGCCGGCTCCGAAGAATTTTCGGGGACACATGGTTTGATGGATAGGCGCAAAAAATCAAAATATAGATAAATCTTGGATGTAGGGGCGGGGTTTATCCCCGCCCGCATTTTTGTAATCTCAAACGCGCTGTCACTCCAGATCCAGCACCTTGAGCAGGTTGGTGGTGCCCGGCACGCCCAGGGGCACCCCGGCGGTGACGATCACCCGGTCGCCGGCCCCGGCCAGGCCCTGCTGCACGATCCAGGTCCGGGCCAGGTCCAGCATCTGCTCCGCGTCCTCGTGGGCCGGGATCAGGGCCGGGATGACGCCCCAGGACAAGTGGAGCTGGCGGCAGGCGGCGGAGTTGGGGGTCAGCCCGATCAGCGGAACGCTCGGGCGGTAGCGGGCGATGAGTCTGGCCGTGCCGCCGCTGGTGGTGGAGGCCACGATGGCCGCCGGCGCGATGTCCTGGGCCAGGTAGCAGGCGGCCCGGCTGATGGCCGCCTCGGTGGCGGGCAACAGCGGGCTCAGGGGCTCGCGCAAGAAGCCCCGGCCCTCCAGGCTGGGCTCGGTGGCCCGGGCGATGCGCCCCAGCACCGCCACCGCCTCCAGGGGATAGCGCCCCACCGCGGTCTCGTCGCTGAGCATCACCGCGTCGGTGCCGTCCAGGATGGCGTTGGCCACGTCGGTGGCCTCGGCCCGGGTGGGGCGCGGGCTCTCCATCATGGAGCGCAGCATCTGGGTGGCGGTGATGACCACCTTGCCGGCCTGGCGCGCCTGGCTGATCAGGCGCTTCTGGATCACCGGCACCTCCTCCAGGGGCATCTCCACGCCCAGATCGCCGCGGGCCACCATGATGCCGTCCACCTGCTCCAATATCTCGGCGTAGCGGGCCACGGCCTCGGGCTTTTCGATCTTGGCGATGAGCAGGGGCGGATGGTCCTGCTGGTTGAGTATCTGGCGCACCGGGTCCAGGTCCTGCTCGTGACGCACAAAGGACAGGGCCACGAAGTCCACCCCGGCCTCCAGGCCCATCATCAGGTCGGCCTGGTCCTTTTCGGTGAAGGTGGAGACCCGGAGCCGGCTGGTGGGCAGGTTCACGCCCTTGTGGCTGCTGAGTTCGCCGCCCACCACCACCTCGCACTCCAGGTGGGAGCCGGACTTGGCCGTGGCGGCCAGCTCCACCAGGCCGTCGGCCAACAGGATGCGGTCGCCGGGGTTCACGTCCTCCAGCAGGTGGGGATAGTTCACCGGCAGCACGCCGTCTTCGGCGGTGGCATCGCCGGCCACCATGCGGATGGCCTGGCCGGCGCTCAGGCGCAGGGGCGCATCCAGGCGGCCCAGGCGGATTTTGGGCCCGGCCAGGTCCTGCAGGATGCCCACCTCGCGGCCCAGTTCGGCCGCGCCCTGGCGCAGGCTGGCGATGAGCTGGCGGTGGGAGGCGTGGTCGCCGTGGCTGAAATTGAGCCGGGCCACGTCCATGCCGGCGGCCAGCATGGCTTTGAGGGTCTCGGGCGCGGCCGTGGCCGGGCCGATGGTGCAGACGATCTTGGTTTTGCGGGCGGGGGCCGGGCCAGACATGGTTCTCCTCCGGATCGGGGTTGGCCTCTGCCCCCATGATACCGCACAGACCGGCCCCTGCCGCCGGGGGCGGGTCCGCGCGCTCGAATTTCAGGCTCCGGTCACCCGGCCGTAACGCCCCTAGGAGCCTGTCGGAGTAATCCTCCGACACACACCTAGGCCAGCTCCAGGTCGTAGCGCTGGTCGTGGATCACCCCGCCCCAGTGCTGGATCTCCTTCTGCTCGGCCAGGCAGAAGCCGGCCCGCTCATAAAGGCAGCGGGCGGCCTCCAGGCCGGCGAAGGTCCACAGGTAGAGCCGGCGGTGGCTGGCCTGGCGGGCGAAGGCCAGGGCCTGCTCCAAAAGGCGCGCGCCCAGGCCGGACCCCTGCCAGGTTTTATGCACGATGAACCAGCGCAGGCGCGCGCCCTCATGGGGCGTGGAGTGGCCATCCAGGGCTACGGCCCCGGCCAGGCGCTCCCCGGCCCGGGCGGCCCGGAAAAAGTCGCGGGCCGGGTCGAAATCCAGCAGGAACCGGCTCAACTCGGTGGCCACCTGGGCCTCGAAGCTGAGGTCGAAGCCCCAGTGCTCGGCGTAATAGGCGGCGTGCAGGGCGGCAACCTGGCCGATGGCCCCGGGGTAATAACCGCAAAAATCCGGGGTCGCGGGGGGATTGGCAGGCATGGGGCGCTCCTTTCTGGGCCGGGACAGCGCGCCCGGCGACCGGTATCATAGATATCATAAGCTCACGCCAGCCGGCGACCAGGCAAGGAGAACAGATAGAAATGGAAAGCCGCACCGTAGGCGAGACCAAGATGGTCCTGGCCCAGTCCATGATGCCTCACGACGCCAACCCCATGGGCAATGTCCACGGCGGGGTGATCATGCGGCTTATCGACAACGCGGCCGGGGTGGTGGCCATCCGCCACGCCCGCGGCACCTGCGTCACCGCCAGCCTGGACCGCCTGGATTTCCACCATCCGGTCTACGTGGGCGATCTGCTCATCCTGAAGGCCAGCATCAACATGGTGGGCCGGACCTCCATCGAGGTGGGGGTGCGGGTGGAGGCCGAAAATCCCCGCACCGGGGTGGTGCGCCACACGGCCAGCGCCTACCTGACCTTCGTGGCCCTGGACGAGCACGGCAAGCCCCGGCCGGTGCCGGAACTGGCGCTGGAGACCGAAGAGGAGCGCCGCCGCAACCGCGAGGCCCTGGACCGCCGCGAGGTGCGCCTGGCCGAAAAGGCCCGCGAGCGCGAGGGCCGCCTGGCCTCGCCCGGAGAGCGCTGTTGAAGTTGCTGATGTTCTACGCGCCCAGCTTCTGGTCGAAAACCTACGAGAAGGCGCTGCCCGAGGCCCCGGACGCGGCCGAGGAGTTGACCGCCGAGGCCGCGGTGGTGGTGTTCTTTCAGGCCGAGGCCGCCGACGCCGGCCGCGAGGGCCTGGTGCTGACCAAGTGGCTCAAAAACATCAAGTGGCTGGCCGGCAAGTTCGCCACCAAGAACGTGGTGCTGCACTCCTTCGGCCATCTTTCCACCAGCAAGGCCCCGCCCGGACTGGCCCGGGCCCTGGCCGAGCAGGCCGCGGCGCGGCTCATTGCCTCCGGCTACAGCGTGCAGGCCACGCCTTTCGGCTATCTCAACGAGTGGAAGCTGCACGTGGCCGGGCCGTCCCTGGCCAAGGTTTTCAAGGAAATCTAGCAGGCTGGTGCAACCAGTCTGCGCGGGCCACGGATGGACTTTTTCAACGTACTGCTAGCGCGGCGAGAAACTCACCGCGAAGGGCGGGCGGCTCAGTTCGGCGCAGGCCTGGGCGATTAGCGCGCGGTCGCTGGCCTGGCCCTCGGGGGACTCGGCCAGATCCTCGGCCGCTATGCGCGAAAAGGCGAAGGGCTTCAGGTCCGGGTCCTCCGGGATGGACCCGGCCGGGTCGGCCAGGCCGTAGGTGGTCACCCCGTGGCGGCTGACGATGCGCCAGGTGACCCGGCCGGCCGGTTGCAAGGCCCGGAAGCGCCGGGTCAGGGTCAGCATGGCCTCCATGTCCTCGGGCGAGGGCAGGGCCTCCTCCAGCACCTTCTGCCGCTGTTTCGCCGCGTTGTAGTTCTGCTTCTGGAAGCGGGTATGGTAGTGGATGTGGTACACGGCCAGCTCGGCGTGGCCGCGCATCAAATCCAGCAGATAGGCCTCCACTCCGATGTAGTTGCCCATGGGCGTGCGCCGCTCGCAGCAGCCCACCTCCACCCACTGGCCCTCATCCGGCAGAAAAGCCCACAGCTCCTCGAACTCGGCCGCGTCCAGGAGGGCGGCCATCTGGGCCTCGCCTTGGGCCAGGGGCGCGCGCACCATCTGGCGGTGGTCCATGCTGGTGTTTACGCTCAGATGCGGCTCTTGGCGGATGGGCCGGGCCGCGGCGGCCGGGGCCGGTCCGAGGGCCAGGCTGAGGCCCAGGGCCAGGAGCATCGCCAGGGCCAGGGCCGCCAGGCTAGCCGGGCCGGCGGGCGGGGGCGGGGGCGGGGGCGGGGCGGGGCGCATGGCAATGCCGGCCGGAGGCCTCAGCCGTCCACCGAGGTCAGGCCGTCGCGGATGGCGATGCGGGTCAGCTCGGCCAGGTTCTTGGCCTTGAGCTTTTCCATGATGTTGCGCCGGTGGGCGAAGACGGTCTTGACGCTCAGGTTGAGCTGGGCGGCGATCTCCTTGGAGGTCTTGGCCTCGGCGATGAGCTGGAGGATCTCGCGCTCGCGGCTGGTGAGCTGGCTGGTGGTGCGCCCCTCGCCGTGGCTGGGGCGGTGGAACTCCTCCACCAGGATGTCGGCGATCTGCTGGGTCAGGTAGGTGCCGCCGCGCGAGACCGCGCGGATGGCCTCGATCAGCTCGCTGAAGGCGCAGTCCTTGAGCAGGTAGGCCGAGGCTCCGGACTTGAGCATGCCCAGCACGAACTGGCGGTCGGAGTGCATGGACAGTCCGATGACCTTGGTGCGCGGCATCTCCTGCATCAGGCGGCGGGTGGCCTCGATGCCGTTTAAGTCCGGCATGTCCACGTCCATGACCACCACCTCCGGGGCCAGGCGGCGGGCCAGCTTGAGGGCCTCGTGGCCGTTCTCGGCCTCGGCCACCACCTCCACGTCCTCCTGGCTTTGCAGCAGGTGCCTGAGGCCCTCGCGCATCATCTGGTGATCGTCCACCAGCAGCAGGCTGATGCTCACGCGTCCTCCTCTATGTCGCCCATTTCCGGCTCTATCGGGATGTTGATCATGGCCCGGGTGCCGTGACCCGGCTGCGACTCCAGGTAGAGGTTGCCGCCCAAGAGGCGCAGCCGCTCGCGGATGCTGAACAAGCCGAACCCGCCGCCGCCGTCCTGGGGCGGCGAGAACCCGCGGCCGTCGTCCTCCACCTCCAGCACCAGGCAATCCTCGACGCCGGTCAGGGAGATCAGCATCCAACCGGCCTGGGCGTGCTTGACCACGTTGTTGACCAGCTCGGCCGCCAGGCGGTAGATCATGGCCTGCAGGTTCACCGGGAGGTGCTCCGGCAGGCGGCCCAGCTCCACGTCCACCTGCAAGCCGAACTGCTTCTCGGTGCGCTCGGACAGCCATTCCAGGGCCTCACCCAGACCCATCTCATAGAGCACCGGCGGGCTCAGTTCGCTGATGAGCGAGCGGGTGCCGGTGATGCTCATGTCGATCAAGCTTATCACATCGTCAATGGCTTGGCTGTCGCTGTCGGGCTTGGCCTTGAGCGCGCCCAGCTTCAGCTTGCTCATGGCCAGGGCCTGGCCCAGGCTGTCGTGCAGGTCGCGGGCGATGCGCCGGCGCAGGCGCTCCTCGGCGCCGTGCAGCTCGGCTGCCAACCGGCGCAACTGCTCCTGGTAGACCAGCAGGGCCTTTTCGTCCTGCTTGCGCTGGGTGATGTCGCTGAGCAGGCCGGCCCGGCTGTGGATGCGCCCCTGTTCGTCCAGGATGGCGAATGCCCGGTCCTGCACCCAGGCCTGGCTGCCGTCGGGGCGCTCCAGGCGGTACTCCAGGTTCCAGTTCAGACGCTCCGGGTCATGCCAGACCCTGGCCACCCGGGGCTGGTCCTCGGCGGCCACGTCCTGGAGCAGGCGGCCGGGATCGCCGTACAGCTCGGCCCGGCTGCACCCGCACAGCCGCTCCAGGGCCGGGCTGGCGTAGGTGAAGCGCGAAAGGTCGGGCTCGGCGATCCAGATGGCGTCCTCCACGTTCTCGGCCAGCAGGCGGAACTTCTCCTCGCTCTTGCCCAGCGCCGACTCGGCCAGGCGGCGCTCCTGCACCTCCTGGCGCAGGCGCTGGTTGGCCTGGGTCAGCTCGGCGGTGCGCTCGCGCACCCGCTGCTCCAGCTCCTGGTGGCTGGTGCGCAGCACCTCCTGGGCGGCCTTGATGGTGGTGATGTCGCTGAAGGTGAGCACCACGTGGGTGATCTGGCCGGCCTCGTCGCGCACCGGGCTGGCGTTGACCAGGAGCGGCACCTGGTCGCCGCTGGGGCGCTCAAGCATCCATTCCTCGCCGAGGACGATCTCGCCGCGCAGGGAGGCCCGCCTCAGGGGCGACATCAGCTCCGGCTCGCCCGGCCGGGCCGAGGCCTGGAACAGGCGGATCTGGGCCAGTTGCCGGCGCCAGGGCAGGTCCAGGAAGGTCTCGTCCACGCCCAGGATCTCCAGGCCGTGGCGGCTGATCATGGTCAGTTGCGGGGCGGACGTCTCCACCAGGGCCAGGCCGCCGGGGATGTGCTGCATCACCGCGCTCAGGATGCGGCTGCCCTCCTCGACCTGGGCGGTGCGCTGGCGGGCCTGGTCCAGGGCCTCTATGTGTTGCAGGCCCAGGGAGACCAGGGCGGCCAGTTGCACCAGAAGGGCCTCGTCCTCGGTGCTGAAGTCCTGGCCGTCTTCCTTGTCCGAGACCATGATCAGGCCGTTGGTCTGGCCGGAGCGGTCCATCAGCGAGACGCCCAGCAGGCCGCGCAGGGGGGCGTGGCCGGCGGGCAGGCCGCGCCAGGCCGGATGGCGGCGCAACTCCGCGTCGCTCAGGCGCAGGGATCCGGGCTGCCTGAACAGCTCCTGGTAGACTCCGCCGCGCTCGGTCTTGAACACATCGCCGGGCGGGCAGATCGGCGAATTGCCGTCCCGGGAGACCGCCCCGACCCTGAAAGTCCCGTCCTGATAGCCGTGGCCGGCGGCGCCCAGGCGCGCGCCGGTGAGCTGGCGGGCTGCGGCCACCACCCGGTCCATCAGGCCGGGGGTGGTGGTCTCGGCCAAGAGCTGGGCCGAGGCCTGGATCATGATGTTCACCCGGCCCAGCAGTTGGGCGAACTCCTGGGCCAGGCCGCGCATCTCCTCGGCCAGGGCCTCGGCCCGCTCGCGCTCCCCATGACTCTGTTCCTGACGCTGGTGGAGCTGCTCGGCCATGTGGCCAAAGGCCAGGGCCAGGTCCTGCACCTCGGCCGGCCCGCCCGGAGAGGCGGCCGGGGGGCGTTGGCCCTGGGCCAGGGCCAGGGACCAGTCGCGCAGCTCGCGCAGGGGGTGGCTGATGCGCCGGGCGATGGCCGCGGCCAGGCCCAGTCCCACCGCCAGGGAAAGGAGGAACAGGCCGCCGCCCAGTAGCAGGTTGCGGTAGAAGGGGCCCAGGGCGCTGGCCAGCGAGCGGCCGGCCCCGGCGGCCCAGCCGGTGTCCCCAGCCGGGGTCCAGGCCACCAGGCGGGCCATCATGGCGTGGTCGGCGGGCACCATCGATGCGACTTCCCGGCCGGCCAGCACGGGGCCGAACACCTCGGGAAAACGTTTGGCCCAATCGCGCTGCTCCCAGTTCCAGGGCAGGGAGGGGGTCCGGAAAGCCAGCCGGCCAGTGGCGTCGGTCATGCTGATGCCGCCGCCCCCGGAACGGACAAAGGCCAAGGTGGTCTCCAGCTTGCGGGCCGAGATGGTGGCCATAACCCAACCCTGGAGGAGGCTGTCAGGACCGACGCGGGCCTGCCACATGTCGAAGACCGGCTCGCCGCGCTCCTGCTCCTGATAGAGGTCGCCCAGGTTCGCCCGACGCCGAGCCACCGGGCCGGGATCATGGGCGGGCGGCTGTTGCCGGTGGCCCTCGCTGGCCGGGTTGGTGGAAAGCAGCACCTCGCCCTGGGGCGAAAGCCAGCTCATGCTGAGGATGGCGCTGAACTCGCTGCGGCTGGCCTGTAGGTATTCGCGTTTTTGCTCCACGCTGAAGCCGTATTCCTGGGCCATGACCATGCCGATGGTGCTTTGGTGAAGGCTCACGTCGCGGACGAACTGCTCGAAGACCTCGGCCAGGGCCCTGGCCAGCTCAAGGCTCTGGTGCAACTCGCTACGCACCTGGTCGTGGTAGAGGTTGTGGTAGTAGATGCCTTGCAGCAAGAGAACCGGGGTGACCAGCACCAGCACCAGCACCAGGATGCGCGCGCGCACCGCCTGCCAGCGGCCGCGCCGCGGAGGGGGCGCGCCCTGGGGGGGCGCCGGTTGCTGTTTGGGGTCCTGGTGCCCGGCCACCGGTCTAGGGAGTGCTGGCCGCCAGAGCGGCTGGCGGGCGCGGGGACGGACCGGACTGGGGCAGCACCAGGCTGAAGATCATGCCGCGGGGCTGGTTTTCGCGCATCTCCAGGCGGCCGCCGTGGGCCTCGACGATCTTGCGCACGATGGAGAGCCCCAGCCCGTTGCCCTCGCGTTTGGTGGTGTAAAAGGGCTGCAAGACCAGGGGGCGCTGTTCGTGGGGTATGCCCGGTCCCTGGTCGGCCACCTCCAGACGCACCTCGTCGGCGCGGTCGGCGTTGACAATGATGGTGACCCCGGAGCCGGGAGGCGAGGCCTGCACCGCGTTGGCGATAAGGTTGAGCAGCGCCTGCTGCACCCGTTCGCCGTCCAGGTGCAGGGCGCCCGGCTGGCCCAGGCCGCGCCAGGTCAGGTTCACCGCGGCCTGGGTGGCCAGGGGCTCGGCCAGGGCCAGGCATTCCTCCAAAAACTGGGCCGGGTCCACCGGCGTCGGGTGCAGCTCCAAGGGGCGGGAAAAATCCAGCATGTCCTGGACCATGTGCTCCAGGCGGCGGGTCTGGCTGATGATGATGTCCATCTTGTGGGCGGCCGGGTCGTCATCATTGAGGTTGCGGCGCAGTTGGGTGGTGAAGCCGCCGATGGTCATCAGGGGGGTGCGCATGTCGTGGGCCACGGCCGAGACGGCCCGGCCCATGGCGGCCAGGGACTCGGCCTCGCGCATGCGCCGCTGCTGGGCGCGCTCGCGGTCGCGCAGCCAGCCCAGGGCCATGCCCGCGGCCATGTAGATGGCGAACTCCAGGGCGTCCACCACCAGCCAGCGCGGGTTGCGCTCGGTTTCCAGCAGGGCCATGGGCAACAGGGCGGCCACCAGGGTGAGCCCCACCGCCACCCCGCCGCGCAGGCCGAACCAGAAAGCGCCCAGCATCATGGGGATCAGGTACAGGTCGCGGATGACGACCTGCCTGAGCATCTGGTCGAAATCGTGGGAATAATGCAGCAGGGTGACGCCGGCCAGCAGGCCGGCGACAATGGCCAGCTTGAGGCGAAACTTAACCTGCGGGCTCAGTGTCAAGGACATGTCTCCACCGGCCGGGAATTGTAACAAAGGCTTGAATCAGCTTAGGCATGGCCGGCGGGATTGTCAAATCCCCCCGCCGGGTTGGCCGCGTCATGGTCCGGAATCAACGCGGCGGCCGGAGGATGCCCCCGGCCGCCGTGGTGATTGGTCCGCGGGGCGGGGCTCAGAACTTGCTCTTGGCCATCTCCAGGCAGGAATCCAGCACCCGCCGGGCCAGCACCTGCACCATGGCGCGGCGGTAGTTGGCCGTGGCCCGCACGTCGTCGATGGGCCGGGCGGCGCGCACGCAGGCGGCCGCGGCGCGGTTGAAAAGCTCCGGGCCGGGGGCCTGGCCGTCGAGCATCTGCTCGGCCTCGGGGCAGCGCACCGGGGTGGGGGCCACCGCGGCCAGGGCCAGGCGCGCGCCGATGATGTCGCCCCGCAGGTCCAGGGCCAGGAAGCCGGCCACGCCCACGGCGGCGATGTCCACCTGGCTGCGGGCCGAGAGCCGCTGGTAGGCGCTGCCCACCCGCTGGGGAGGGGCCGGCACCCGGATGGCCTCCAGGATCTCCAGGGGCTCGATGGCGGTCAGGCCCGGACCTGCGAAGAACTTGGTCAGGTCCACCTGGCGGCGGCCGCCGCGCTCCACCAGCACCACGCTGGACCGGTAGGCCAAGAGCGGCGCGGCGGTGTCCGCGCTGGGCGCGGCGTTGACGATGTTGCCGGCCACGGTGCCCATGTTGCGGATCTGGGTGGTGGCCATCACCCGGCAGGCGTGGGCCAGGGCCGGGTAGTGCTCCTGCACCTCCGGGTGGTCGGCCACGTCGCTGATGCGCGCGCCGGCGCCGATGACCAGGCCGTCGTCGTCGCGGTAGTTGATGCGGTTCAGGCCCGCCACCCGGTTGAGGCTGACCAGGTTCTCCGGGGCCAGCGCTCCGTTGCGCAGCTTCATGACCAGGTCGGTGCCGCCGGCCAGCAGCTTGACGCTGGTGCGGTGGCGGGCCACCAGGTCCAGGGCTTCTTCCAGGCTGGCGGGCTGGTGCACCGCGAAATGGGGCATGGCCATGGCTAGCGCCCTTCCTTTGCCTGGTTGAGGGCCGGGGCCGCGCTGGCGACGGCTTCCACGATCTTGTTGTAGCCGGTGCAGCGGCAGAGGTTGCCGGAGAGCCCCCGGCGGATCTGCACCTCGCTGGGCGCGGGGATGCGGTCCAGCAGGAACTTGGCGCTCATGATCATGCCGCCGGTGCAGAAGCCGCACTGCACCGCGCCTTTTTCCACAAAGGCCTGCTGCAGGGGGTGCAGCTTGTCGGGGCTGTCGGCCAGGCCCTCGATGGTGGTGATCTCGCGCTGGTGGGCCTCCACGGCCAGGGTGAGGCAACTGCTGACCGAGCGGCCCGCGATGAGCACCGTGCAGGCCCCGCAATCGCCCTGGTTGCAGCCGATCTTGGTGCCGGTGAGGTTCAGCTCCTCGCGCAGGACCTCGGCCAGGGTGCGCCAGGGGTCCACCGCCACCTGGTGGCGCTGTCCGTTCACGATGAGGTCTATGCTTTGCTTTGCCACTTTTAGGCCTCGCGGCTGCGGGGTGGACAGGCAAACTGCCTGAAATGATGCGATCTGATTCCTGTTGGTCGCCTAATCTATCAGGCGGGCCCCAGCCGGTCAAGCCTTCACTGCCCTCTGCAACCAGCCCATTAAGCTGGATAAAACGGTTTCGGCCCCGGCCGGGCATAGGGCGGAAACAGGGGGCGGCGGGGACGTTCCGGCGGCGGCCTAGTCGGTTTCCAGGCCCTTGGCCAGGCTGAGGTAGAAGGTGGCGCCCTGGCCGGGAGCGCTTTCCAGCCAGGCCCGGCCGCCGTGACGTTCGGCCACCTCGCGCACGATGGCCAGGCCCAGGCCGGTGCCCTCGGTGCCCTGGCTGGTGGCGCCGCGCTGGAAGGCCTTGAACAGGTTCTCGGCCCCGGCCGGATCCAGGCCCACGCCGTCGTCGGCCAGGCCCAGCACGTGCTCGTGCTCCTCCTCGCGGTAGATCACCCTGAGCCGGGTCAGGCCGCGGCCGCCGTACTTGAGGGCGTTGTCCAACAGGTTCTGGAAGGCCCGTATCAGGCCCAGGCGGTCGGCTCGCAGGGTGGGCAGGTCCGCGGGCGCCTCCCAGGCCACGTCCATCTCGGCCAGACGGGTGGCCTGCTCGGCCCGCACCGTCTCCAGGACCTCGGTCAGGCGCACCTGCTCCAGCTTCAGCGGAGCGCCCCGGACGGCCATGAAGGCGCTGATCTCCCGGGCCAGGGCCTCAATGCGGGTGGCGGCCTTGAGGATCTGGCGGCAGCACTCCTCGCCCTTGACCCCCAGGGCCTGGCCGGAGAGCTTCATCAGGCGCTGGGTCAGGGCGTAGATGCCCACGGCCGGGGACTTGAGGTCGTGGCTGGCGGTGACGGCGAAATACTGCACCGCGCTCTTTTGCTCCTCCAACTGCCGGGCCTGGTCGCGCAACTCGTCGTTGAGCCGGGCGTTGTTCACCGCCACCGCGATCAGGTTGCCCATGACGATGAGCAGGTCGATGGCCTGGGCCTCCAGCCGTATCGCCCGCCGCGCGGCCAGGTTGAGCACCCCCACCACCTGGTCCAGCACGATCAGCGGTACGCATATCACCACCACGAAGCCTTTTTTGCTGAGCAGCCTGACCCTGGCCTTGTCGGGCAGTTCGGCCACGTGCTGGGCGATGAACTGGCGGGTGCTCACCGCCCGGCCGGTGAAGCCCTCGTGGACGCTGACTTTTTTAAGCCCGGTGGTGTTGACGCCCAGGGAGGCGGCCAGGCGTAAGAACTGGCCGCCGTCGTCCATCAGATAGAGGCGTCCGGCGTCCAGCTCCAGGTGCTTGAGCACATAGGACAGGGCGTTGTAGAGCAGGTCCTTGGAACTGGCCGACCAGGCCAGCAGGTTGGAAAGCTCCAACAGCACGGCCAGCTCACGGTTGCGTTTGCCCAGGTCCAGGTCGTCGCAGGGGACGGTGACGTACTTGCGGGTCTGCACTGGCCACGCTCCAAGGCAGCTCCCGCCGCTTGGCGGGTGAATACCCCACACTATACACCGTATTGCAGGGAGGCGGGAGACTCTGGGAGCCTGTCGGAGTAATCCTCCGACAGGCTTCCGGGCGGGTCATGGACGGCCCGCCCGGAATGGCGCCAAATTAATTTTTGGCGCCATTGCAAGAACTTGCCAAAATTCACTTTTGGCAAGTTCCAAGAGGAGAAAGCCATGGATGGCTTTCTCCGACACACACCTAGGCCAGGGCGGCCAAGGCCAGTTCCTGATACAGCGCGGCGGCCTGGCGCACCTGGGCAAAGTCCACCCACTCGTTGGGCGCGTGGGCCTGCTCCAGGCTGCCCGGCCCCAAGAGAAGCGGCTTGATGCCCGCTGCCCAGAGCAGGTTGGCATCGGAGTGGCTGCGGAAGGCGCTGGGCGCAAGAGTCAGGCCGTGGATCTCACAGATGCGGGCCAGCTCTTTGAGCAGCGGCTCCTTGTCCGAGAGCTGGTAGCCGGCGAAGAGCCCGAACAGCTTGAGTTCGGCCTCCAGGCCGGGGGTGTCGCGCCGGGCCCCGGCCACCACCTCCTCCAGCTCGCGGGTCAGCTCGCCCAGGGGGCTGGTGGGCGGCAGGTGCACGTCCAGCCAGGCCTCGCAAAGCTCCGGCACCACGAAGCCCTCGGGCGCGCTGCGCAGGTCGCGGATGTTGTAGGCCATCTCGGGCCGGGAGGCCATGTGGCGGCTGACCCGCAGCAGGATGTCCAGCATGGCCTGGATGGGGTTCTGGTGGTTGTTGGCCAGGCTGGCGTGGCGGCGGCGGCCCCGGGTGATGAGCTGGGCCTCCACGTAGCCATAATGGGCGGTGCAGGGCTGCAACTCGGTGGGCTCGCCGATGATGGCCCAGGGGAAGCGGTGCTCGCCGGCCAACGCCTGGGCCCCGTCGCCGTCTTCTTCCTCGCCCACCACCAGGCACAGGGCCAGGGGCAGGCCGGCCTGGCGTTCGTGCAGGCTGACCATGGCCTCGATCATGGCCGCGCAGCCGGCCTTCATGTCCGCCGCGCCCAGGCCGATGACCCGGTCGCCCTCGTCCTCCACGCCCAGGTTCTCCAGGTCGTAGGCCACCACCGTGTCCAGGTGGCCCACCAGGGCCAGGCGGGCCTCGCCGGACTCGGGCAGCACCAGGAGGTTGTAGCGGTATTCGTCCACCTCCTGGCGCTCCACCTTCAGCCCGCGGCGCTTGAGGTAGCCCTGGCAGAACTCCAGGATCTCCTCCTCCTTGCCCGAGGGGCTGTAGATGTCCACCAGCCGGCGCAGCAGGCGGCGCAGGCGGCCGGCGTCCACGGTCGGCGCGGTCAGGCTGGGCGGGGCTTCGGGCATGGCCTAGTCCACCTCCGGGGTGGGGTCGTCGTGGCCGTTGCCGTGGGCAGCGGGCGCGGGCTCGTGCACCTTGGCGGAGGCCTTGCGCTCGCCGTTCTTGCGCCGGCGCTGGTCCAGGTTCTGGGAGAGGAAAATATGCTCCTGGGGGCTGCCGAAGCCCTGCTTGCGGAAAAAATGCAGGGCGGGGAGGTTGTCGGCCTCGGTGTCCACCAAAAGGATGCGCGCCCCCTGCTCGATCAACAGCTCGCGCAGGGCGCGGAACAAACGGGCGGCCACGCCATGGCGCTGTAGCCCCGGCCGCACCCCCAGCCAGACCAGGTAGCCGTACTTCCAGGCCGAATGGCTTTTCTCGATGGTGGTACCCAGGGCGAAGCCCACCAGCTCGTCGCCAGCTCGGCCACCAGGCACAGCTCGGGGTCGCTCTGGAACAGGGTGATGACCTCGTACTCGTCCCAGGTGCGGTAGAGGGTGGGCCACTCGCTGGCGGTGAACAGCTCCTCGCCCAGGTGGAACACCTCGGCGATGTCGTCAATCTCCATCTGGCGGATGCTCAGGGAAAGGCGCTTCTTAGGTCGGTCTTCGGCGGCTTCTTCCATGGGAGGCCTGCGACTATCCATCTGGCCGCGTCGGCGGCCGGTTAGGGTTTCCCCAAGTATAAGGCCGCGGCCAATAGGCGCAAGGCCCGCCGCGCGGTTGTCACCCCGCTTCAGGCCGGGGCGCGGCCGCCGCCCAGAGCCACGATGCGCTTGAACTCGGCCGGGCTCACCGGCATCACCGACAGGCGCGACTGGCGCACCAGGGCCATGTTTTTCAGCGCGTCGTCGGACTTGATCAGCTTGAGGCCCACCGGCAGGGCCAGGGCGTATTCCGGCGCGATGGTCACGGCCAGCCAGCGGGGATCGTCGGCCGTGGGGTCCGGGGCCGGGGCGGCCGTCACCCTGGCCACGCCCACCACGGACGTGCCTTGCACCGAGTGATAAATCAAACAGAGGTCGCCGGGGCGCATGGCCTCAATATTGTTGCGGGCCTGGTGGTTGCGCACCCCGTCCCAGGTTGTGCCGCCCTCACGCGCCAAGTCGTCCCAGCTATAGGCCTCGGGGTCGCTCTTGAGCAGCTAGGAGCCTGTCGGAGTAATCCTCCGACAGGCTCCCGGGCGGGCCATGGATGGCCCGCCCGGAATGGCGCCAAACTAATTTCTGGCGCCATTCCGAGAACTTGCCAAAATTAACTTTTGGCAAGTTCCAAGAGGAGAAAGCCATGGATGGCTTTCTCCGACACACACCCAGTGCGCGGCCATGGCTCAGGCTCCTGATGGGGCCAGATCGGCCAGGACCTGGGCCGCGTGGCCCGCGGCCTTGGCCTTGGGATACGCCTTGATGAGCTTGCCCTTGGCGTCGAACACGAAAGTGCTGCGCACCGCGCCCTCGGATTCCTTGCCGTACATCTTCTTGATCCCCCAGGCGCCCAGGGCCTTGATCAGCGCCAATTCGGGATCGGCCAGCAGGCTGTAGCCCAGGCCCAGCTTTTGCGCGAACTTGGCGTGGCTCTGCACCGAATCCTTGCTCAGGCCCGCCACCCCGTAACCCAGCTTGGAAAAGTCCGCGAGTTTCGCCTGAAACTCCCCGGCCTCGGTGGTTCAGCCGCTGGTGTTGTCCTTGCTGTAGACGAAGACCACCAGGCCGCGGGCCAGGGCCAGGTCTTTGAAGAATTTGGCCGCGCCCGTCTGGTCGGGCAGGGTCAGCTTGGCGGGGAACTGGTCGCCGGGTTGCATAGGTAAATCCTCTGTAGAAGCTGACCATTACTAGCGTTACTATTAGAATAGCAGAGTAAGGCGCATGAATAAATGGTTAGGGCATGAAGAAGGAGAGGAATATGGCAGCCATTCATTTCCAGAATGATGATCGGGGTTATTTCCTTTGGCTGGGATCAAATCCTAGTGGTTTTGTGGTTAACACCTTCTATAGACCTAACCCAAGTTATGCAGTGCTGCACCGTGCTAACTGCCTGACGATCACAAGGTTGCCGTCCTTTGCCAGCCCAGGTGGTTTCACGGAACGCCAATATAGTAAAGTTTGCGCTCTTACCATCCACGAAGTGAAGACCTACCTTAGGAACTTCAGCATATACAGTTTTACTTGGTGATGCCGTCTGTGTAATCCGTAGCCGATGTACCAACTAGCTGGGGATTAATAGGTCTTTTCCATTCATGCAGAGTTTCTGTTTTCGTAGGGGCGGGGTTTATCCCCGCCCGTGTATTTA
>JAZDHW010000211.1:0-28654 GCA_043805555.1 Pseudomonadota bacterium
CAGGCCGGCGCGCCGGGCCGCGGCCAGGGTCTGCTCCAGCACGCGCTCCGTGCCCCAGGTGATATCCGCGAAAAGCTCCGGGGCGGGCCGGGTCAGGCCGACCAGGTAGTAGCCGCCGTCCGTGGCCGGGCCCAGCACCAGGTCGTGGTCATGGAGGGCGGCAAAGGCCTGGGCCAGGACGGCGTCGGTGAGTCCGGGGCAGTCCGAGCCCATGAGCACCACCCGGTCCGCGCCTTCAGCGAGGGCCTCGCTGAGGGCCTGGTGCATGCGCGCGCCCAGGTCGCCCTCGGCCTGGGGCCGGATCAGCGGCGCCCAGCCCAGCCAGCGCCGGAAGGCGGCCGCTGGCGCGCCAACGCAGCGCAACTCCAACAGCGCGGGGTGTTGGCGGATGAGGGCCAGGCACCAGGCCAGGGCGCGTTGGGTCAGGGCCGCGTGCAGCAGGGCCGCGCCCTCCGGCCCCAAGGCCGGGATGAGCCGGGTCTTTGCCTGGCCCGGCGCGGGCCAGCGGGTGAAGAGGATCAGGCGGGCCGGGGCAGGCCGATGAAATGAGGCGGGCTCGCCGGTCATAGCCGCCAGGCCAGCCAGCGTTGCAGCCAGCGCTTGACGCCCTCGGTCAGGCGGGTGCGGTTATAGGCGTCGGCCGCCTTCCTGATCACCTCGGCCTGGGTGGGGTAGGGGTGGATCACCGCGGCCAGGGTCTTCAGGCCCAGCCCGGACTGGATGGCCAGGGTGAGCTGGCTGATGCTCTCGCCGGCGTGGGGGGCCACCAAGGTCGCACCCAGGATGCGGTCGGAGGCGGCCTTGAGGTGCACCTTGAGAAAGCCCTCCGCGCGCCCTTCCAGCACCGCCCGGTCCACGTCCTTGAGGCCGATGCGGATGGTCTCCACCCCCAAACCCTGGGCCTCGGCCTCCTCCGGATAGAGCCCGCAATGGGCGGCCTCGGGGTCGGTGTAGGTGCACCAGGCCGGGGTGAGCCCGCTCAGCCGGGCCCGGCCGGCGAACAGCGCGTTCTGGATGACGATGCGGGCGCTGGCGTCGGCCATGTGGGTGAACTTGTGGGTCAGGCAGACGTCGCCGGCCGCGAAGACGTTGGGGTTGGTGGTGCGCAGGTGGTCGTCCACCCTCACCCCGGCCTTGCGGTCGTATTCCACCCCGGCCGCCTCCAGGCCCAGGCCCTCCACCACCGGGTTGCGCCCCGCGCCCACCAGGATGGCGTCCACGGCCACGGCCTCCTGGTCCTCGCCGCGCTTGATGTGGATGAGCTTCTCCGCGCCGCTGGCCTCCACCTTGGTCACCTCGGTGTTCAGGCGCAGGTCCACGCCGTCGGCCACCAGCGCCGCCGCCACCACCGCCGCTGCGTCGGGATCCTCGCGGGTCATGATCTGGCCCGAGCGCCCCACCATGAGCACCCGGCTGCCCAGGCGGGAAAAGGCCTGGGCCAGTTCGCAGCCGATGGGCCCGGTGCCCAGCACGGCCAGGCGGGCCGGGAGCTGGGTGAGGTTGAAGATGTCCTGGTTGGTGAGATAGCCGGTCTCCCGGAGGCCGGGGAAGGGCAGGCCGCCGGGCGTGGAGCCGGTGGCGATGACCGCCTTGGCAAAGCGCAGCTTGGCCTCGCCCACGGCCAGGGTCTCGTGGTCCACGAACACGCCCCGGCCCAGGAACACGTCCACGCCCAGCTCCCGGAAGCGCGCGGCCGAGTCGTGGCCGGCCAGGCCGGCGCGCAGCTCGCGCAGGCGCCGCATCACGGCCGCGAAGTCCGGCGCGGGCGGCTGGCCAGGGGTCAAGCCCAACTCAAAAGCCCGGCGGGCCTCGCCAACCAGGCGCGCGGCCCGGATCAGGGCCTTGCTGGGCACGCAGCCGCTGTTCAGGCAGTCCCCGCCCATGAAGTGGCGCTCCGCCAGGGCCACCCGCGCGCCCAGGCCGGCCGCGCCGGCCGCGCAGACCAGCCCGGCGGTGCCGCCGCCCACCACCACCAGGTTGTAGCGCGCCTGGGGGGCGGGGTTGACCCAATCCGCGGGATGCACCGCGGCCAGGAGGGCCTGGTTGGCCGCGTCCAGGGGCGCGAGCGGCGGCAGGGGAGGCCGGGGTGGCGGCGGGGGCGTTGCTTGGGGCATGGCTTACTCCTGGTTGGCGGCGGGGGCGTCGGGTGGCGGGGGGGCCTCGGCCGCGCCAGGGGCCAAAAGCCGGCGCGCCCGGCGCACGATGAGCACCAACAGCCCGGCCATGGCCGCGGTGACGGCCACCAGGGCCCAGGGCACCTTGCCCTGGGCCAGGCCGGTGAACAGGGCGTCGAAGCCGACCACGTAGAGCACCGTGCCGGGCAGCATACACAGCCAGGAGTAGAGCACGTAGGTCCCGAATGGCACCCTGGTCAGGCCGAAGCCGAAGTTGAGCAGGTTGAAGGGGAAGAGCGGCACCAGGCGGGTGACCGCCACCACGATGGCCCCCTGGCGTTCCACCATGGCGTCGAGCCGCTGGAACTTGGGGTTGTGGCCCAGCCAGGCCTCGATGCTGGACCGGGCGATGTAGCGCGCGGCCAGGAAGGCCAGGGCCGCGCCCAGGGTGGCCCCGCAGCTCACCGCCACGATGCCCCACAGCGAGCCAAAGAGCCCGCCGGCCAGGGCGGTCATGGCCACGCCGGGCAGGGCCAGCAGGCTGGCCAGGGCGTAGAGCAGCACGAAGACCAGCGGCCCCCAGGCCCCCAGGCCGGCGATCCAGCCCTGCAGGGCGCGGATTTTCGCGCCGATGTCAAAGGTCCAGGCCAGGACCATCACCGCCGCCACGGCCGCGATGAGCAGGATGGGCCGCCAGGGGATGCCGCGGCTGGGCGGTGCGGAGGGGGGCGAGGTGTCGGCGGGGCGGCTGGGTTGGCTCATGGCTCCTTAGCCTTGCGAGGGGGGTGATCGGCCCGAACTCAGGCGGCGATGGCCCCCCCTCAGGTGAAGCCGCTGCCGGCGGTGCAGGAGAAGCAGTGCTCGCCCAGGGCGATGGCCTGGCCCGGCGGCGGCGGGCCGGGCATCTGGCTGACATGGGTGGGCCGGCCGGCCAGGGGCAGGCCGGCGGCCAGGTTGAAGTCGCAGTCGTAGAGCAGGCCGTCCCAGGCCACCGCCACCAGGGTGCGGCACATCAGGCCCCGCACCGCGCAGGGGTTGAACCCGGCGGCCAGCTTGTCCAGGTAGCCTTCATAATCGCCGCGGCCGCGCAGCCAGCGCTTGAAGCGGCCCAGGGGCACGTTGGTGAACATCAGCAGGTGGTTGAAGGCGAGCCCCCACTTGCGGCCCAGCACCTGGCGGAAGCGGCGCTCGCTGGCGGCCTGGTCCGGCGGCGGATAGGTGCCGGCCGGGTTCACCACCAGGTTCAGCTCCAAACCGCTGCCCGGCTGGCCGTAGCCCAGGGCGTTCAGGCGCTGCAAGGCCTCCAGGGAGTCGGCAAAGGTGCCCTCGCCGCGCTGGGCCTCGGCCTGGGCCTGGTTGAGGGAGGGGAATGAGGCCATCACCTCCACCCGGCGCGCGGCCAGGAGATCCCCCAGCCCTGCGGGCGCGTGGCGCAGCAGGGCGGTGAGGTTGGCCCGGAACATCACCCGCCCCACGGCCTGGGCCAGGCCGTCCACCAGGCGGTAGACCTGGGGGTTCAGCTCCGGCGCGCCGCCGGTGACATCGGCCACTGCGAACCCGCCCCGGCCGGCATAGGCGATGACCTGATCCACCGTGGCCCGGTCCATGACCTCCGGCCGCCGGGGGCCGGCCTCGTGGTGGCAGTGCCGGCAGGCCTGGTTGCACAACCGGCCCACGTTGACCTGCAATACCGTGGTCTGGTCGCGCACCAGCTCCAGGTTGTGCTGCCGCAGGGTCTGGGCAAAGGCGGCCATGGCGGGCTATTTCGCTAAAAACTTAGTTTTTTGGCAAGATTGCGCATCTGGACCCCGTGCACCAGTGTGGCCCCGCCCCGGATGGCGCTGGCCACGTGCACCGCCTCGGTCATCTCGGCCAGGTTGGAGCCCTTTTCCAGGCAGGCCTGGGTGTAGGCGTCGATGCAATAGGGGCACTGCACCGCGTGGGACACGGCCAGGGCGATGAGGGCCTTTTCGCGGGCGGTCAACTCGCCTTCGGCGAACACGGCCTGGTAGTAATCGAAGAACTTGGCGGCCAGCTCCGGGGCGGCCTCGCCGATCTCGCCAAACTTTTTCAGGTCCCGGGAGTCGTAGTAGTCGCCCATGCTTTCCTCCAGCAACCGGTGCGGCCGCGGGCCGAGGCGGGCAGGCGGTCCCCCATTGATCTGGCAAACCAATAATCATTATTTGTTAGTCAGATGATAACCCGCCGCGCGGCCTCTGTAAAGGCCGGCCTACTCCTCCCAATCCTCCTCAACGATCAAGGGTTGCACGGTGTTGTGCAGGCCCATCTTGAAGCGGAAAAGCACCGGGTGCTCGTGCTTGAGGTACTCCAGGTACATCAGCCACAGCTTCAGGAGCATCAGCATGGCCTGGCCCACGTCCTGGCCCAGGTGCTGGCGCACCCAGGGGCTCATCTGGGCCGGGTCGCCGTGCAGGTGGGCCTCCTCGATCAGATGGAACAGGGCCACGATGGTGCGGTAGAAGTTCTCGAACTCCCACAGGTGGGGGTTGCGGGTCATTTCCACCACCTCACGCTCGCGCTCCACCAGGTGGGTCATCAGCTCGGACAGGCGGGCCGGGTCCTGGCCGATCGCCGGCCTGAACTGGCCAAGCTGCTGACGCGCCTGGCGAAAATCCCGCCGGGTCCAGTCCGGTTGCACCAGGCTCAGGCGGTCCAGCTCGTCGCGGTTGTCCAGCAGCGAGAGCATGCGCACGTAGAGGTCCGCGCCCATCTGGCGGAAAAACACGCCCAGGAAGACGTTGAGCCGGCGGCGGCGGCCGGTTTTTTCGCGGAACTTCAGCAGTTCTTCAAAAATGATGGTCAGCACCAGGGCGTGGATGGGCAGGAAGCCCAGGTGGAGCAGGAAGTATTTTTGGATGGTGGGCAGGTCGCCGAAGAGCAGGAAGGTCAGGCCGTAGAGCAGCAGCGACAGACAGAGCAGGGCCAGGGCGATGAGAATTTTCTCAACCACTTCCAGGTGGTGGCCGGCGGTGGGCAGGGACAAGGCTCTCCCCCAGGTCGGTCAGGGACGGACGGCCGGGAGGCAACCCGGCCCTGGTTTCCAGGGTAGCCTGTGGCGGCCCGCCTGGCAAGCGCCTGGGGCCGGGGGCTTCTTGGGCCTTGTCGGGCGCGGTCACATGCCCTCATACTATTGTCAGGCAATACTCACAGGCCGCTGTCAGGCAAAACTCACAGGCCGCCGGGCGCAACGGCGCTTGGCTCCAGACACCCGGCCGCGCGAGGCAACAGCATGAGTCCAGTCATCAGCCAGCCCCGCAAACTGTTGGGCAATGTCTTCATGGTGGGCGGCCCCGACCTCAGCGACCCCCGCGATTGTCTCTGCTACCTGGTCTGCGCCCCCCTGGCCACGGTCCTGGTGGACTGCGGCGCCGGCCCCAGCGCGCCGCACATCCTGGACCTGGCGGCCCGGGCCTGCCCCAACCAGCTCACCCACCTGTTGCTCACCCACGCCCACATCGACCATGTGGGCGGCGCGGCCGAGATCAAGCGCCGCACCGGCTGCCAGGTGCTCATCCACCCCGACGACGCCGCGGTGCTGCGCACCGGCGACGACCAGCGCAGCGCGGCCCACTGGTACGGCCTGCGCCTGGAGGGCGTGGCCCCGGACGAGACCGTGGCCGACGGCTGGCGGCTGATGCTGAGCCAGGACCAGGCCCTGGAGGTGATGCACATCCCCGGCCACACCCCCGGCTCCCTGGCCGCCTGGTGCTTCAGCGAGGACCAGAAGGTACTCTTCGGCCAGGACGTGCACGGCCCCTTCTCGCCGGCCTTCGGCTCGGATCTCGGCCAGTGGCAGGCCAGCATGACCCGCCTGCTGGCGCTGAAGGCCGACGTGCTGGCCGAGGGCCACTACGGCGTGTTCCGCCCGGCCCGCGAGGTGGAGGAATTCATCCGCAAGCAGATGGCTCTGCACGCGCCCTAGGTGTGTGTCGGAGAAAGCCATCCATGGCCCGCCCGGGAGCCTGTCGGAGGATTACTCCGACAGGCTCCTAGCACAAGGCAACGAGAGCCCACCCCTGGCCCGCGTCCCCCGGGCCGGCGCAGTGAATTTTTCTTAGCGGTAGTGGCAGGCGCAGAGGTGGCCCGGCGCGATCTCGCGCAGGGCCGGGGTTTCCGCCTGGCAGCGCGGCTGCATCTCCGGACAGCGGGTGTGGAAGCGGCAGCCCGGCGGCGGCTCCAGGGGGCTGGCCACGTCGCCCTTCAGGGCCGGGGGCCGGGCCTTGCGGCCGGGGTCGGCCACCGGGGCCGAGGCGAGTAGCGCCTCGGAATAGGGGTGCAGGGGCGGTCGGTCGAAGATCGCGGCCGGTGCGACCTCCATCACCCGGCCCAGGTACATCACCGCGATGCGGTCGGAGAGGTGGCGCACCACGGACAGATCGTGGGCCACCAGCAGATAGGTCAGGCCGAACTTCTCCTTCAGATCCAACAGCAGATTCATCACCTGGGCCTGGATGGAGACGTCCAGGGCGCTGACCGGCTCGTCAGCCACCACCAGGCGCGGGTTCAGGGCCAGGGCGCGGGCGATGCCGATGCGCTGGCGCTGGCCGCCGCTGAACTGGTGCGGGTAGCGGCCGGCCTGGTCGGGCCGGAGCCCCACCTGGTGCATCAGTTCGGCCACCCGCGCCCGGATGGCGGGGCCGTTGCCCAGGCCGTGGATGCGCAGGGGCTCGGCCAGGATGCTGCCCACGGTGAGCCGCGGGTTGAGGCTGGTCATGGGATCCTGGAAGACGATCTGCATCTGGCGGCGCAGATGGCGCAGCTCGGACCGGCCCAGGCCGGTGATGTCGCGGCCCGCGAAGCTGACCCGGCCGGCGCTGGGCTCGGTCAGGCGCAGGATGAGCCGGCCCAGGGTGGATTTGCCGCAGCCGCTTTCGCCCACCAGGCCCAGCACCTCGCCGGAGTGGATGGTCAGGTCCACCTGGTCCACCGCCTGCAGGGTGCGCCGCTCGGCGCCCATGAAGCCCACGCCCACCCGGTAGTGCTTGCAGAGGCCCTCGGCCCGCACCAGCTCAGTCTGCGCGGCCTGGCTCATGCCGCCCTTCGGCGCTGGCGGGCCTGGTCGTGGTGCAAGAAGCAGCGCACCCGGCGGCCGGGGGCCACCTCGGCCAGGGCCGGCTCGGCCTCGGAGCAGGGCGCGAAGCGCTGGGGGCAGCGGTCGGAGAACTTGCAGCCCGGGGGCAGCTCGTCCAGGGCGGGCACGATGCCGGCGATGGTGGGCAGGCGCAGGCCGCGCTCCGGCGCGCGGGCCGGCAGGCAGGCCAAGAGCCCCTGGCTGTAGGGGTGCAGGGGCGCACGGAAGAGCTCCTCCACCGGGGCTTCTTCGACCAAACGGCCGGTGTACATCACCGCCACCCTTGCCGCCATCTGGGCCACCACGGCCAGGTTGTGGGTGATGAGCAGCACGCTGACCCCGCTGTCGGCCTGGAGCCGGCGCAAAAGGTCCAGAATCTGGGCCTGGATGGTCACGTCCAGGGCGGTGGTCGGCTCGTCGGCCATGACCAGGGGCGGGTTCAGGGTCAGCGCCATGGCGATCATCACCCGCTGGCGCAGGCCGCCGCTGAGCTGGTGGGGATAGGCCGTTGCCCGCGCCCGCGGCTCGGGCACGCCCACCTTGCCCAGCATCTCCACGGCCAGGTCCATGGCCGCGGCCGGGCTGACGTCGCAATGGGCCTGCACCAGCTCGGCCACCTGGCGGCCCACGGTGAAGACCGGGTTGAGGCTGGTCATGGGCTCCTGGAAGACCATGCTGATGCCGGCCCCGCGCACCCGGCGCAGCTCCGGCTCGGTCAGGGTCAGCAGGTCGCGGCCCTCAAAGAGCACCTGGCCGCCGGCCACCCGCCCCGGCGGCGGCACCAGGCCCAGCACCGAGAGCGCGGTCATGGACTTGCCGCAGCCGCTTTCGCCCACCAGGCCCAGCACCTCGGCCTGGCCCACGCTTAAGTCCAGGCCGTCCACCGCCGCCACCGGGCCCTGGCGGCCGGGAAACAGGGTGCTGAGGTCGCTGATCTGGAGCAGGGGCTCGGTCAAGGGCTGGCCTCCGGCCGGCGGCAAGGGGTTGGCTTCGATTCTAGCACGGAGGGGCGGCCGTACAAAACGGATGGGCGGCGGTCATAAATGCGTGAAGCGCCCCGGCCCGCCTTCGGAGAAATCCGGATCGGCCGCGCCCAACAGGCCCTCGGCGGCCAGGATGAGCAGGGCCGGGCTGATGCGGGTGAAAAAGCGGCCGTCCCAGTCGGCCCAGGTCAGGGCGGCCAGGAGCATCTGCAACAGCACCACGCCCCAGAGCAGGGTGCGCTGGCCGCCGCAGCGGCCGGTGAGCGCGCCCCACAGGGCCAGGCAGACCAGCACCAGGCTGGCCAGGGCCGCGGTCAGGTTGTGGGCCAGGGAATAAAAGGGCCGGGCGTGGACCAGGAACCAGAATACCCGGCGCAGCATCAGCCCCAAAACCGCCCAGGGGTCGGTCCAGAAGGCGGCCCAGATGAAGCCGGGCAGGCTGGTCAGGTCCGCCACGTCCGCCAGGTCCGGGGCCTGGTCCAGGGGCGCGTAGCCCCAGATCACCGCGCCCTGGCGCCACTGGGCCATGACCTCGGCCGTGCCGGCAGGGCTGAGCGGCCGCATCAGGGCCAGCAGGCCGGCCAGGACGAGCAGCAGCGCGGCCAGGCCGAAATTGCGCCGCAGCAGGCACCAGGCCGCCAGGGGCAGCCAGAAGAACAGGCCCTCGGGCCGGGTGAAGGACAGCAGCACCAGGGCCGGGACCAGGCCCAGCCAGGCCGCCGGGCGGGTGGTGGACCACAGGGCCAGGCCCAGGCAGATGGCCAGCAGGCTGTTGAACAAGCCGTCGCTGAGCAGGTAGAAGTTCCAGCGTTGCAGGTCGGGCCAGATGAGACAGGCGGCGGCCGCGGCCAGGCCGGCGGCCCGGCCAAAGGCCCGGCGCGCGCCCCAGTAGATCACCAGGCCGGCCAGCAGGGAGAAAAGCGCCTGGACCACCAGCAGGGGCCAGGGGTTGCCGCCGGCCGCGCCGGTGATGGCCACCAGCCAGTCGTAGACCCAGAAGTCGGCCTGCTTGTCCACCAAGACCTGGCCGGAAAGCAGGCGCCGGGCCGCGTCCAGATAGCGGCCGCTGTCCCCGCCCAGGCGCGCGCCCGTCACCCAGCCTTGGGTGGCCAGGCTCAAGACCCCCAGGCCCAGCAGCCACCAGGGATCGCGGCGCACCGGCGCGGCCTCTCGGCCAAGCAGGTAGCCGCCGTCGGATTGGATAGGGCCGCTTGTCATGCATCCCCCGCCGCGCCGGCCGGCGCGTTTGCCTGCCTGTTACCATACCCCAGACCTGGGCCAAAACCCAAGCGCTCTCGACGGCCTGGGCCAGGGTCCCCCGGCCACCGCCCGGCGTTGAAGCGGCGGGGGTTTTACGCTATGACTAGGCCCATGTCCGAGCCCGCGCACACCCTGGTGCTGGGCGGGGCCCGCAGCGGCAAGAGCGCCTGGGCCCAGCGCCTGGCCGAGAACCTGGCCGGCGGCCAACCCGGCCGCCTGGTCTACCTGGCCACCGGCCAGGCCCGCGACGCCGAGATGGCCCGCCGGGTCAGCCTGCACCAGGCCCAGCGCGGCCCCCTCTGGTCCACCCGCGAAGCGCCCCTGGAGCTATGCCAAGCCCTAACCGCCCTGGACCGGCCCGAGGCGGTCATCCTGCTGGATTGCCTTACCATGTGGCTCAGCAACCTCATGACCATGGCCGGCCTGGCCGAGGACGCCGTGGCCGCAAAGGGCCGCGAGCTGGCCGCGCTGCTGCCCGGCCTGCGGGCCCGCGTCATCCTGGTGGGCAACGAGGTGGGCCAGGGCATCGTGCCCGAAAACGCCCTGGCCCGCGCCTTCCGCGATCAGGCCGGGCTCTTGCACCAGCGCCTGGCCGCGGTCTGCGGCCGGGTGGTGCTGATAACCGCCGGCCTGCCCCTGGCCTTCAAGGGCGAGCTGCCTTGCCTGTGACAATGGAGACCGAGCCCATGGACCGCCTGCAATCCCTGCTGGCCCAGATCAGCCTGCCCGATCCCGCCCCCGGCCAGGCCGCCCAGGCCCACCTGGACAACCTGACCAAGCCCCGCGGCTCCCTGGGCCGCATCGAGGAGCTGGCAAGCCGCCTGTGCGTGATGCGCGGGTCCGCCAGCCTGGCCCAGCCCAGCGCCGCGGTGGCGGTCTTTGCGGCCGACCACGGCGTGGCCGCCGCGGGGGTCAGCCTCTATCCCCGCGAGGTCACGGCCCAGATGGTCTACAATATCCTGAACGGCGGCGCGGGCATCAACGTGCTGGCCCGCCAGGCCGGGGCCCGGGTGCGGGTGGTGGACGTGGGCGTGGACCACGATTTCGAGGCCGTGCCCGAGCTGATCCAGGCCAAGGTGCGCCGGGGCACCCGCAATCTTTTGGAAGAGCCGGCCATGACCTTGGCCGAGGCCGTCGCGGCGGTGATGGTGGGGGCCCAGGTGGCGGCCCAGCTCATCGACCAGGGCGCGGACCTGCTCATCCCCGGCGACATGGGCATCGGCAACACCACCCCCTGCGCGGCCATCACCGCGGTCTTGTGCGGGTTGGAGCCGGCGGCGGTCACCGGCCGCGGCACCGGCCTGGACGACCAGGGCCTGGCCCGCAAGGTGGCGGTGCTGGAAAAGGCCCTGGCCCGGCACCAGGCCGACCCCAACGACCCCCTGGCCGTGCTGGCCGCCCTGGGTGGGCTGGAGATCGCGGCCATCTGCGGCTTCGTGCTGGGTGCGGCGGTGCGGCGGGCGCCGGTGATCCTGGACGGCTTCATCTCCACCACCGGCGCCCTGGTGGCCTGCCGCCTGGCTCCGGCCGCGGCGGCCTATGTCATCGTGGGCCACGCCTCCCAGGAGATCGGCCACCGCGCCCAGTGCGCGGCCCTGGGCCAGCGGCCGCTCCTGGACCTGGATCTGCGCCTGGGCGAGGGCACCGGCGCGGCCCTGGCCCTGCACCTGGTGCGCGCGGCCGTGGCCATCTACAATGAAATGGCCACCTTCGCCTCGGCGGGCGTCACCGGCGACGAGGTCAACAACGGGTGAAAGCCTTCCTGCTGGCGTTGCAGTTCTTCACGATCCTCACCCTGCGATCGGACCTCCGCGCCGGGGACCAAGACCTGCGGCGCTCGCGGGCCTGGTATGGGCCGGTGGGGGTGCTGCTGGGCCTGTTCCTGGCCGGCCTGGCCTGGCTGTTGGGCGGGTGGCTGCCGCCGCTGGCCCTGGCCGCGCTGCTGGTGGTGGCCTGGGGGTTCTGCACCCGCTTCCTGCACCTGGACGGCGTGGCTGATTCAGCCGACGCCCTGATCCACATCACCAGCCGCGAGCGGGCGTTGGAGATCATGAAGGACTCCCGGGTGGGCTCCTTCGGGGTCTGCGCCGTGGTGGCGGTGCTCTTGCTCAAGTTCGCGGCCCTGGCCAGCCTGGCCGGCTCAGCCGGCTCAACCAGCCTGGCCGGGGGCCGCCTGCTGGCGGCCCTGGTGCTGGCCCCCGGCCTGGCCCGGGCCCTGGCCGGCATGCTGGCCGCCCTGCTGCCCCCGGCCCGGCCCCAGGGCCTGGGCGCGTCCGTGGCCGGGGCCGGCAGTCTGGGCCCGGAGATGGTCAGCGCGGCCCTGGCGCTGATGGTGGCCGGCCTGGCCGGCGGCCGGGCCGGGCTCCTGGCCGCATTGGGCGTGATCCTGATCGGCGCGGCCCTGGGCTGGTATTACCGCCGCCGCCTGGGCGGGGTCACCGGCGACACCCTGGGGGCCAGCATCGAGACCGCCGAGGCGATGGCGCTCATGGTGCTGTGCGCGGCCTGAAAACCCTTGCCACCCCGGAGGGGGTGTGTTAGTAAAATCCAGCCGGTAAAGCCGGGGGCCTCCCCGCGGCCGGCGCAACGAGAGAGCCATATCAGCGCCGGGCAAAAAACCCGCGCCCCCCATAGCCGACGAGGAGCGAGTCATGAACGCGGCACGCCAGATGAACCCGAGCCCGATGCCCGAAGACGTGACCCCCGAAATGGTGGCCCAGATCGACGAAATCTGCGCGCGCTACCGCGGCAAGCCCGGCTCGCTCATCCCGGTGCTGCAGCAGGCCCAGGGCGTGGTGGGCTACCTGCCGGTGCCGGTGCAGGAGCACATCGCGCAAAGAATGGGCCTGCCCGGCCACGACGTCTATGGCGTGACCACCTTCTATTCCTACTTCTCCATGGTCCCCCGCGGCCGCCACACCGTCCGGGTGTGCATGGGCACCGCTTGCTACGTGCGCGGCGGCAAGGAGGTCCTGGACCGCCTGGAGCGCCACCTGGGCATCCCGGTGGACAGCACCACCGAAGACCGCCGCTTCACCCTGGAGCAGGTGCGCTGCCTGGGCGCCTGCGGCGTGGCCCCGGTGGTGGTGGTGGATCAGGACACCCACCGCAAGGTCATGGCCGACACGGCGGTGAACCTCGTCGAACGCTACCAGTAGCGCGGCCGGCGTGAAGGCCTCCCTGGCCGAGATCGCGGCCTGGCTCCAGGCCGAGGTGCTCTGCGGACAGGAGAGCCTGGACCGCGAGATCGCCCTCTGCCACGGCGCCGACATGATGAGCGACGTGCTGGCTTTTTCCCAGCCGGACAGCCTGCTCCTGACCGGGCTCTCCAACCCCCAGGTGATCCGCACCGCCGAGGTGGCCGGCATCGCCGGGGTGGTCTTTGTGCGGGGCAAGCGGCCCAACGAGGCCGTGGTGCTCCTGGCCCAGGAATACGACCTGCCCTTGATGGTCACCGCCCTGTCCATGTTCGACGCCTGCGGGCTCCTTTTCGAAAAGGGGCTCAGGGGCTGGTCGCTCGACGGCGACGAGTCCGGCGCGTGAGCCCCGCCTCCCCGCCCCCGGCCAAGCTGGGGCCCGAATTCCTGCAGTCGTTTGTCATCGGCGCCAATGACTACGCCGGGGCCGGCCAGGTCTCCATCGCGGTGAAGAACCTGCTCAAGGAGGCCGGCTTTGCCGCCGATCTCCTGCGCCGGGTGGCCATCGTGGCCTTCGAGGCCGAGATGAACGCGGTCATGTACGGCGGCGGCGGCAGCATGAGCGTCTATCTCTCGCCGGACACCGTGCGCCTGGTCATCGCCGACCAGGGGCCGGGCATCCCCGACCTGGAGCTGGCCATGCAGGAGGGCTGGTCCACCGCCACCCCGGAGATGCGCGAGATGGGCTTCGGGGCCGGCATGGGCCTGCCCAACATCAAGCGCAACAGCAGCCGGCTGGTCATCGACACCGGAGCCGGCCGGGGCACCCGCCTTCAGGTGGAGATCGACCTGCGCTAAGACCCGTCCGGGGGTGCAAAGCAGCCTTCCATGCATTAGATTTACACCCATTAGGCCGCGGTGGTTGACCGGACTGCGGCCGGGGGCGGGTCGGCTTGGCGCAGATACACCAGGATAACGGCTGCAACGGGGGCCACGCGTTGTGGATCGACCCCGACAAATGCCAGGGTTGCGTGCTGTGCATCAGGGCGTGCAGCATGAAGGCCATCCGGGTCAAGGCCGGGGTGGCCCGGATCCTGCCCGAGCGCTGCGTGCAGTGCGGCGATTGCTTCCGGGTCTGCCCCCACAACGCGGTGCAGTCGCTGACCACGCCGCTCAGCCACATCCAGGGCTACAAATACGCCGTGGCCGCGGCCAGCCCCACCCTCTTCAGCCAGTTCGGCTACCAGACCACGCCCAACCAGATCCTGTTGGGCCTCAAGCGCCTGGGGTTCGCCGAGGTGGTGGACATGGGCTGGCTGTGCGAGATGAACTCGGCGGCCATGGAGGAGTACCTGCACGCCCGCCCCGACCTGCGGCCTGGCATCAGCCCCTCCTGCCCGGCGGTGGTGCGCCTGATCGCCCACCGTTTCCCCAGCCTGATCAAGAACATCATCCCCATCCTGCCGCCCCGGGTCTTCGCGGCCCGGGCCATCAAGGAGCGCATGGCCCAGCGCCAGGGCTGGCGGCCGGAGGACGTGGGGGTGTTCCACATCGCCCCCTGCGCGGCCAAGATGGCCGCCCCCGACGACCCGGTGCAACTGGACAAGCCCTACGTGGACGGGGTGATCAGCTTCCGCGACATCTACGGCCCGCTGCTCAGCGCCATGCAGGGCATGGAAGAGAACCTGACCCTGCAAAAATGCTCGGGCGCGGGCATCGCCTGGGCCATGAGCGGCGGCCAGGCCGCCAACGTGGACGTGGAGTACACCCTGGCCGCGGCCGGGTTCCAGGAGGTGGTCAACATCCTGGAGATGCTCGAAGCCGGCCGCCTGGGCGAGCTGCGCTTCCTGGAAGCCCACGTCTGCCCGGACGGCTGCCTGGGCGGGCCGCTGGTGGTGGAGAACCGCTACCGGGCCAAGAGCGTGACCATGCGCCAGATGCGCCGCTTCGGGGCCCTGTCGCGGGTCAACCGCTCGCGGTTGCGCAAGAACATCGAGCACGGCCTGTTCCAGTGGCCCAGCCCCATCACCCCGCGCCCCCTGCCGGCCCTGGACCCGGACCCCGGCCGGGCCATCAGCAAGATGCGTTCCATCCAGGCCCTGGAGGCCCTGCTGCCGGGGGGCGAATGCGGGGCCTGCGGCGCGCCGGACTGCCACACCTTTGCCGCCGACGTGATCCTGGGCGACGCCCAGGAGTGCGATTGTCCTTTCATGACCACTCGAGCCAAGGCCCTGCGGGCCAGGGAGGGCATGCCCGCCATGACGGTTAGCGAGATCGTGGAAAAACTGGATTTGCAGGTGGCGGCCGGCGCGTCCGGCCTTCAGCGCGCGGTGAGCGGGGGCTACATCTCAGACCTGCTCTCCGACGTGATGGCCAACGCCCAGGCCGGCAGCCTCTGGCTGACCATCCAGGGCCACCAGAACGTGGTGGCGGTGGCGGTGCTGCGCGAGCTGGCCGCGGTGATCCTGGTGGGCGGCCGCCAGCCCGCGGCCGAGGCGGCCCAGAAGGCCGATCAGGAGGGCGTGCCGATCCTGGTCAGCAATGAGCAGGCCTTCGAACTGGCTGGCCGCATGCACGCCCTGGGGCTCTAGCCTTGGCCCTGACCCGGCTCAAGGCCGACCTGCACCTGCACACCTGCCTGAGCCCCTGCGGCGGCTATGACGTCACCCCCACCGCCGTGGTGAACCGGGCGGCGGAGCTGGGCACGGCGCTCATCGCCATCAGCGACCACAACAGCGCCGAGAACGTGGCCGCGGCCCTGGAGGCGGCCCGCCGCATTGGCCCGGCCGCGCCGGTGGTGCTGGCCGGGCTGGAGGTGACCACGGCCGAGGAGGCCCATTTGCTGGCGCTGTTTGGCGAGCTGGGCGCGGCGCTTACCCTGCAGGCCATGGTCTACGACCACCTGCAACCCGGCGAGAACAACCCGGACGTGTTCGGCGACCAGATCGTGGCCAACGCCGACGACGAGGTGGAGGAGTTCAACCCCCGCCTGCTCATCGGCGCCACCGACTTGCCGGTGGGCGAGCTGGTGGCGCGCATCCACGCCCTGGGCGGCCTGGCCGTGGCGTGCCACCTGGACCGGCCCTCCTACAGCCTGGTGGGCCAGTTGGGCATGGTGCCGCCGGATCTCGCCCTGGACGCCATCGAGGTCAGCCGCCGGGGCGATCCGGCCATGGCCCCGCTCTGGCTGGGCGGGCGCGAGCTGCCGGTGCTGAGCTCATCCGACGCCCACGCCCTGGACCAGATGGGGGCGGCCTGGACCGAGCTTTGGGTGGAGGGGCCCAGCTTTGCCGAGCTGGCCCTGGCGCTCAGGGGCCAGGCGGGCCGGGCGGTGCTGGGCGTGGGCCGCAGGCAGGGCGAGTAGGCATGCTGGAACTGTCGCTGCACCTGATGGACCTGATCGAGAACTCGCTCATGGCCGGGGCCGGCCTGGTGGGCATTAACATCGAGGAGGATCCGGCCCCCGTCGACCGCATGCGCATCACCATCGCCGACGACGGCCGGGGCATGAGCCCGGAGTTCCTGGCCAAGGTCACCGATCCTTTCGTGACCACCCGCACCACCCGCCGCATCGGGCTGGGACTGAGCCTGATGCAGGCCAACGCCCGGGCCTGGCAGGGCGACCTCACGGTGGAAAGCGAGCCCGGGGTGGGCACGGTGGTGAGCATCTGGTTCACCCGCAGCCACATCGACCGACCGCCCCTGGGCGAATGGGCCGCCACCCTGACCGGGCTCATCATGACCCGGCCCGAGGCGAATTTCTGCTATCGCCACCGGGTGGGCGAGGACGAGTTCGAGCTTGCCACCGCCGAACTCAAGGTCGAGCTGGGCGTGAGCGCCCTGACCGACCCGGAGGTGATCGCCTTCCTGCGCGAGCAGGTCCAACAGGCGCTGGCCGCCCTGGGCGCCGACCAGGTGGAGCCCGGCCTGGCCTTCTGATCCTTCCCCCGCCACCCCCCCGGCCCCGGCGCATGGGGCCAACCACCCAAGCCCGCCTGGGGCTAACTCCGCTGCAAATTGGGGGCGACGCTAGCCGTGATTGAGGTTGGCGTTCCATTTTCTTCTTGCCCGATCTTGCTTAAACTTGAGAGCAACTAGGGGTAAAGAGTAATTGGTAATACCATGGGCTGATATTCAAATTTACTAAGCGGAGCTGGCAGCCATGGTTAATAGCGGCAATATAGCTATTAAAAAGAGCCGTTTGCCAGGTGGGCCGAGGCGGAATAAACTTGCAATAGACATTTGGTCAGGCCAAGACCGGCCCGACTGGGCCTAATTGCCTATTCCAGCAGCGGAGCATGCGACATGGCAAAGGACATCAGCAAGATCATCAACCCGCGCTCCATCGCGGTGGTGGGCGCCACCAACCGCAAGAACAGCGTGGGTCTGGCTTGTTTCTCCAACCTCATCTACGGCGGCTACCAGGGGGTGCTGTTTCCCATCAACCCCAAGGCCCGCTCGATCCAGGGCGTCAAGGCCTACCCGCGCCTGGTGGACGTGCCCGATCCGGTGGACCTGGCGGTGGTGGTGGTGCCCAGCGAGGCGGTCATCGACACCATCGAGCAGGCCGGCGAGATCGGGGTCAAGGGCGCGGTGGTCATCACCGCCGGCTTCAAGGAGGTCGGCGGCGAGGGCGTGGAGATGGAGCTGCGGCTCAAGGCCGCGGCCGCCAAGGCGGGCATCCCCCTGGTGGGGCCCAACTGCCTGGGCGTGATCAACACCGACAGCGACGTGCGCATGAACGCCAGCTTCGCCACCAAGATGCCGCGGCCGGGCAACATCGCCTTCATCTCCCAGTCCGGCGCCCTGTGCACCGCGGTGCTGGACGTGGCCGCCGGCCGCAACATCGGCTTCTCCAAGTTCATCAGCTTCGGCAACAAGGCCGACGTCACCGAGATCGACCTGCTGCGCTACCTCCGGGACGACCCCGAGACCGAGGTCATCCTGATGTATCTGGAGGACATCAGCAACGGCCGCGAGTTCATCGAGGTGGCGCGGGAAATCGCCTGGGACGCCAAGAAGCCCATGCTGGCCATCAAGAGCGGCACCAGCGCCGAGGGAGCCAAGGCCGCCACCAGCCACACCGGCTCCCTGGCCGGGTCCGAGGCGGCCTATGACGCCATCTTCATGCAGAGCGGCATCCAGCGGGTGGAGGGCATCAACGAGCTGTTCCACTACGCCCAGGCCTTCAGCCTGCAGCCGGTGCCCAAGGGCAACCGCATCGCCATCGTCACCAACGCCGGCGGCCCGGGCATCATGGCCACCGACGCGGCCATCCGCCACGGCCTCAAGCTGGCCAAGTTCTCCGACGCCACCCTGGAGAAGCTGAAGAAGGATCTGCCGGCCACGGCCAGCATCCACAACCCGGTGGACGTCATCGGCGACGCCACCCACGAGCGCTACGAGGCCGCCATCCGCCACGTGCTCCTGGACGAGAACGTGGACGGCGCGGTGGTGATCCTCACCCCCCAGGCCATGACCGACATCCTGGAGACGGCACAGATCGTGCCGGACGTGGTGCAGGGCATCAACAAGCCCGTGCTCTGCTCCTTCATGGGCATCGTCGACGTCAGCGCCGGCGTCAACCACCTGCAGGAGCACGGCATCCCCAACTACATCTTCCCGGAGGCCGCCGTGCGCGCCCTGGCGGCCATGAGCCGTTTTGGCGAGAAGCTCCAGCCGCGGGCCCGCTGGCTCAAGCCGGTGCAGGCCGACTGCTCCTCGGCCCAACTACTCATCCAGGAGGCCTTGGAGCTGCTGCCCAGCCACCTGATGCACGAGCACGAGGCCAACCGGGTCCTGGAGTGCTACGGCTTCCCGCTCTTGCGCTCGCGCATGGTGGCCGAGCCCGGGGAGCTTCAGGCTGCCTGCTCCTACGTGGGCTTCCCCCTGGTGATGAAGATCGTCAGCCCCCAGATCGTGCACAAGTCCGACGCCGGCGGGGTGAAGGTGGGGGTCAAGGACCTGGCCGAGGCCAAGGCGGCCTACTACCAGATCCTGGCCAACGCCAAGGCCTACGACCCCGACGCGGTGATCCAGGGCGTGTACCTGGCCGAGATGGCCAAGAAGGGCGTGGAGGTGATCCTGGGCGCCCACCGCGACCCCAAGTTCGGGCCCATCGTGATGTTCGGCCTGGGCGGCACCCTGGTGGAGGTGCTCAAGGACGTCAGCTTCCGCCTGGCCCCCATGTGGGAGTCCAGCGCCGAGTTGATGATCGGCGAGATCAAGGCCTACAAGGTGCTCAAGGGCGTGCGCGGCAACCCGCCCTCGGACATCTCCGCGCTCAAGGACTGCATCCTGCGCCTGTCGCAGATGCTGGACGAGAACCCGCAGATCGCGGAAATGGACATCAACCCGCTCATCGTCTACCCGGAGGGGCAGGGGTGCGCGGTGGCCGAGTGCCGCATCGTGTTGCGCAACCAGTCGCCGGGCCGGGGGGCGGCGCGGCCGCCCCGCGCCACCCCCGACCCCCATGCGGAGGCCAGCGCCATGCGAACGACCGGCGGCGGAGAGAACCAGGTTGCGGCGTTGTCGGTGGATGCCTTGCTGCCAGCGGAAATGGCCCTCAAGGCCGAACGGGCCGGGGTGGCCAAGGCCGAGCTGCCTTTCCTGAAGCTTTTCACCCTCTCGGTACTGGCCGGGGCCTTCATCGCCCTGGGCGCGGTCTTCTCCACCACGGTCAGCTCCGGCCTGGGCGGCGTGCCCTGGGGCATGGTGCGCCTGGTGGCCGGCATCACCTTCTGCCTGGGCCTGATCCTGGTGGTGGTGGCCGGGGCCGAGCTTTTCACGGGCAACAACCTCATCGTCATGGCCTGGGCCAGCGGCCGGGTCAGCACCACCCAGTTGCTGCACAACTGGGTGGTGGTCTACGCCGGCAACCTGTTCGGCTCCCTGGCCACCGCGGTGCTGGTCTTCCTGGCCGGGCACCACCAGTTCGGCAACGGGGCCATGGGCGTCAACGCCCTGGCCATCGCCAACGCCAAGTGCGCCCTGGGCTTCGGCCAGGCCCTGGCCCTGGGCGTATTGTGCAACGCCATGGTCTGCCTGGCGGTCTGGCTCTGCTTCAGCGCCCGCAGCCTCATCGACAAGATCGCGGCCATCGTGTTCCCCATCACCGGCTTCGTGGCGGCCGGGTTCGAGCACTGCGTGGCCAACATGTACTTCATCCCCACGGGATTGTTCATCAAGCAGGGCGCAGAGCCCGGCTTCTGGGCCGCGGCCGACCAGGTCCCGGCCGATTACGCCCACCTGAGCTGGCAGGGGTTCTGGCTAAATAACCTGCTGCCGGTGACCATCGGCAACATCATCGGCGGCACCATCCTGGTGGGCTTCGTCTACTGGTTCGTCTACCTGCGGGGCAACCACCGCCACGGCGGTTGAGTGCAGCCCATCCCCATGCCCTCCCCCAAGGGGGGCCGTTCCCCGGGTCGCGGTCGCCACCCCCGGCCCGAAAACGGAACGGCCCCTCTTCTTTGCCCGGCATAGGCTCCAGCAGCCCCAGGAACGCAAAACAATTGGACTTCACCGGCGTATCTTGTTATGCTCTGGCCGCGTAAAAATCCCCCTTATCGCCTTACGCCGGGGAGGTGGAAATGGCAAAGCTGAAGATCGGCGACCTCGCCAAGATCAAGGATCGTGTAACGCAGGCCACCAGCCTGCGCGAGGGCGGGGCGCAGGTGAAGATAACCGTGCACATGGGAACCTGCGGCATCGCCAGCGGAGCCCGCAACGTGCTGGGCGCGGTTATGGACGAGCTGGAGAAAAGCGGCCGCAAGGACATCATCGTAACCACCAGCGGGTGCATGGGCCTTTGCAGCGCCGAGCCCCTGGTCACCGTGGAGATGGCGGGCGCGGAGCCCATCAAGTACTCCTACATGGACGATCCCAAGATGCGCCAGGTCTTCAACCGCCATGTCCTGCAAAACGAGGTGCAGGAGCAGTGGGTGTTGGCCAAGGGCAGCGAGCAGCAGTAAGGGGGCGTCATGAAAATTTTCAGGCAACATTGGCTTATTTGCGGGGGCACCGGCTGCCAGGCGGCCGGCTCCGAGGCCGTGCGCGACGCGCTCAAGGCCGAGATCAAGAAACAGGGCCTGGCCGACGAGATCGCGGTGGTGGAGACCGGTTGCAACGGGTTCTGCGCCATGGGTCCGGTCATGGTGGTCTATCCCGAGGGCGTGTTCTACGTGGCCCTGGAGGTGACCGACGTGCCCGAGCTGGTCAGCGAGCACATGCTCAAGGGCCGGCCGGTGGCGCGGCTGTTCTACAAGGAGCCCGCCACCAAGGCCGTCATCCCGGACATGCAGGATATCCCCTTCTTCGCCCACCAGAAGCTGATCGCGCTTAAAAACCGCGGCATCCTGGATGCGGAGAGCATCGACGAATACATCGCCCGCGACGGCTACAAGGCCCTGGCCAAGGCTTTGAGCGAGATGACCCCCGAGGCCATCATCGGCGAGGTCAAGAAGAGCGGCCTGCGCGGCCGCGGCGGCGCGGGCTTCCCCACCGGTCTGAAGTGGGAGTTCTGCCAAAAATCCGCCGGCGAGATCAAGTACGTGCTGTGCAACGCCGACGAGGGCGACCCCGGCGCGTTCATGGACCGCTCCATCCTGGAGGCCGACCCCCACGCGGTGGTCGAGGGCATGACCATCGCGGCCAAGGCCATCGGCGCCAACGAGGGCTACGTCTACTGCCGGGCGGAGTACCCCCTGGCCGTGCACCGGCTCCAGTTGGCCATCGAGCAGGCCCGCGAGTACGGCCTTTTGGGCGAGAACATCCTGGACACCGGCTTCTCCTTCGACCTGCACATCTACCAGGGCGCGGGCGCGTTCGTCTGCGGCGAGGAGACCGCGCTGATGCGCTCCATCGAGGGCAAGCGCGGCATGCCGCGGCCCCGGCCGCCCTTCCCGGCCGTGGCCGGCCTGTGGAACCGCCCCACCGTGCTCAACAACGTGGAGACCTGGGCCAACATCCCCCAGATCATCCAGAAGGGCGGCGACTGGTACTCCTCCATCGGCACCGAGGGCAGCAAGGGCACCAAGGTCTTCGCGCTCACCGGCCATATCAACAACATCGGCCTGGTCGAGGTGCCCATGGGCACCTCCTTGCGCACCATCATCTATGACATCGGCGGCGGCATCCCCAAGAAGCACCGCAAGTTCAAGGCCGTGCAGTTGGGCGGCCCCTCCGGCGGCTGCGTGCCCGAGCAACACCTGGACACGCTGTGCGACTACGAGGCCATCCAGAAGGTCGGCGCCATCATGGGCTCCGGCGGCATGATCGTCATGGACGACAGCACCTGCATGGTGGACATGGCCCGCTTCTTCATGGACTTCGTCCAGGAGGAGTCCTGCGGCAAGTGCACCCCCTGCCGCGAAGGCACCCGCCGCATGCTGCTGATCCTGGAGAAGATCGTGGAGGGCAGGGGCGAGCCCAGCGACATCGACACCCTGGAGGAGCTGGCCGCCATGATCCAGACCAGCAGCCTCTGCGGCCTGGGCCAGACCGGCCCCAACCCGGTGCTCAGCACCCTGCGCTACTTCCGCGACGAGTACGAGGCCCACATCCTGCACAAGAAGTGCCCGGCCAAGAGCTGCGTGGCTCTCCTGGATTTCGTGGTGGACGAGGCCAAGTGCAAGCAGTGCGGCCTGTGCTTCAAGAACTGCCCGGTGGACGCCATCACCTGGGAGAAGAAGAAGCCGGCCAAGATCGACCTGGACAAGTGCATCAAGTGCAAGACCTGCTTCGAGAACTGCAAGTACGACGCGATCAACTAGCAGGATGTTGAAAAGTCCATCCCTGGCCCGCGCAGGCTGATCTTCGACAGCCTGCTAGCCGTGACCGCGCCAAAATAAGGGCCGCGCCCGGAGTCATCCGGGCGCGGTTTTCGTTGGGCCGCGGTCACGCGCTACGATTACCTGATTTATTGAGATAGGCGTCATTGCGAGGAACAACCCGGCAGGGTTGCGACGCGGCAATCCTCATTTGTCCTCTTAAGAGACAACTGAAGATTGCTTCGCTGCGCTAGCAATGACGGCTATGGTTAGCAGGAAACAAAAAAGACGGGCGGGGAAAAACCCCGCCCCTACATTTAAGACTTCTTGGTGCAGGGGCGGGGTTTATCCCCCTCGGTCTTGGGAAGGCCGGAAAAGACAATGTTAAGTTGGGCCGCCCCCAGCGCTCTCTCCCGGCCTTTCTGGTCTTACTTCATCTGCGCGGGCAGGGCGCCGGCCGGCACCAGGATCACCCCGTGGGTGCCGCCTGGCACCACCTTGAACACGATGTCGCGGTAGGGCCTGGTGCCGGGGGCGAAGAGCGGGCGGTACAGATCCCAGAACTGCTGGTCGCTGCGGGCCAGGAACAGGTAGTCGTACTGCTGCAGGAGGGCCTTGGCGAAGTCCTCCAGGCTCAGCTTCTCGGTCCACACGTCGCCCTCGAAATAGGGCGCGCCCAGGGAGAAGTACCACTGGTTGGTGGGCCGGGGCGCGATCTCGTAGCGGATGATGTGGAAGGGCCGGCCCGGCGTGTTCTGGTAGACCACGAAGACCCGCTTGTCCTGGGGCACCACCTTGCGCACCACCGCGGCCAGGGGGGCCACGTAGTCGCGGTCGAAGCTGGCGTCGCCCCGGGCGGACCAGCGCGGCAGGCCGGCCGGCGATGGCGCCTGGGTGAAGAGCGCCAGGCCGAAGGCGGCCAGGCAGGCCGCGTACACCCAGCGCCGGGGGCCCACGAGGCGCTGGTCGTCCTCGGGCTCGTCATGGTCCGGCAGGCACCAGGCCCAGGCCAACAGCGCCAGGGGGATGACGATGGTGTTGACGTAGCGCACCAGGCTGGCCAGGCGGGGGCCCTCGTACTCCGAGAAGCTGAAGATGTAGAGCAAAAGCAGCCCGGCCAGGTAGACCGCGCCGAAGACCGCGAACAACAGCCACAGCTCGATCATGCGCGCGCGCGGGGCCGGGTCGCGGTGGCGCACGAACCCGGCCAGGATCAAGAGCCCGGCCAGGACCAGCCAGCCCTGCAGGCTGAAGCCGGGCGCGAGCCTGTCCAGCGGCCAGCCCGTATGCCGTGCCAGGCCGGCCATGATGGAGCGGCCCTCGCCCACGTAATTGGACAGCGACTGCTCGCCCAGGGCGGCCAGGAAGCGCGCCCGGATCAGCTTGCTGCGCTCGGGCGCGTCGGCGGAGAAGGTGGCGGCGATGGCGGCCAGGTCGATCTTGGCGGTCTTGAAGCTCTGGCCGATGGCCTGGCCGGCCAGGTGCTCCTTCCAGGTGAACTGGGCCGTGAGCGGGGCGGCGATGAGCAGGGCCAGGGTCAGGGTCAGGGCCAGGGCCCGGCGGCGGGTGAACTGGTAGGCGATGAGTTGGGCGCGCCAGCCCCGGCCGGCCTGGCGGCGGTCGCTGCGCCAGACGGCCAGGGCGCGCAGCAGGGAGTTCATCAGCACCAGGCAGATGATGGCCCAGGCGAAGAGCGCCCCGGTGTTCTTGATCAGCGGCAGGGCGAAGAGGATGGGCGCCAAGAGCAGCGCCCGCTTGCGCCAGACCACCGCCCCGGCGGCCAGGTAGAGCCCGCCGGCCAGGAACAGGGCCAGAACCACGTCCACCATCAGCGAGCAGACGAAGACGCTCAAGGTGGCGGTGATGGCCGCGGCCATGACCAGGCCGCCGGCCAGCCAGCCCGGCCGCCGCCAACCGATGCGTCCGCACAGGGCCAGGACCGGCGCGCTGAGCAGCATGAAGTGGGCCAGGTAATAGGGGCCCTCGCCGCCCTGGCCGCTGACCACCGCGGCCCAGTAGTGCATCAGGTTGGCGCCGGGCGGGTAGTCCTTGAAGATGATGGCCCCAAAAGGGCCGGGCAGGGCGTTGGTGGCCAGCATCTCGCGGGTCATCACCCCCCAGTGGGAGAACTCGTCCCAGAGCTGGAGGGTGGCGTCGCCGAAGAGCAGGGTGAAGAACCAGCACAGGACAGGGAAGAGCACCAGGCCCGGCGAGAGGAAGCCCTCGGCCACCTTGGGCCGGTCGGGCTGGCGGTCGTGCCAGAGCCCCCAGAGCCCGATGAGCGCGCAGGCGATGCCCACCAGGAAGACGGTCCAGGCCCCCTCGCGCAGCATGCCCGCCAGGGCGAAGACGTACATCAGGCCCATGACCCCGGCCACCGCGGCCATGAGCGCCAGCTCGGCCTGGCGGCGCCAGCCCGCGTGCAGCACAAAGGCGTAGCCCAGCACGCTGACGGGCAGCAGGAAGATCAGGCCGGGCATGGCTCAGGCCTCCGCGCCGGCCGGCGCGGGCACGGATGGGGCCGGGGCGGGGACGGGGACGGGTCGCTGGCCGCACACCTTCAGCGCCATCAGGGCCTGGGTGAAGACCACCGGCCAGAGCACCTCCACCTGGGCCAACTCGCCGCTGACCCCGGCGGTCGCGGCCACCTCGGCAAGGGTGAGCGGCCGCTCGTCCTTGAACATCCACAGGCCCAGGGCCTCGGCCACTGCGCGGGCCAGGCGGTAGACGCCGGTGGGGGTGGGGAAGGTCATGACCACCAGGCCGTCGGGCGCGGCCAGGTCGAAATGGGCCTGGATCACCCTGGCGGTGTCCGCGGGGTCGAAGTGCTCGATGAGCCCCAGGCTGAAGACCACGTCGGCGCGCAGGTCCGGGAAGCCCTGGCGCAGGTCGAACTGGTGGCGCTCGATGCGCTCGTGGCGCGGCAGCAGCTCCAGGCCCAGGGTGTTGTTGTCAACGACGTGGTAGCGGGCCGGCCGCAGGCGCTTGAGCAGCAGGTCGTGGCAGCAGCTTGCGCCGCCGCCCAGCTCGGCCAGCACCAGGCCGCCGGCGCGGTGCGGGGCGTGGCGGGTGATGGCGTTAAGCAGGCGGCCGGCGGTGAAGCGCCGGGTGAGCGAGGCCGCCGGGCAGGGCTGCTCGTAGTAGCGGTTCCAGTCGGTGGCGTCAGTGCGTCTCATGCCGCCGGAAGATCAGGGTGCGCTGGGTGGCGAAGTTGATCAGGTACAGGGCCGTCTCGGCCAGGATCTTGGCGGCGATGACGCCCATGCCGGCATAGGCCACCAGCATGTTGATCATGGAGTAGCTGATCGCGCCCATGAAGACCACCAGGGCCACGAACTTTAGGAATGACGGCAGTTTGCGGGTCTGGTCCTTGAAGACGAAGTTGCGGTTGAGGCTGAAGTTGACCAGGGTGGCCACCGCCCGGGCCAGGGCCTGGCCCAGCAGGATGTTGCCCAAAAGCCCCCAGACGACGATGAAGACGATGTTGTCCACCAGCGCCGTGACCAGGCTGGAGCCCACGAAGCGCAGGAAGACCATGTAGATCTTCAGCGAATCGGTGACCGGGTTGAAGTGGCTGGACTTGTTGTCCTCGATGTAGACCGTGGCGATGGGCACCTGGACGATGGCGCGCTCTTCGGTGGCGCACTGGATCAGCATGTCCAGCTCGAACTCGTAGCGGTTGGCCTTGATCGGCAAAAACAGCGGGATCAGGCCCAACGGCACCCCGCGCAGGCCGGTCTGGGTGTCGCGGATGCTGGCGCCCACCAGGAAGCGGAAGACCACCTTGGTGATCTCGTTGCCCAGGCGGCTGCGCAGGGGCACCTGGCCCGCAAAGGTGCGCACGCCCAGCACCAGGGAGTCGCGGTGCTCGGCCAACGCCTCGGCGATCTTGGCGATGTCGGCCGGCAGGTGCTGGCCGTCGGCGTCGGCGGTGATGACGCCCAGGTGGTCGGTCTCGCGCCGGTGCTGGTTGTAGATGTGGTTGAAGCCGTATTTGAGCGCCGCGCCCTTGCCCAGGTTCACCGCGTTGCGCAACAGGGTCACCCGGCCGCCCTGGTTGAGCTGGCTGAAAACCGGCTGGAACGCCTCCGCGCTGCCGTCGTCCACCACCACCAGGTCGGTGAAGCCGGCCGCCCAGAGCTGGTCCACCAGCTCGATGAGGACCGGGCCGGGATTGTAGGCGGGTATGAGCAGAGCGACCTTCATGCCGCAACCCTGGGTGAGGGGGAGGGATCCGGACCCGTGGCCCCCGCAGGGGCCAGGGCCCGCCAATGATAGCACATGGCGGGGGCGGGCACCATGACCGCCTGGCGGGCCGGGGGGCGGCGGGGGGTGGCAGGGAAAGGGTGGGGGGGCCGTTCCACCGCACCAGCGCGGGCTGCTTGCGGGGGCCCAGGCGGGCTGGCGCGGGGCGCCGGGGCAGGCAGACAGCCTCGCGTGGGGCGCCAGGCCAAGCAGGCGCGCCGCCCCAGAACCGGCGGCGGCCGCGGGGCCGGTTCTCTCCTTCATTAATTCTTGGCCGGCGCTGCCACTGGCCGCTGACCTGATCGGCGAGCGAGGGGGGTCAGAAATCCAGCACCTCGCCGCCAGCGATGGCCCGGCGCTGGCCGGTGTTGTAGTCGATGGTGCTGCCCGGTTCGATCTTGCCCTCGCGGGTGTATCCGCGGTCCTCCCAGTAGCCGCCGCGCATGCCCTGGCCGAACCTGATCTCGGCCAGCCACTTGGCGCTCTTGTAGCCCCAGAAGTGGGGCACGATCATGCGCAGCGGCCCGCCGTAGAGCCGCTCCAGGGGCTCCTCGCCCACGCCCCAGGTCAGCAGCACCCGGGGGTGGTCCAGGTCGGCCAGGCCGAGGGTGGTGTCATAGACCCCGCCCTGGCTGATGAAGGTGGCGTGGCTGGCGGAGGCCTGGGGCCGCAGCCGGCTGATAACCTCGCGCCAGGGCGCGCCCCGCCAGGGCGCGCGCACCGACCAGCCCGAGACCGAGGTCAGGCGGGCGTCGATGGTGACGCCGGGCCAGGCCATGACCGCCGCCAGGCTGAACTCCTGGGGCTCCTCCACCAGGCCGCTGATCTTCAGGGTCCATTGATCGTCGGGCAACTGGGGCAGGCCCCCGGCCCGGAAGGCCGGCACCTTGAGTTCGCTGAGCAGGCTCATGCCAGTCGTCTCCTTGGATGGGTTGCAATATTAAAATTATAACCCGATCCCGGCCCGCGCGTCGGATCGCCGGCCCGGCCAGGCCGGTGTTACAATCATTACAAACGCCATTGCCAAGGGAGGCGACGCCATGAGCAGCGGCCTGGACGTGATTATCCTGGACGACGACCCGGCGGTGTCCGGCCTGCTGGCGGCCCAGGTGGGCCGGTTTCACCGCGAAGGCCAGGTCTTTGCCTTCAGCGACTTTCTGGAGGCGCGCACTTTCTGCTTCAACCGCGCCTCCTCCCTGGCCATCTTCGTGCTGGACGCCTTTCTAGGCCAGTATAGCGCCTTTGATTTCCTGGCGGCCGTGGCCGTGCACTACCCCCTGGCGGCCGAGGATACCCTGATCGTCACCGGCCGGGCCAGCGACGAACTGGTGGGACGCTGCATGGCCGCCGGGGTGAACCACCTGCTGGAAAAGCCCATCCGGCCCTATGCCCTGCAGTTCGCCATCCGGGCCATCGCCTCGAAATACCTGCGCTTTGCCAAGCAGATCACCGGCGACGCCGACCTGGCCCGCCAGGTGGAGCAACTGAAGCCGGCCTAGGAGCCTGTTAACACTAAAGGCTCCTACGATCTGCGGTTTTGGAAGGCATCTGGAAGCAGCAAGGCCGCCGGAGCCAGTCAAGGCCAAGCCCAAAGGGCTCGCTACGCTCGGCCTTGACAGGCTCCGGCTGGCCTTGCTGCATAAAACACGCCCCCTGGCTAGCCAGAAAAATGTCTGGCAGGGTAACCGTTGGTTGACCGCGCCAGCCGCCAGGCCGCACCGGGGCCGCGCAGCCAGCCGGCCCAGACATTTTTCTTTCCGCCAGGGGGCGTGCTGACACAAGGATACCTGGCTTGCCCCCCGGGCGTTCACGGGCTGCCGTGCCCTGCTCGTGAACCCCTGGACCGCGGGGGGCAAAGCCTGCTACCGGCCCCCATTCTTATTTGTCTAGCAACCGGATAGTGTTAACAGGCCCTAATCGCCGATCTTGTAGCCCTGGCTCTCCAGGTCCTTGATGATCGGCTCCGCCTTCTTGGTGCGCACCCGGATATAGAGGCGCTGGCTGCCCGGCTTGCGGCGCTGGGGCATGGAGAACATGGCCAGCAGCGGCACGT
>JAZDHW010000212.1:0-6096 GCA_043805555.1 Pseudomonadota bacterium
GCCCCGCCCGCCCGCGCCGCATCGTCCGCGCCCGCGCCACGCCCGGTGCGGCCCATGGCTGGGCCGGCGGCGGCTGGCGACCTGGCCGGCCAGTTGGCCGCCATCTGGGCGGCGGTGCTGGGCTATGACCAGCTCGGCCCGGAGGATGACTTCTTCGCCCTGGGCGGCGACTCCATCACCGGCATGCAGGTGGTCAACCGCATCGTGGAGGAGCTGAGCCTGCCGGCCACCCTGGCCCTGCTTTTCGAGCACCCCACTCTGGCGGACCTGGCCGCGGCCCTGGGCCAGGCCGGGCCGGCCGCCGCCGCGATCGCGCCCGCGCCGGAGCGCGATTTCTATCCCGTGGCCTGGGAGCAGCTCGCGGTGCTGCGGGCCGAGTCCGTGGCTGAGATGGGCACCGCCTTCAACCTGCCCAACCTGCTGACGCTGCCGGCCGACGTGGACCAGGCCCGGCTGGAGGCGGCCCTGACCGAGCTGGTGGCCCGCCACGAGATACTGCGCACCCGCTTCACCCGCGACGGCGACGAGTTCGCCATGCAGATCCTGCCGCCCGCGCCGGTGCGCCTGGCGGAGCTCCGGCTGCCCGGCGGCGAGGCGGCCTATGCCGCGGCCCAGGCCCGGGTGCGGCCCTTCGACCTCTTCAGCGCCCCGCCCCTGCGCCTGGAGCTGCTGGCCCTGGCCGACGGCCGGCGCTGGCTGCTGCTGGACATCCACCACTCCCTGGCCGACGGGCTGAGCGTGGAGCTGCTGGCCGCGGACCTGGCCGCCCTCTACGCCGGCCAGGCCGGGCCGCCGCCGCGCCTCGGCCTGAAGGACTACGCCTGGCACAGCCGGGCCGGGGCCGGGGAGGAGAAGCTGGCCGCCGACCGCGCCTACTGGCTCCAGCGCTTCGAGGGCGAGCTGCCCCGCCTGGATCTGCCCGCCGACCGGCCCCGGCCCGCCCGCCACACCTGGCGCGGGGACACGGTCTCCTTCGCCCTCCCGCCCGGCCTGCTGGCCGACCTGCGCGCCTTCGCCGCCGCCCGGAAGGTCACCACCTTCGCGGTGGTGCTGGCGGCCTGGGCGGCCCTGATCCATCGCTTGGCCGCCAGCCAGGACGTGGTCATCGCGGTACCGGTGGACGCCCGCGACCAGGCCGGCCTGGCCGGGGTGCCGGGCATGCTGGTCTCGCTGCTGCCGCTGCGCCTGCGGGTGGCCGGCAATGAAACGGCCGCGGCCCTGGTGGCCCAGGCCCAGGCCCTGCACGCCGAGGCCCTGGGCCACCGCGCCTACAACCTGGGCCAGCTCCTGGCCGACCTGGCCCCGCCGGCCGCGCCGGAGCGCACCCTGCTCTCCGAAGTGAGCCTGTCCTACATGAACTTCGCCGAGGCCCAGGCGGAAGCGGACCCGGGCGGGGCCTGGCGGATAGGCGGGGTCACCCGGGATTCCTGCAAGAGCGACCTGGGCATCTTTATCCGCGACACCCCCGGCAACCTGCTGGTGGCCCTGGAGTATTACGCCGATCTGTTCGACCGCCGGCGCATGGAGCGCCTGGGCGGCCAGTTCCAGCGCCTGTTGGCCGGCCTGGTGGCCGACCCGGCCGCGCGGGTGGACCGCTTGGCGCTCATCGACCCGGCCGAGCGCGCCCAACTGGAGGCCTGGGGCCGGGGGGCGGAGCCGGACGCGCCGCTGGACAAGGGCCTCTATGACCTGCTGGCCCAGGCCGCCGCCGCGCGGCCCGATGACGTGGCCGTGGAGCAGGCCGGCAGAAGCCTCACCTATGCCGGGCTGGCGGACCAGGCCCGGGCGGTGGCGGCCGGGCTCCTGGCGGCCGGGCTGCGGCCCGGCGATTTCGTGGCCGTGCACCTGGAGCGCGGCTGCGAGGCGGTGGCGGTGCTGGCCGGCATCCTGGCCGCCGGCGGGGCCTACGCGCCCCTGGACCCGGCCTATCCGGCCGAGCGCAACCGCCTCATCCTGGCCGACGCCGGCTGCGCCCTGGTGGTGGCCGACGCCCCCGGCCGCCAGGCCCTGGGCGACGCCCCCGGCGCGGCGGTGCTGGCGGCCGAGGATCTGGCGGCCGGACCGGCCGCCGCGGTCGAGCTGCCCCGGGTGGACGGCGCCTGGCCGGCCTACATCATGTACACCTCCGGCTCCACCGGCCGGCCCAAGGGCGTGGTGGTGCCCCAGCGCGCGGTGACCCGCCTGGTCCTGGGCGACGACTACCTTCAGTTGGGGCCGCAGGACCGCCTGCTCCAGGCCGGGCCCCTGGCCTTCGACGCCTCCACCTTTGAAATCTGGGGGGCGCTCCTGAACGGCGGCCGGCTCTATGCGGCCAGCCGCGACCAGGTGCTGGACCCGGCCGCGCTGGCCGGCCTGATCGAGGACTGGCGGCCCACGCTGGCCTGGCTCACCGCCGGGCTCTTCAACCGCCAGGTGGAGCACGATGCCGGCAGCCTGGCCGGGATGCGCGCGCTGATCACCGGCGGCGAGGCCATGAGCCCCGGCCACGCCCGGCGCTTTTTGGCCGCCTGCCCGCGGACGGCGCTCTTCAATGGCTACGGCCCCACCGAGAACACCACCTTCACCGCCGTGCATCGGGTGCGGGCCACGGACCTGGATCAGGGTGGCGCGCCCATCGGCCGGCCGGTGCCCCACACCCGGGTGCGCATCCTGGAGCCGGGCGGCGAGCCCGCGCCCCTGGGGGTCTGGGGGGGCGTATTCGCCGGCGGCCTGGGCCTGGCCGACGGCTACTGGCAACGGCCGGAGCTGACCGCCGAGAAGTTCGCGCCCGATCCGGCCGGAGGCGGCCGGCTCTATGACACCGGCGACCTGGGCCGCTGGCGGGACGATGGCGTCATCGAGTTCGGCGGCCGGCGCGACAACCAGGTGAAGCTGCGCGGCCTGCGCATCGAGCTGGAGGAGATCGAGCGCACCCTGGCCGCCCATCCGGCCGTGGGCCGGGCGGTGGCGCTGTTGCAGGCCCAGGCGGGCCAGGACCCGGAGATCATCGCCGCCCTGACCCCGGCGGCCGAGGGCGTGGCCTTCGACGCCCAGGCCCTGCGCCGCTGGCTGGGCCGCCAGTTGCCGGCCTACATGGTGCCGGCGCGCATGAGCGCGGTGGCGGCCATCCCGGTGACCGCCCACGGCAAGGTGGACCGGCCGGCGCTGTTGGCGTGCATGGCCCGGTCCGAGGCCGCCGGCGGCGACGTTGCCGGCCAGGCCCCCCTGACCCCGGCCGAGCGCCTGGTGGCCGCGGTCTTCAGCGAGGTCTTCGGCCGGCCGGTCACCGACTGCCGCCTGGGCTTCCTGGATCTGGGCGGCCACAGCCTGCTGGCCATCAAGGTGGTCAACCGCCTGGCCGAGCGCAGCGGCGTGCGCCTGTCCATGGCCGATTTTTACGCCGCGGCCAGACTGAGCGAGCTGGCCCGGCGCCTGGAAGGGGCCCTGCCGCCGGCCGTGCCGGCCATCCCGGCCGCGCCGCCGGCCGATCTGTATCCGGCCAGCCACTCCCAGCAGCGCCTCTACCTGCTGCACCACATGGAGGGAGGCTCCGGGGCCTACAACATGGCTTTCGCCTTTATCTGCGACGGCAGCCTGGACCCGGAGGCCCTGGCCCAGGCCCTGAGCGCGCTGGCGGCGCGCCACGAGCCCCTGCGCACCGGGTTTGTGGAGCGGGACGGCGAGATTTTCCAGCGCGTGGCCCCGGCCCAACCGGTGGCGCTGGCGCTGGAGGACCTGCGCGGCCGGCCCGAGGCCTGGGACGAGGCCCTGCGCCAGGCCCGGCGCGAGGTCACCCAGGCCTTCGACCTGGCCCGGCCGCCGCTATTACGCGCGCGGGTGCTGCGTCTGTCCGAGGACGAGGCGGTGGTGCTCCTGGTGCTGCACCACATCGTGGGCGACGGCTGGTCAAGCCGCATCTTCGTGGCCGAGCTGGGCGCGCTCTACCAGGCCGCCCGGGGGGGAGCCCCGGCCGGGCTCAAGCCCCTGCCGCTCGCCTACAAGGACTTCGCGGTCTGGCAGCGAGGCCAGGAGTGGGGCGAGGCCGCCGCCTTCTGGCGCCAACGCCTGGCCGGTGCGCCGGAGCGGGTGGCCCTGGTGGGCGACCGCCCTCCGCCCGCGGTGCAGTCCTTCCGCGGGGCCACCTGCCGCCAGCTCATCCCGGCTGCGGTCATGGACGGCCTGCGCGCCCTGGCCCGTGGCCGGGGGGTGGGCCTGTCGGCGGTGGGCCTGGCCATTTTCGCGGCCCTGGTCTACCGTTTGACCCGCCAGGCGGACCTGGTGCTGGGCATGGGCTCGGCCGGCCGCGACCGGGCCGAGCTGGAGGGCCTGGTCGGCTTTTTCGTCAACGTGCTGCCCGTCCGCCTGCGCCTGGACGAGACCACCGAGCTGGAGGCGCTCATCGACCAGGCCCACGCGGCCATGATGGAGGCCCTGGAGCGGCGCGACTATCCTTTCGACCGCCTGGTGCGCGACGTGGCCCCGCGCCGCCAGGGCAACCGCCAGCCGCTGACCAACGTGGTCTTCGAATACCAGAACTTCGGCCGGCTGGCCGCCGACGGTCCGAGCCTGCCGATGAAGGCCGGCAATCCTGAGTGGCAGGCCGCGTTGCAGGCGCTGATCGATTCGCCCACGGCCAAGCACGACCTGTTGCTGTTCTTCATCGACGAGCCCGGCCGGGCCGAGCTGCATTTGGAGTACGACACTGATATCCTGGACGCCGCCACCGCCGAGCGCTGGCTGGGCTATTACGCGCGCTTTGCCGAGCGCGCCGCCGCCGCGGCCCTGGCCACGGCTCGGGACGCCTCCCAAGGGGATGCCGCACAGTGAAGATCGCTGATTTCGATTTCGACGACGCCCCCGCGCCGGAGCCGACCGCCGCCGCCGCAGGCGCGCACGCGCGCACCACGGTCACCGAGCGCTTTGCGGCGGTGATGGCCTGGGCCAGCGGCCGCGTTGCCGTGGCTGACGAAGAGGGCAGCCTCACCTACGCCGAGCTGGACCGGCTCTCCGACCGCATCGCCCGCTTCGTGCACGGCCTGGACCTGGGGCCAAAGGCGGTGGTGGGGATCATGTGCGGCCGCCGGCGCGGATTCGTGGCCGCGGCCCTGGGCGTGATCAAGGCCGGCGCGGCCTACGCGCCCATCGAGCCCGAGCTGCCCCTGGCCAGCCGCCGCCGCCTGCTGGATCTCTGCGGGGCGCGGCTTTTGATCAGCACCGCCGACCTGGCCGGCGACCTGCACCGGCTGCAATGGCTCTGCCCCGGACTCACCCACATCCTGGCCATGGACGCCGGGGAGATCGACGCCCTGGTGGAAAGCCCCGGCGCGCTGATGTCCCTGGAGCTGTGGGATCACCTGGCCGGCGACGGGGCCGACGACATCCTGGCCGGCGGCTGGAAGAGCGCCTTCAGCGGCCAGCCCCTGCCGGCAGAGGCCATGGCCAACTTCGGCAAAAACGCCCGGCGCAAGGCGGCCCCGCTCATCAAACCCGGCGCGCGGGTGCTGGAGATCGGCTGCGCCTCGGGTTTCACCATGCGCCAGGTGGCCCCGCTGTGCGGCTCCTACCTGGCCACCGACATCGCCCGGCGCAACCTGGAGCGGGTGGAGGCCTACGCCCTGGCCCACGGCCTGGACCAGGTGACCACCCGGCAACTGGCCGCCCACGACGTGGACGTCCACCCGCCCGGCTCCTTCGACCTGGTGATCATCAACAGCGTGGTGGAGAGCTTTCCCGGCTACGCCTACCTGCGCGACGTGCTGGCCAAGGTGCTGGCCCTCTTGGCCCCCGGCGGCGCGGTCTTCCTGGGCAGCATCTGGGACCTCCAGCGCAGGGACGCCCTGGCCGCGGACCTGGCCGCCTATGCCCGCGACCACGCCGGCCGGGGACTGCCGGCCCGGCGGGACATGGCCGATGACCTCTACGTGCCGGCGGACTTTTTCCGCGACTATGCCGCCGAGCGCGGCGGTCTGGCCCTGGAGTTCTCGGCCGTCGAGGCCCCGCTTTTCGACCCGGCCCCCTACCAGTTCGACCTGATCCTGCGCCCGGACCCGACCCAGGCGCCGGCCGCCCCCGGCCGCCGCCGCCACGACGCCTGCGCCCTGGGCGCCCAGCCCGGCG
>JAZDHW010000213.1:0-63411 GCA_043805555.1 Pseudomonadota bacterium
CCGCATTGGAACCGGCCGGGCCGATGGCAAAACCACCGTCAGGTTGGATACAAGGCGGTCCGCCGCATTTTGCACCGTGGCAATTAGAATAAAAACGTATTGTTAGGCGCATTTCCGGCAGGCGGAACCAAGGGCGGGGCGTCGGCGGCCGTGCGCGCGGCCTGCCCAGGCGCGGCGAAAAAAATCCGGCCGGGATGACGGTGCAGGACAGGCCCGGCTGCCGGCGTTGGGTGCATGGGCGCAAAGGGGGAGCAGGGGAGGGCGGGGTTTCCTGAAAGAAGAAGGCACGCCCGCGGGCATGCCTTCTTCTTACTAATAAAAGGACTGACTAATGGTAGTCGTGGGTGCCCTGGATCACGGGCAGGCCGGTCTTTTCCTGGATGAAGGCCACCTTGTCCTCCAGGGCCATGTAGGGGCAGGCCGGCTTGGCCCCCACCATGCACGAGGACAAATACACCGCGTCCGGGGTGATGCCGGTGGCCTTGATCAGGTGGCCCAGGTTGGGCACCGTGGCCCGGCCGGGGCATTCGCACTTGATGAAGCCCACCACGGCCACCGGCTCGCCGGCGAACTTGCCATCGCCCATGGCGGCCGATTTGAGGCAGCGCCACTCGCCCACGCAGCCGTAACCCGCGTCCATGTAGGACCCGCAACCGATGATCGCCACGTTTTTCATGGAGCCTCCTTGCGCCGGCCGGGCATTGCCCAGCGGCAGGCTGGGATTAACACCTTGCCAATGTAGGTGATTACTAGCACGCCGCCTCCACGCGGTCAAGTCGGGCCGGCGGCTTGCCAGCCACCGCGGGGGATGTTAACAATGAAGCTGAGCGCAACCGGGAGGCTGGCGTGAAAGCTGTTTTTGTGTTCATCGACGACACCCGTTTCGAGCTGGAAAACTTCAAGACCAACGCCGCCCCGGCCTTTGCGCGGGCCGAGTTCATATACGCCACCAACTTCGACGAGGCGGCCCAGGCCCTGGCCGGCCGGCGTCCGCTCTGCTTTTTGCTGGATATTTACGGCCGCGACCCGGCCGAGGAGCCCAACGGCATCCTGCCCGAGCAGAAGGTGCTGGAGGGGCTTTTGGGAAAAACCCCGCCCCTGGAGAGCCTCTACGCCGGCCTGGACGCTGCCGGCGACCCCGGCCAGGCGGCCAATCTCTACCTGCGCCGGCTCTACGCCCAGGTGGAGCGCTGGCAGGGGGCCTTTAGCGCGGCCGCGGCCAGCCTGGGCCAGGGCCGGGCCTATGGCCTCCACAACCTGCGCCAGGTGCGCGCTGAGTTCCCCGCCGCCGCGGCCCTGGGCTTCTCGCGCAAGGCCCTGTACGCCGACGCCGTGGCCCTGGGCCTGGCCGGGGCCGAGGGCTTTTTGCAAAAGCCCCAGGGCGGCGACGACGCCGAGATCGCAGAGAACACCCGCGATGCCGCGCCCGAGCTGGCCTTGGCGGCCTACGCCGCGGTGGATCGCCGCCTGGCCGGCCAGGCCGCCGCGCTATCGGCCCGCCTGTGCCGCGAGGGCGACAATATCAGCCTGGCCGAGGCCTTGGAGGCCGCGGTGCGCCTCTTGGGCGGCTGGGCCGGCCCGGACGGCCACCAGGCCGCCGAGCCCACCGACGAGCAGCGCCAGGAGGCGGCCCGGGCGATCCAGGACATCCGTCTGGAGGACCTGGGTCTGCCCGCGGCCGACCTGGGCCTGGTGCTCAGCCTGCGCGAATGGCTGGCCCTGGCCTGATTGCGCGCCAAGTAAATCCCGCCCAAGCTTGACAGCCCCCCCTGGGGTGGTTATTTTTTGCTAGCACTTCAACCCGCTGAGTGCTAAGGGGGCAACCTGCCGTGCCAAAAGGGCTTTCCGAAAGAGAGAAGCTGATCCTCTCGGCCGTGATAGCCACCTACATCGCCGCCGCCGAGCCGGTGGGCTCGCGCACGGTCAGCAAACTCCAGGGCGTCAACGTCAGCCCGGCCACCATCCGCAACGTCATGGCCGACCTGGAGGAGATGGGCTACCTGGCCCAGCCCCATGTCTCGGCCGGCCGGGTGCCCACCCCCCAGGGCCTGCGTTTCTACGTGGATTCCATCCTGGAGGTGCGCGACCTGGACGAGCCCTTCAAGGCCCGCATCAACCGCGCCCTGCGCGGCCAGGAAGAGGCCGACCTGCGCCACGTGCTCAAGGCCACCGGCCGGCTGCTGTCGGCGGTCAGCCAGCAGGCGGCGGTGGTGGCCGCGCCCGCGCCCGCCCAGGCCCCGGAGCAGGAGTTCTTCCGGCGCATGGAGTTCGTGCTGCTGCAGCCGGGGCTGATCCTGGTGGTGCTCTCGGCCAGGGGCGGGCATGTGGAAAACCGCATCATCGAGGCCGAGGCCGAGCTGAGCCAGGATGAGTTGGACCGGTTCACGCGCTACTTGAACGAACTCTTGGCCGACCTTACACTGAATGAAGTCAGGGAGCGCCTGGAACGCGAGATGACCCGGGAGAAGGTGCGCTTCGACCGGGTCATGGGCCGGGCCCTGCGCCTGGGCCGCCGGGCATTTCCCCAGGGCGAGGCCGGAGACGTCTACCTGGAGGGGCAGGCCAACCTGCTGGGCGTGCCGGAGTTCACCGACGTGGCCCGGCTCAAGGTCATCTTCCAGGCCTTTGAGGAGCGCTCGACCCTGCTTCGGCTGTTGGAGCGCTCCCTGACCGCGCCGGGGGTGCAGATCCTCATGGCCAGCGAGGCCGAGATGACCGGGCTGGAGGGGCTCACCGCGGTCACGGCCAGCTATGGCAACGTGGAGCGGCCGGCCGGCGCCCTGGGGGTCATCGGCCCCACGCGCATGGATTATTCCAAGATCATCCCCCTGGTGGACTACACCGCGCGCCTGGTCAGCCGCATCCTGGGCTCCCGCGACTGACAAGCCGCCCCAGCGCACGCTAAAAGGAGAAGCTTTTCGTGAGCCAGAAGATCGACAAACCCACCCCGGAGGAGGCCGCCGCCGCGGCCGAGGCCGCCGCGGCCGAGACGGCAGACGCCGACCTGCTGGCCCTTTTGGCCGAGCGCGACGAACTCAAGGACCGCCTGCTCCGGGTCATGGCCGAGACAGAGAATTTCAAGAAGCGCACCGAGCGCGACAAGGCCGACCAACTGCGCCGGGCCAACGAGGGCATGGTCAGGGACCTGCTGCCGGTGGTGGACAACCTGGAGCGCGCCCTGGAGCACCTGGGCGAGGCCGAGGCCGGCGGCCCCCTGGCCCAGGGGGTGGGCCTGACCCTGCAGGAGCTGATCAAGACCCTGGAGCGTCACGGCCTGGAGCGGGTGGAGGCGGTGGGGCTCGCCTTCAACCCCGAGGTGCACGAGGCCATGATGCAGCAGGAGGACGCCGGGGCCGAGGAGAACACGGTGCTCAGCGAGCTGGGCAAGGGCTATCTGTTCCAGGGCCGCCTGCTGCGGCCGGCCATGGTCATCGTGAGCAAGCGACCCGCCCCCAGCGACGACGAGGGCGCTGAAGTCAAGATCAAGGTGAGCTGACGCCCGCCTGGCGCGGCATTTCTCAATTTGGGAGGCATTCTGAAGATGGGTAAGATCATCGGCATCGACCTGGGCACCACCAACTCCTGCGTGGCCATCATGGAGGGCGGCGAGCCCAAGGTGCTCACCAACCAGGAGGGCAGCCGCACCACCCCCAGCGTGGTGGCCATCACCGACAGCGGCGAGCGGCTGGTGGGCCAGGTGGCCAAGCGCCAGGCCATCACCAACCCCAAGCACACCGTTTTCGCGGTCAAGCGGCTCATCGGCCGCAAGTTCGGCTCCAAGGAGGTCCAGGAGGACCTCAAGATCCTGCCCTACGAGGTGGTCCAGGCCAGCAACGGCGACGCCCACATCAACGTGCAGGGCAAGGAGTATTCGCCCGGCGAGATCAGCGCCATGGTTCTGGGCAAGATGAAGCAGACCGCCGAGGACTTTTTGGGCGAGAAGATCACCGACGCGGTGATCACCGTGCCGGCCTACTTCAACGACAGCCAGCGCCAGGCCACCAAGGACGCCGGCCGCATCGCGGGCCTGAACGTGCTGCGCATCATCAACGAGCCCACCGCGGCGGCGTTGGCCTATGGCCTGGACAAGAAGAAGGACGAGAAGATCGCGGTCTTCGACCTGGGCGGCGGCACCTTCGACATCAGCATCCTGGAGCTGGGCGACGGCGTTTTCGAGGTGAAATCCACCAACGGCGACACCCATCTGGGCGGCGAGGACTTTGACCTCAAGGTCATCGACTGGCTGGCCGACGAGTTCAGGAAGGACCAGGGCATTGACCTGCGCGGGGACAAGATGGCCCTGCAGCGGCTCAAGGAGGCGGCGGAAAAGGCCAAGATGGAGCTTTCCACCGCCATGGAGACCGACATCAACCTGCCCTTCATCACCGCCGACCAGTCCGGGCCCAAGCACCTGAACGTCAAGCTCTCCCGCGCCAAGCTGGAATCCCTGGTGGAGGATCTCATCGCCCGGGTGGAGGGCCCCTGCCGCACGGCCATGAAGGACGCGGGCCTGAGCCCGGCCGAGATCAACGAGGTCATCCTGGTGGGCGGCATGACCCGCATGCCCCGGGTGCAGGCCAAGGTGAAGGAGTTGTTCAACAAGGAGCCCCACCGCGGCGTGAACCCCGACGAGGTGGTGGCCATCGGCGCGGCCATCCAGGGCGGCGTGCTGGGCGGCGAGGTCAAGGACGTGCTGCTCCTGGACGTCACCCCGCTGTCGCTGGGCATCGAGACCCTGGGCGGGGTCATGACCCGGCTGATCGAGAAGAACACCACCATCCCCACCCGCAAGAGCCAGATCTTCAGCACCGCGGCCGACAGCCAGCCGGCGGTGTCCATCCACGTCTTGCAGGGCGAGCGCGAGATGGCCGGGGGCAACAAGACCCTGGGCCGTTTCGAGCTGGTGGGCATCCCGCCCGCGCCCCGCGGCGTGCCCCAGATCGAGGTCACCTTTGACATCGACGCCAACGGCATCGTCAGCGTCAGCGCCAAGGACCTGGGCACCGGCAAGGAGCAGTCCATCAAGATCACGGCCAGCTCCGGCCTGAGCGAGGCAGAGATCCAGCAGGCCATCCGCGACGCCGAGATGCACGCGGCCGACGACAAGAAGCGCCGCGAGCTGATCGACGCCCGCAACCAGGGCGACAGCCTGGTCTACGCGGTGGAGAAGAATCTCAAGGAGCTGGGCGACAAGGTGGACCCGGCCCTGAAGGCCGATGCCGAGGACAAGATCGCCAAGGTCAAAACGACCCTGGAGAGCGAGGACAAGGACGCCATCGAGGCGGCCGTGGCCGAGCTGACCCAGGCCAGCCACAAGCTGGCCGAGGCCCTGTATTCGGCCAGCACCGCGGGCCAGGGCGGCCAGTCCGGTCCGGGCGGCGCGGGCGCAGAGCAGCCCGGCGGGGCGGCGGGCGGCAAATCCGGCGACGAGGAGGTGGTGGACGCCGACTTCGAGGAGGTCAAGAAGTAGCGTCCGCCCCCTTGCGGTATAATCGACGCGCCCCCGCCCGGACCCGGAACTCCGGTTCCGGGCCGGGGGCGTGGGTTTTTTGGCCGCTAGCCCTTTCACGGCAGGTGAGCATGCGCCTCAGACATTGGTTGTTGGCGGGATCGGCCTTGCTGCTCCTCATGGCCGCTGGCTGCGTCCCGGCTCCGGCCCCCTCCGCGGTGTCCTTGCCGCCCCGGCCCACGGCCGTGGACGAGACCGCGGCCCTCATACGGCTGGGCCAGGACGCCCTGGGCCAGGGCCGCAACCTGGAGGCCGGCGACGCCTTCCGGGCCGCGTTGCGCGGCAATCCCGGCTTTGACCAGGCCGCCCAGGCCCGCCTGGGCCTGGCCAAGGCCCTGGCCGCCCAGGGCCAAAGGGAGCAGGCCCAGCAGGTTCTTGGCCAATTGGCCGCCCAGGGCGCGCCGGGCGCGGTGCGGGTGGACGCCGGTCTGCTGGCCGCCCGCCTGGAGCGGGACCAGGGCAAGCTGGTGGAGGCCACCAATCGCCTGCGCACGCTGCTGATTACCCCGCCGGCACCCTTGAGCGTGGACCAGCGCCGCCAGGCGGTGCAGATGCTGGCCGAGCTGTTGGAGGCCCAGGAGCAGTACGCGGCGGCCGCGGCCAACCTGGTGCGCCTGTCGGCCGATTCGCCGGCCTTTGAGCAAGCGGCCATCGCGCGGCGCCTGGTGGAGGTGGCCGGCAAGGCCCCCAGCGCCGAAGTCGAGCCGCTGATGGCCAGCCCGGCCGCGCCCCAGGTGCGCGCGGCCCTGATGCTGGGCCTGGCCAAGAGCCGCCTGCGCGAGGGCAAGCTGGAGCAGGCCGAGCAGACCGTGCGCGAATTCAAGCAGATGCCCGAGTCCCAGCCCCTGTGGCCCCTGATGCAGAGCCTGGACCGCGAGCGCGAGGCGGCCGAGTCGGTGCAGCCCCGGGCGGTGGGCGTGATCCTGCCGCTCAGCGGCAACTACGCGGCCCACGGCCGCCGGGTGCTGGCCTCCATCGAGTTGGGCCTGGGCCTGTTCAGCGACGGCGACCGGGCCCTGACCCTGTACATCGAGGACGGCGAGGGCGACGCCCGGCGCACGGCCGAGGCCGTGACCCGCCTGGCCAAGGAGCGCCAGGTCATTGCCATCATCGGCCCCCTGGACGCGGCCACTTCCCTGGCCGCGGCCCGCGCCGCCCAGGAGAACAAGGTGCCGCTGATGGTCCTGAGTCCCCAGGAGGGCGTGACCCAGGCCGGCGACTACGTGTTCCAGAACTTCTTCACCCCGGCCGACCAGGTGGAGGCCCTCTTGAGCGAGGTCATGGACCGCCGCGGCCAGACCCGCCTGGCGGTGCTGGCCCCGCGCACGCCCTATGGCCAGGGCTTCGTGAAGCTATTCGACGCCGGGGTGCTGGCCCGGGGCGGCAGCGTGGTGCGCACCCTGTGGTACCAGACCAGCCAGAGCGACTTCACCAACGATGTCAAGCAACTGGTGCACCTGCCCCCGGGCAGCTACCGCACCGGGCGGCCGGATTCGCCCAAGCCGGTCATCGACTTCCAGGCCCTGTTCGTTCCCGACGGCAGCGAGCGCGCGGCCCTGATCGCGCCCCAACTGCTCTACCACGACATCACCGGCATCAGCGTTCTGGGCACCAGCCTGTGGCACAACCCCAAGCTGCTGGGCCAGGCCGGCCGCTACCTGGGCGGCAGCGTGATCCCCGACGCCTTTGATCCGGCCGCCGCCGCCCCCCTGACCACGGCCTTTGTGCGCGACTTCCGCGAGGCCCTGGGCCAGGAGCCCAACGTCATCGACGCCCACGGCTATGACAGCGCCCTGATCCTGCGCAGCCTGTTGCAGGGGCCCGAGCCGCCGCGCACCCGCACCTCCTTGCGGGTGGCCCTGAGCGGGATCAAGGACCTGATCGGCCTCACCGGCCAGTTGACCATGGGCAGCGACCGCCGGGTGCACCGGCCCTTGCAACTTTTCACCGTGCAGGGCGAGGCCTTTGTGCGCATCAACCCGGAGAGCAGCGGGCCCAACCTCCTGGGCGGCGAGATCCAGGGCCTGGCCCCGGCCGGCGAGGCCCCGGCCCGGTTCCAGCCCGCGGCCAGTCCCGGCGGGGCCCTGACGCCCATGGGCGCGAGTCCGGTCCTGCCCGTGGTGCCGGCCCCGGCCGGCGCGCCGGTGGCGCCGGAGAACCTGCCGCCGGCCCCGGCCGGCACCATCGCGCGCTAAGAGCCTGGTTATTTAGGCCAAATAGGGCACCGGATCGGCCGCGCCGGCCTCGCGGAAGCCCTTCCTGCGCAGTAGGCAGGAATCGCAGCGGCCGCAGGCCAGGCCATCGGGGCCGGGGTCGTAGCAGGAGTGGGTGAGGCCGTAGTCCACCCCCAGGCGCAGGCCCTCGGCGATGATGCCGGCTTTGGTCAGGCGGATCAGGGGGGTGTGGATGGCAAAGCGGCGGTCGGTCTCGGCACCCAGGCGGGTGCCCAGGTTGGCCGCCCGCTCGAAGGCGGCGATGAACTCCGGCCGGCAGTCGGGATAGCCCGAATAGTCCAGGGCATTGACCCCGATGAAGATGTCGGTGGCCTCCAGGGTCTCGGCCCAGGCCACGGCCAGCGAGAGAAACAGGGTGTTGCGCGCCGGCACATAGGTCACCGGCACCCCCACGGCCATCTCCGCGGCCTCCCGGCCCTTGGGCACCGGGATGTTGGCGGTCAGCGCCGAGCCGCCGATGGGCCGCAGGTCCAGATCCAGCACCAGGTGGGCCGCCGCGCCCAGGGCCGCGGCCACCCGCCGGGCCGCGTCCAGCTCCTGGGCGTGGCGCTGGCCGTAGCGGAAGCTCAGGCAGTGGCAGGCGAAGCCCTGCTCAATGGCCAGGGCCAGGCAGGTGGTGGAATCCAGCCCACCGGAGAGCAGGATTACGGCGGGCGGGCGCGAACTGGGCTGGGGCATGACAGTCTCCGGGCTGGGGATTGCGGGGGCCGGCCGGGCGGCGGCGGGCCTAACCTGCTTCAAATATAACCCAAGCTGGTCATGGCTACCAAAACTGGTCGCAAATGAGGTCTTGCGGGGCAACCCACCCTGGTTTACCCTAAATAGACAAAGGGATTAGCCTGGCCGATATTGCCGGTGCGGGCGGGGGAGATGCGCCGGGACGGGATGGACGCCATGAGCCGGGGGGGGGACGCCCGCCATTGACAGCAGGGGCCGGAAAGGTTACCCTGAGTCAAGAATGGTTATCAACTGGAGGCGGTCGTGGAAACTGCGCAACGGTTGAGAATGACGGCGCAACGCCAGGTGATCCTGGAGGAGTTGCGCAAACTAAAGAGCCACCCCACCGCGGGTGAGCTGTGCCAGATCGTGCGCAAACGCCTGCCACGCATCAGCCTGGGCACGGTGTACCGCAACCTGGAGATCCTCTCGCGGGTGGGCGCCATCCAGAAGATAGACGTCTCCGGGGTGGAGATGCGCTTCGACGGCACGGTGGACAACCACTACCACCTGCGCTGCCTGGATTGCGGCCGGGTGATGGATGTGGAGATGCCCACCTTGGCCGGGTTGGAGCAGACCGTGGGTGACCACAGCGACTTCGAGGTGCTGGGCCACCGCCTGGAGTTTTTGGGGCGCTGCCCGGCCTGTCGTGAAGCGGCCGTCGCCCTGTCCTGATCCCACCACAACCGTGGAGCGATACTGATGCCCAAGGACCCAGCCCTCTTGCAGGAGGCGGGCCGCAAGGTCCTCAAGACCTTGGCCGCCAGCGCCGCCCCCCAGGCCCCCAAACAGATCGCCGAGGCGGCCGGCCTGGACCCCAAGCTGGCCGGAGACGCCATCAAGGCGCTCAAGGCCGAAGGCCTGGTGGACAGCCCGGTGCGCTGCAAGTATGCCATCACCGAGACCGGCCGCGGCCGGCTCTAGACCATGTACACGCGCATTTTTGGAGAGAGCTTGCCATGCCCAGCCTGAAAGGCACCCAGACCGAAAAGAACATCCTGACCGCCTTTGCCGGCGAGTCCCAGGCCCGCAACCGCTACACCTATTTTGCCGCCAAGGCCAAGAAGGACGGTTTCGAGCAGATCGCCTTCATGTTTGACGAGACCGCCAACCAGGAGAAGGAGCACGCCAAGCGCCTGTTCAAGCTCCTGGAGGGCGGCGAGGTGGAGGTGACCGCCGCCTTCCCGGCCGGCGTCATCGGCTCCACCTACGACAACCTGATGGAGGCGGCCGGCGGCGAGAACTACGAGCAGACCATCATGTATCCCGGCTTCGCCAAGATCGCCCGCGAGGAGGGTTTTGGCGACATCGCCAAGGTCTTCGAGGCCATCGCGGTGGCCGAGCGCTTCCACGAGAAACGTTACCGCGCCCTGGCCGCCAACATCAAGGAGGACCGGGTTTTCAAGCGCGAGGCCAAGACCACCTGGCGCTGCCGCAACTGCGGGTATCTGCACGAAGGCGATGAGGCCCCGGACTGCTGCCCGGCCTGCGCGCACCCCAAGGCCCATTTCGAGTTGAAGGGCGAAAACTGGTAGCACCCGGCCGGCCGGAAGGCGCGCCCATCGCCGCCGGCCCGTCATTTTTTGAGGAAGGAGCGCAAGATGAACGAGAGACTGCAGGTCTACAAGTGCGAACTCTGCGGAAACATCGTCGAGATGCTCATTGCCGGCAAGGGCGAGCTGGTCTGCTGCGGACAGCCCATGAAGCTCCAGACCGAGAACACCGTTGACGCGGCCAAGGAAAAGCACGTGCCGGTGATCGAGAAGATCGACGGCGGCTACAAGGTGAAGGTGGGCAGCGTGGCCCACCCCATGGAAGAGAAGCACTACATCCAGTGGATCGAGCTGGTGGCCGGCGACAAGGCCTACATGCAGTTCCTGGCCCCGGGCCAGGCCCCGGAGGCGGTCTTCATGATCGACGCCGAGGCGGTCAGCGCCCGCGAGTACTGCAACATCCACGGCCACTGGAAGGCCTAGGCCCGCGACCGGGGATCATTCCCCGCCGCCGGCCCGCACCGCCGGCGGCGGGCTAAACATCTAAGGCGCGCCATAGAAGGAGCGAACGATGAAAAAGTACGTGTGCGGCGTGTGCGGCTATGTCTACGACCCCGCCAAGGGCGACCCCGAGGGCAACATCCCGGCCGGCACCGCTTTCGAGGACCTGCCAGACGACTGGAGCTGCCCGGTCTGCGGCGCCACCAAGGACCAGTTCGAGCCGGAGAGCTAGGACCCGCCCCGGCTCAATCCAACCAGCCAACCTGCGCCCGGCGGCTCCGGCAGGAGCCGACCGGGTGATATCGATATTGGGGAGCACATGAAACCCATCGAGGTAAAGCCGGACATCTACTGGGTGGGCGCGGTGGACTGGGATATCCGGGACTTCCACGGCTATTCCACCTACAAGGGCACCACCTACAACTCCTACCTGGCCGTGGACGAGAAGATCACCCTGTTCGACACGGTCAAGGAAGGCTTTTTCAGCGACCTCATGCACCGGGTCCACAACATCATGGACCCCAAGAAGATCGACTACCTGGTGGTCAACCACCTGGAGATGGACCACTCCGGCAGCCTGGCCCAGGCCATCGAGCTGATCCAGCCCGAGAAGATCTTCACCTCGCCCATGGGCCAGAAGGCCATGCAGGCCCATTTCCACTACAAGGACTGGCCGGTGGAGGTGGTGAAAAGCGGCGACACCCTCAAGCTGGGCCGGCGCACGGTGCATTTCCTGGAAACCCGGATGCTGCACTGGCCCGACAGCATGTTCTCCTACATCCCGGAGGAGAAGCTGCTCATCAGCGCCGACGCCTTTGGCCTGCACTGGTCCACCAGCGAGCGCTTCAGCGACCAGGTGGACCAGGCCGAGCTGATGCACCACGCGGCCAAGTACTACGCCAACATCCTGCTGCCGTACTCGCCCCTGGTGCAGAAGCTCCTGGCCCAGGTCAAGGAGATGGGCTTGGAGATCGACACCATCGCCCCGGACCACGGCCCCATCTGGCGGGGGAACCTGGGCTTGATCCTGGAGGCCTATGACCGCTGGTCGCGCCAGGAGGCGGTGGCCAAGACCCTGGTGGTCTACGACACCATGTGGCACAGCACCGAGCACATGGCCAAGGCCGTGGCCGACGGCATCCAGGACGAGGGCGTCTGCGTGAAGCTGATGAACCTGGCCGTGACCCACCGCAGCGACATCGTCACGGAGCTGCTGGACGCCAAGGCCCTGGTGGTGGGCTCGCCCACCCTCAATAACGGCATGCTGCCGCGCATGGCCGACTTCCTCACCTACATCAGGGGCCTCAAGCCCACCGGCAAGCTGGCCGCGGCCTTCGGCTCCTATGGCTGGAGCGGCGAGGCGGTCAAGCACATCAACGAGTACCTCAAGGACATGAAGCTGGAGATCGTGGACGAGGGCCTGCGCCACAACTACGTGCCCGACCACGCCGCCCTGCACAAGTGCCGCGAGCTGGGCCAGAAGGTCGGCCAGGCCGTCAAGGCCTCCGGTCTGAGCGCCAACGGCGTGCGCTGCCACTGCAGCCAGGGCTAGCCTTTCCTGCCATGATTGGGCGCCCTTTTCCCGCGCGGGGAAGGGCGCCCTTGTTTTATCCTCGCGCCATTATCGACGGAGACCCGACATGAGCGGAGCCCTGGCCAAGCAGGCCGTGCGCCGGCTCCTGGCCGCGCCCGAGGCCCGGTTCGACCTGGACGCGGCCCTGGCCGAGTTGCGCGCCCTGCCCGCGCAGCCGGTGATCCGGGCGCTCTTGGCCGGGCTCAGCCGGCCAGAAGCTGGCCAGCGCTGGCGGGCGGTGGCCCTGCTGGGGCCGCTGGTGGCCGAGTTGGCAAAAACCGCGCCCGAGGCCGGCCGCGAGGTTGTCCGCCGCCTGCGCTGGTCCTTGAACGAGGAATCCGGGGCCATGGGCTGGGGCGCGGCCGAGGCCTTTGGCGAGATCCTGCACCACTCGCCACTCTTGGCCGGCGAATTCGCGGGCCTCTTGGCCTCCTACCTGGTTCCCTGCGCCTGCCAGCTCGACCACCCGGCCTTGTTGGCAGGCGCGGTCTGGGCCCTGGGCCGCCTGGCCGAGGCCGATCCCGCCCGCGCGGCCTCGTGCGGCGCCGCGGCGCACCTGTGCGATCTGCTCGCCCACCCCGACCCCGAGGTGGTTGGCCGCGCGGCCTGGACCCTGGGGCTCTTGGACGGCGGGCCCTGTCCGGAGCGCTTGGCCGCGCTTAGCGCCGACGTCCGCACGGCCAGCTTCCCTTGCCAGGGCCGCCTCGCATGCGCAAGCCTGGCCGAACTGTCCGCCGCGGCCCGCTCCCGTTGCGTCTGACGCCAATTTAATCCCGAAAAAGCTTTCACACCGCCCCCAACCTGGGCTTACAATTTTGAGAGAGCCTATCATCCAGCGCAGGCAGCTTTAGTGGGGATCCCATGCCGCCGGCCCCGCCCTTGGCCGGCAAAAAGCTTTTGACTTCTGCGGAATCGCTAACGATAATAACAGTTACTATTACCAATAGCTGTGAATTGTCGACAAGAACTGTGCTGGTTAGCGGAGGGAATGAGTCATGGACGTATTGCTCCTTTCCCGGCTGCAATTCGCCGCAGCCACCTTTTTCCACTTCCTGTTCGTGCCATTGACCCTGGGCCTGTCCATCCTCACCGCCATCATGGAAACCCGCTGGGTCACCAGCGGCGATGAAGACTACAAACGCATGGCCAAGTTCTGGGGCAAGCTCTTTGTGATCAACTTCGCCATCGGGGTGGTCACCGGCATCACCCTGGAGTTCCAGTTCGGCACCAACTGGTCGCGCTACAGCCAGTATGTGGGCGACATCTTCGGCTCGCTCCTGGCCGTGGAGGCCACCCTGGCCTTTTTCCTGGAGTCCACCTTCATCGCGGTCTGGATCTTCGGCTGGAACAAGCTCTCGCCCAAAATGCACGCCACCGCCATCTGGTTGGTGGCCATTGCCAGCAACGTGAGCGCCTACTGGATCCTGGCCGCCAACAGCTTCATGCAGCACCCGGTGGGCTACACCCTGCGCAACGGACGGGCCGAGCTGGATGACTTCATCGCCGTCATCACCCAGAAGTGGGCGGTGCTGGAGTTCGTGCACACGCTGAGCGGGGCCTACATCGTGGGGGCCTTTTTCGTGATGGGCATCAGCGCCTGGCATCTGCTGCGCGGCAACGAGGTGAGCCTGTTCAAGAAGAGCTTCAAGCTGGCCGCGGCCTGGGCCCTGATCTTCAGCCTGTTCGTGGCCATCAACGGCGACCTGAGCGGCAAGGAGGTGGCCGAGAAGCAGCCCACCAAGCTGGCCGCCATGGAGAGCCACTGGGAGACCACCAAGGCCGCGCCCATGTACCTGCTGACCTGGCCCGACCAGAAGAACGAGCGCAACCTGGTCCAGGCCATCCCCATCCCCGGCGCGCTATCCTTCCTGGCCTTCGGCGATTTCAGCGCCGAGGTCAAGGGCCTCAAGGACTTCCCCAAGGAAGACCGGCCGCCGGTGCTGCTCACCTTCATCGGCTTCCGGGCCATGGTGGGCCTGGGCGCGCTGTTCATCCTCATCTCCATCTGGGCCTTCATCAAGCGCAAGGATCCCCAGGCCAGCCCGCTGTTGCTCAAGCTGATGCCCTGGCTCATCCCGCTGCCCTACCTGGCCCTGCAATTCGGCTGGCTGGTGGCCGAGGTGGGCCGCCAACCCTGGATCGTCTGGGGCCTGATGAGAACCAAGGACGCGGTGAGCCCCATCGCCGTCAGCCAGGTGGCCACCACCCTGGTGGGCTTCATCCTGGTCTACGGCCTGTTGGGCGCGGCCGCCTTCTGGCTCATGTTCCGCAACGCCCGCAAGGGCCCCGCGCCGGTCAAGGCCCGCTAGAAGGGCAGGGAGGTCGATCATGCTGGAAACCATCTGGTTCGTGCTGTGGGGCGTGCTGTGGGCCGTCTATTTCATGCTGGACGGCTTCGACCTGGGCCTGGGCGCCCTGATGCCGGCCCTGGCCAAGAGCGATGAGGACAAACGCGTGATCTACAACGCCATGGGCCCGTTCTGGGACGGCAACGAGGTCTGGCTCATCACCGCCGGCGGCGTGACCTTTGCGGCCTTCCCCGGCACCTACGCGGTGATGTTCAGCGCCCTGTATTCGGCCCTGATGCTGCTCCTCTTTGCGCTGATCCTGCGCGGAGTGGCTTTCGAGTTCCGGGGCAAGGTGGACAGCCCGGCCTGGCGGAGCCTCTGGGACATCTGCCTGTGGGTGGGCAGCTTCCTGCCGGCGCTCTTGCTCGGCGTGGCCTTTGCCAACATCTTCATGGGCATCCAGATCGACAAGGACGGGGTCTACCAGGGCACGCTCTTCACCCTGCTCAACCCCTACGGCCTTTTGGGCGGCATCTTCTTCGTGGTGATGTTCATGGTCCACGGCGCGCTGTGGCTGGCCATCAAGGCCACCGGCGCACTGGAGGAGCGGGCCCGGGCCATGGCCGCCAAGCTGTGGCCCTTGCTGGCCCTTTTGGCCGTGGTCTTCCTGGTGGCCACCTGGTTCTACACCAGGCTCTGGGCCAACTACCTGGGCAACATGCTGCTCTGGGTGCTGCCGCTCTTGGCCGTGGCCGGCCTGTTCCTGAGCCGCGTCTTCATGGCCCAAAAGGCCTGGGGCAAGGCCTGGGGCGCCTCGGCGCTGATGATCGTGGGCTGCGTGCTTTTCGGCGTGGCCGGGCTCTATCCCAACCTGTTGCCGTCGAGCCTCGACCCGGCCTGGTCCATGACCATCACCAATTCCTCCTCCAGCCCGCTGACGCTCAAGATCATGTTGGGCGTGGCCCTGGTCATGGTGCCCATCGTGATCATCTACCAGGCCTGGGCCTACATCACCTTCCGCCACAAGGTCACCGACGAGGACCTGGCCTACGAGGAGGCCTACTAGCCCCGGCCTGATATTTGCCGCATCACCGGTGCGGGGGAGGGCGCGCCTTCCCCCGCACCGGCGCATTGCTGGCCCGCCGACTGATTCAGCCACACGCGCCTTGGCTCTCTGCTTGTTGCCTGCGCTTCCCAAGCCGGCCTCCTGACGGCGTTACAAAAAACGGATCATTGCAAAGAGCCCACAGGGCGACGAAGCAATCGCGTCACAACTGACTGCACGTACCGTTGCCCTGTATTCACCCTCTCCACCCCCTGGGGGGAGAGGGCAGGGTGAGGGGGGCCCTGCTATTTCTTGTCATTTTGCGAGGAACCCTTAGGCGACGAAGCAATCTCTTTGCCCTTCTCTCTTATCCGGGTGGCCCGGACAGCTAGCTGTCCGGGTCGCGTCAGCGACAAGAAACGTGTGGCGGCTCGCCCTGCCGGCCGTCAGCCGGCCAAGGTTATGCGGACCCGTCTGGAGCGGGCTGCACCGTGCCCCCGCGCACCCACGCCGGCCGCATAAACCGCGCACTGGCGCGGGTGTCGCCGACCGGGTGGCCGCGCGCGCTCTGGCGGGGCAGGTTTGAGGCGGCGCGGGTGATGGCCCCTGGCGATGCAGGTTTTTTCTTTACCTTCCAGTCATCTCCCTGCCCTAACCTCGACCCACCCACCGCGCGCGGCAGTCAGTCCGTGCCGGCTCCCTTAAGAGCGGCCGGGCTAAGGCGCGGGGGGCGGCCCCACGGGAGGCGGGCAAGAAAGGTCGGAGAGAGGAGGAAAACTTGGGAAAGGGGGTCATTGCGAGGAACCCGCAGGGCGACGAAGCAATCGCGTCACAACTGACTGCACGTGCCGTTGCCCTGTCTTCACCCTCTCCACCCCCTGGGGGGAGAGGGCAGGGTGAGGGGGGCCCTGCTATTTCTTGTCATCGCGAGGGGCCTTTAGGCGACGAGGCAATCTCTTTGCCCTTCTCTCTTATCCGGGTGGCCCGGACAGCTCGCTGTCCGGGTCGCGTCAGCGACAAGAAGCCCAGCTCCTTCGTCCCCGAAACTCCGCCAACCCCCTAGGCATCCCGAACAAATCAGCGCTTGACAGCCTCGCGCTTTGACGGTAGATTCTGCGCGTATACTGTATACGAAATACAATCCGGGCCGGGGTTCCGCAGACCGGCCCATCTTCCTGGTGGGGCGCGTGAGCGGCGAGCAACTGAGCCAGTACGTCATGAGCGGCCTGACCACCGGCGCGGTCTACGCCCTGGTGGCCCTGGGCTTCTGCCTCATCTACAACGCCACCCACATCGTCAACTTCGCCCAGGGCGACTTTCTCAGCCTGGGCGGGCTCATGCTCTACAGCCTGCTGCACACCGCGGGCCTGCCCCTGCCGCTGGCGTTCCTGCTCACCGTGGCCGGGGCGGCGCTCATAGGCGCGGCCCTGGAGCGCCTGGCCATCCGCCCGGCCCAGAGCCGCGAGATCACGGTGCTGATCTTCATCACCGTGGCGGCCAGCGTGCTCATGCGCGGGGTGTTCAAGGAAATCTGGGGCAAGCAGGCCCTGGCGGTGCCCTCCTTCAGCCCGGAGGTGCCCTTGCATCTCATGGGCGCGACCGTCACCCCCCAGAACCTTTGGGTGCTGGGCGTGACCCTCGTCGCCATCGCGGTGTTGGGCTGGTTCTTCAACCGCACCCTGACCGGCAAGGCCATGCGCGCCGTGGCGCTCAATCCCCGCGCCGCCGCGTTGATGGGCATCGACGTGAACCGCATGGTGCTCCTCTCCTTCGCCCTGGCCGGGGCCCTGGGCGGAGTGGCCGGCATGCTCATCACGCCCATCACCACCGCCTCCTACCACGTGGGCGTGATAATCGGCCTCAAGGGCTTTGCCGCCGCGGTGCTGGGCGGCTATGGCAGCTTCGTGGGGGCCATCGCCGGCGGGCTGTGCCTGGGCCTCCTTGAGAGCCTGGGCGCGGGCGTGATCTCCAGCGCCTTCAAGGACGTCATCGCCTTCGTGGTGCTGATCCTGGTGCTCTTCCTGCGGCCCCAGGGGCTCATGGGCCGGGGCGAGGCGGCCCGGGTATGACCCGGGGCGGCCGCATCTTCGCGCTGCAACTGGCGGCCCTGGCCGCGGCGGTGCTGGTCATGCCGCTTCTGGTGGGCAACCCCTACTACCTCAACGTGCTCAACGTGGTGGCCTTGAATTTCATCGTGGTCACCGGCCTGAACCTGCTCATCGGCTTCGCCGGCCACATCAGCCTGGGCCACGCCGCGTTCTACGGCCTGGGGGCCTACGCGGCCGGCATCCTCTCGGCCACCTACGGCCTCAACCCCTGGCTGGCCATGGGGCTGGCCGTGGTGCTGGTGAGCCTGGCGGCGCTCATCATCGGCCTGCCCACCCTGCGCCTGGCCGGCAACTACCTGGTCATGGCCACCCTGGGCTTCAACCTCATCGTGACCACGTTGCTCATGCAACTGGACGCGCTGACCGGCGGGCCCAGCGGCCTGACCGGCATCCCATCCTTGAGCCTCTTCGGCTGGACCATCATGGACGACCAGTCCTTCTACTGGCTGGTCTGGGCCGTGGCCATCCTGGGGCTCATCGTGGCGCGCAACCTGGCCGAATCCCGGGTGGGGCGCGGGCTGCGGGCCCTGCGCGACGCCCCGGCCGCGGCCGCCGCCCTGGGGGTGGAGGTGGCCGCCTACAAGACCACGGTCTTCGTGATCAGCGCGGCCTACGCCGCCGCGGCCGGCGGGCTCTACGCCCACTACTACGGCATCATCACGCCCAAGAGCTTTGACATTTTCACCTCGGTGGAGCTGGTCAGCATGTGCCTGGTGGGCGGCATGGGCTCCTTGTGGGGCGGATTCCTGGGCGCGGCCTTCCTGACCCCGCTGCCCCAGGTGTTGCACGTGTTCGAGGAATACAAGGACGTCTTCTACGGCGGGGTGCTGCTCATCCTGCTCATCTTACAGCCCCAGGGCCTGGCCGGGCTCTGGGCGCGGCTGCGCGGGGCGCGGGCGGCGCGGGCCGGGGAGGGGGCCTGATGGAGCCCCTGCTCAGGGTCGAAGGCCTCAGCATGAGCTTTGGCGGGGTGCGCGCCCTGGATGGCGTGAGCTTCACCGCCGAAGGCGGGGCCATCACCGCCATGATCGGCCCCAACGGCGCGGGCAAGACCACGGCCATCAACTGCATCAGCGGGGCCTACCACCCCCAGGCCGGCCGGGTGTTTTTCGCCGGGGAAGACGTCACCGGCCTGGCCAGCCACCGCCTGGCCCGCCGGGGCCTCACGCGCACCTTCCAGAACCTCCAGGTCTTCGCCCACCTGAGCGTGCTGGAAAACGTCATGGTGGGCCTGCACGCGGTCACCGGCCAGGGCTTTGTGGGCGCGGTGCTGCGTCTGCCGGCCATGCGCGCCGAGGAGCGCGTCATCCATGACCGGGCCATGGCCACCCTGGAGACCCTGGATCTCACGCGGGTGGCCCACCGCCCGGCCGGCCAGCTCTCCTATGGCGACCGCAAGCGCCTGGAGCTGGCCCGGGCCCTGGTGGCGCGGCCGCGCCTGGTGCTCCTGGACGAGCCGGTGGCCGGGCTCAACGCCAGCGAGACCGACGCCATGGGCCGGGCCCTGGCGGCCGCGCGCGAGCATGGCGTGGGCCTGGTCCTGGTGGAGCACGACATGGCCCTGGTCATGAAGATCAGCGACCAGGTGGTGGTGCTCTCCTTCGGCCAAAAAATCGCCCAGGGCGACCCCCACCAGGTGCAGAACGATCCCCAGGTGCTCAGCACCTACCTGGGCGGCACCGAAGCGCCGGTCAACGGCTACAACGGCCACGGCGCGGCCACGGGGCGGGCGGCCCATGCTTAGGGTGGAGTCGGTGCACTTTGCCTACGGCCCGGTGCGGGCGCTCAAGGACGTGAGCCTCACCGTGGGCCATGGCGAGATCGTGGCGCTGTTGGGGGCCAACGGCGCGGGCAAGTCCACCCTGCTGGGCTGCATCTCCGGCCTGCTGCGGCCGGACGCCGGCGAGATCAAACTGGACGGCGCGGTGATCAGCCAGAGGAAGCCCGCCCGCATCGTGGAGGCCGGGGTGGTGCAGGTGCCCGAGGGACGCCAGCTCTTCGGCCCGCTGACCGTGCTGGAAAACCTCATGCTGGGGGCCTACGCCCGCCGCGCGCGGGGCCTGCGCGCCGCTGTCGCCCGCGACCTGGAGCGGGTGCTGGCGCTGTTCCCGCGCCTGGCCGAGCGCCTGACCCAGGCCGCCGGCACGCTCTCCGGCGGCGAGCAGCAGATGGTGGCCATGGGCCGGGCGCTCATGGCCGCGCCCCGGGTGCTGCTCCTGGACGAGCCCACCCTGGGCCTGGCGCCCATGGTGGCCCGCGAGATCTTCGAGACCGTGCGCCGGCTGCCCGAAAGCGGGGCCAGCGTGCTCATCGTGGAGCAGAACGCCCTGGGCGCGCTGGGGGTGAGCCAGCGCGGCTACGTCATCACCCGCGGCCGCATCCGCATGAGCGGCGCCACGGCCGAGATCATGGCCGACGAGATGCTGCGCGAGGCCTTTTTGGGGCCGGAGCGGGTGCGGGTCTCCGCCGAGGCCGAGGCCCGCTACCGCCAGTTGGACCAGGAGGCTTGAGGGGGCGGTAGTCGCCCTCGGAAAGGAGCCCGAGCAATGCGACGCGCCACGCCCAACCTGCGCCGCCGGCCCCTGGGCCAGGAGGCCACCGACCTGATCCGCCGCCTGGTGCTGCGCGGCGAGCTGGCCCCGGGCGAGCGCCTGGTGGAGGAGCGCCTGGGCGAGCTGTTGGGCCTGTCGCGCACGCCCGTGCGCGAGGCCCTGCACCGCCTGGAGCAGGAGGGCATCCTGACCAAGCGCCCCCGCGGCGGCTATGAGGTGCGCCCGCTCACGCCCGAGGAGGTGGAGGAGGCCATGGGCGTGCGCGGGGTGCTGGAGGCCTACGCCGCCGAGCTGGCCGCCCGCCAGGCCCCGGCCAAGCTGATCCGCGAGCTGGAAAAGTCCCTGGAGCAGTTCGAGGAGGCCCTGGCCCGCCGGGACGAGGAGCGCCTGTTGGAGCTGAACGTGCGCTTCCACGACCTGCTCTACCAGGCCGCCGGGTCCAAGCTCTTGCAGCGGCTCCTTAGCGAGCTCAAGGACGAGCTGGAGCGCATCAGCCGGGTGATGATGAGCAACATGCCGGCCGGGCACTGGTCGGTGGGCGAGCACCGGGGCCTGGTGGAGGCCATCAAGGCCCACGACCCGGCCACCGCCGGCCGCCTGGCCCAGGAGCACGTGGAGCGCGGCGGCCAGTGGCTCATCAGCCACCTGCGCGAGCAAAACGGCCAGGAGCCGGAAGCATGAACCGCGCCGCCCTGATCTGCCTCTACGTGGGCGGGGCCCTGCACCTGGGCTGGGCCGGGTTCCATCTGCTCTTCCCGCGGGTTTTCGCATGGGACAAGGCCCTGGCCGGCCTGGACCCGGTGAACCGCGGCATCATGCAGGTGCTGAACCTGTGCCTGGTCTTCTATTTCTGCGTGGCGGCCTACCTGTCCTTCCTCTTCGCGCCCGAGCTGCTCTCCGGCCCCCTGGGGCGCAAGCTCATCGCGGCCTTCACCGCCTTCTGGCTGTTGCGCCTGGGCCTGCAATTCCGCTTTTTCCGCGCCGCGCACCCGGTCGGCCTGCTCTTGAGCGTCCTGTTCGCCCTCACCGCCGGGGTCTACGCCTATCCCTTAATGCATGGAGCCCGCTAGCCATGACCTTCATGCCCTCCTTCGCCAGCCAGGCCGAACTGGCGGCCATCCAATTGGACGGCCTCCAATGGACCGTGAACCACGCCCTCCAGGGCAGCCCCTTCTACCGCGCCCGCCTGGAGGCGGCCGGCATCGCCCCGGCGGACATCAAGAGCCTGGACGACCTGAAGCGCCTGCCCTTCACCACCGCCGCCGACTTGCAGGAGGGCTATCCCTTCCCCCTGCTCAGCGTGCCCATGGAGCGGGTGGTGCGCATCCACGCCAGCAGCGGCACCACCGGCAAGCGCAAGGTGATGAGCTACTCGGCCCGGGACATCGACGACTGGTCAAAAATGTTCGCCCGCTGCTACGAGATGGCCGGGCTCACCGCCAGCGACCGGGTGCAGATCTGCGTGGGCTACGGCGTGTGGACCGCCGGCGTGGGCTTCCAGCTTGGCTGCGAGCGCTTCGGCGCGATGGCCGTGCCGGCCGGGCCGGGTTTCCTGGACATGCAGTGCCAATTCCTGGTGGACTTCCAGACCACGGTGCTCTGCTGCACCTCCTCCATGGCGCTCCTCATGGCCGAGGAGGTCAACCGCCGCGGACTCAGCGAGCGCTGCCAGGTGCGCAAGATCATCTACGGCTCCGAGCGCACCAGCGACGGCATGCGCCGGCGTATCAGCGAGGGCCTGGGCGGGGTGGAGCTTTTCGACATCCCCGGCATGACCGAGCTCTACGGACCCGGCACCGGCCTGGAATGCAGCGCCCACCAGGGCATCCACTACTGGGCCGATTATTACATCCTGGAGGTGCTGGACCCCGAGACCCTGGCCCCGGTGGCCCCGGGCGAGATCGGCGAGATGGTGGTGACCACCCTGCGCAAGGAGGCCGCGCCGCTGATCCGCTACCGCACCCGCGACCTGACCCGGCTCATCCCCGGCCAGTGCCCCTGCGGCAGCCCGCTGCCCCGCCACGACCGCCTCTTGGGCCGCAGCGACGACATGATCAAGTACCGGGCGGTGAACATCTACCCCGGCCAGATCGACGGCGTGCTGAGCTACAGCCACGGGGTGGGCAGCGAATACCAGATCATCCTGGAGCATCGCGGCGGCAAGGACTGGATGACGGTGCGGGTGGAGCGCATCCCCGGCTCTTCGCCCGGCGACGACGCCCGGGTGGCCAAGGAGATCCAGCGCGCCATCAAGAGCCAGATCCTGGTGACAGCCGAGGTGGAGCTGGTGGACCACGGCACCCTGCCGCGCTCCGAGCGCAAGAGCCAACGCGTTTTCGACAAGCGCTTCGAGGAGGGCAATGCGTAGACCCAAACCACCCCGCGGCGTGCGCGGTGCGCGCGGCCACTGGCGTGGCTGCCGCGCGTAACCGATTTAAGCCATCACTTGAATAAATTACGCAAGCACATGTAATAACGCTTGATATAACTTGCGGACAAGGGGAGGTAAAATGAAAAAGCAGGCATTGTTGGCGGCGTTGGCCCTGGCCGTGGCTTTGGCCGCGCCCGCGGCGGCGGCCGAGCCCATCAAGATCGGGGCCTTTTTCGCCCTGAGCGGCCCGGCAGCCGGCATCGGCACCCCCACCAAGCTGGTGGCCCAGATGGTGGTGGACAAGATCAACAAGGAGGGCGGCGTCAACGGCCGGCCCATCGAGCTGATCCTGGGCGACACCGAGGGCGACCCCACCAAGGCGGTCATGGTGCTAAAGAAGTTCATCGCGGTGGACAAGGTGGCGGCGGTGGTGGGGCCCACCCGCACCGACACCGGCATGGCGGTGAAGAAGCAGGTGGAGGCGGCCAAGATCCCCACCGTGATGACCGTGGGCGGCGACCCGGTGATCATGACCGGCAAGATCGGCAACATGGACTTCGGCACGGCCGACTACGTGTTCAAGACCCCCCAGCGCTCCTCCATCGCGGCCAAGAAGGTGCTGGAGTACCTGAAGGCGCACAACCTGACCAAGCTGGGCCTGATCACCGCCAGCGACGGCTTCGGCCGCGACGGTCTGCGTTGGTTGGGCAAGCTGGCCCCGGAGATGGGGCTCAGCATCGTGGGCCAGGAGCAGTTCAACCCCAGCGACGTGGACATGAAGAGCCAGCTCACCAAGCTGGCCGCGGCCGAACCCCAGGCCATCATCTGCTGGACCATCGGCGACGCCGGGGCCATCGTGAGCAAGAACCACCACGCGCTGGGCCTCAAGGCCCCCCTGGTGCAGTGCCACGGCCTGCCCGGCCCGCGCTATCTGGAGCTGGCCGGCGAAGCAGCCGAGGGCGACCTGATGCCGGCCACCAAGCTGATGACCTGGGAGGCCCTGGCCGAGGGCGACCCCCAGAAGCCGGTCATCGCCGAGTTCGTCAAGCTGTACAACGACCAGTACAAGTATGGGGCCCAGTACCCCATCAACACCCACTCCGGCTACGCCTGGGACGCCATCTACCTGGTGGTCAACGCCATGAAGAAGGCCGGCACCGACCCGGCCAAGCTCAAGGCCGCCATCGAGACCACCAAGAACTACGTGGGCATCAGCGGCGTGTACAACCTGACGCCTGAGGACCACAACGGCCTGGGCGTGGATTCCATGGTGGTGTTGCAGGTCAAGGACGGCAAGTACGTGATGGTCAAGTAGGCCTCGCCAAGCCTAAGCATCTACGGGCGCGCGGTCGCGATGGCCGCGCGCCCGTTCTTTTGGCCATTAAGTTGCCGGCGGGCCCGGCGGGGGCTAGAGTTAGAGGCACAACCAATCCGGAGGACGGAGCATGGCCGATATCTTCACCCCCTGGCGGCTCGGCGGCCTGGAAATACCCAACCGCCTGGTGCGCAGCGCCACCTGGGAGGGCATGGCCGCCGACGACGGCAGCCCCAGCTATGAGACCATCAACCTCACCGCCGACCTGGCCGCGGGCGGGGTGGGGCTCATCATCACCGGCTACGCCTTTGTGAAACCCGAGGGCCGCGGCCTGATCCGCCAGACCGGCGCGCACATCGACGCCATGATCGGCCCGCTCACCCGCATGAGCGACGCGGTGCACCAGTCCGGCGGCCTGGTGGCCTTGCAGATCGTCCACGCCGGCGGCCAGACCAACCACGAGTGGATCGGCCAGCAGCCGGTGGGCCCCTCGGCCATCCTGCACCCGGCCTTTAACGAACAGGTGCGCGAGCTGACCAGCGACGAGATCTGGGACATCGTGGAGGCGTTCGCCAAGGCCGCGGTGCGGGCCAAGGCCGCGGGCTTCGACGCGGTGGAGCTGCACGGCGCCCACGGCTACCTGATCAACCAGTTCCTGAGCCCCAACACCAACCTGCGCGCCGACGACTGGGGCGGCTCCCTGGAAAACCGGGCCCGTTTCGGCCTGGAGGTATTCAAGGCCTGCCGCCAGGCGGTGGGGCCGCGCTATCCGCTGTTCATCAAGCTCAACAGCAACGATTATTTCCCCGGCGGCCTGGAGCTGAATGACGCGGTGCAGGTGGCCCAGTGGCTGGGCGCGGCAGGCATCGACGCCATCGAGGTCAGCGGCGGGGTGCCGGCCGAGCGCAAGGCCGGCAGCGCCCGGGTGGTCAAGGGCCCGGAGGACGAGGGCTACTTCCTGCCCAACGCCAAGGCCATCAAGTCCGTGGCGCCCTGCCCGGTGATCAGCGTGGGCGGCTGGCGCAGCCGTGCCCGCATCGAGGCCGCCCTGGATGAGATCGACGCGGTCTCCATGAGCCGGCCCTTCATCCGTCAGCCCCACCTGGCCAAGTACTGGCAGCAGGGCGGCGACCAGCCGGCCGCCTGCATCTCCTGCAACCAGTGCTTCATCGTGGGGCGCAAGCAGGGCATCGCCTGCGGCCAGGAGCTCAAGGCCCAGGGCCAGGAAATCTAGGCGCAGCATTAATCGCCGCATGAATGAAGGCCCGGCCGGATGCGGCCGGGCCTCGCCATTTTTTCTCCTGCTGGTGGCGCGATGACAAGTTAGCGCTCCGGCGGACAACCGCCCCTTCCCCCATTGCGAGCGCAGCGAAGCAATCTCTTTTTTCATGAAGTAAGGAGCCAAGAGATTGCCGCGTCGCAACCCTGACGGGTTGCTCCTCGCATTGACCATTACTTGTATTTACTGCTTGATTGCTTGGAGGCCCTACGGCCAACGGGCGCTGGTACGAACCGTCCGTGGCTATCTATCCCATCCCTCTCCCCCAGCCCCCGGGTGAGGGGGCAGGGTGAGAGGGCGTCTTTTCTATTCATCGCCTCCCGGCAAATCCACCAAGGCGGCCATCAGCTCCGAACGCAGCTCGGCGGCGCGGACCAGGCCGGCCTCGACACTGGCCTTTTCCGCGGCGCTCAGGGCCGCGGTGAGGGGCGGGCAGACGTAGTGCAGGCAGGTGAAGGGCCGGGCCGGCCAGGGCAGGGCGCAGCCCTGGGGCAGCAGGAACGGGCAACCGGAGGTGCTGGGCGGCGGCGCGGCAATCAACGGCAGGTTCAGGGCCGCGATGACCACCAGGTCGGGCTGATCAAAGACCCCCCGGGTGCTCACCCGCAGGCAGCAGGGCTTGGCGCAGTCCGGGCACAGGACCGGGCAGAGGCGGCGGAAAATGGCCTGGGCCGGGGCCAGGCAGGCCTGGTAGTCCGCAGCCAGGGCGCGGGCAGGGGCCATCTCCGGCGCGGCCAGGCGCTTGGCCAGGCGGCGCTGGTGGCGTCGCCAGCCCTTTGGCGAAAAGGGGAAGCCGGGAACGTAGCTAGTAATTCAGGCCCACCCGCTGGCGCACGTCCCGCAAGGTCACCGAGGCCACCGCGCGCGCCTTGTCCGCGCCCATCTGCATGATGCGGTGCACCTGGCCCAGGTCGGCGGCCAACTCGGCCCGCTTGGCCCGGTAGGGCGCGAAATACTCCCACATGCGGCCGTGCAGCTCCTTCTTGACTGTGCCGTAGCCCAGGCCGCCGGCCCGGTAGCGGCCGGCCAGCTCAGCGCGCTCGGCCGGGCTCAGGAACAGGCTGATCAGCTTGAAGACGTTGCACTGGTCCGGGTCCTTGGGGCCTTCCACCGGCGTGGAGTCGGTGACGATGCTCATGATCTTTTTCTTGAGCGCCTTTTCCTCGCCGAAGATCTCCAGGGTGTTGCCGTAGCTCTTGGACATCTTCTGGCCGTCGATGCCGGGGATGACCGCGGTGCCCTCGTCAATCCAGGGCTCGGGCACCACAAAGGTGTCGCCGTAGGCGTTGTTGAACTTGATGGCGATGTCCCGGGTGATCTCCAGGTGCTGCTTCTGGTCCTTGCCCACCGGCACCGCGTGGGCCTGGTAGAGCAGGATGTCGGCGGCCATGAGCACCGGATAGCTAAAGAGGCCGTTGTGGGGCGTGAAGCCCTTGGCCAGTTTGTCCTTGTAGGAGTGCGCCCGCTCTAAGAGGCCCACCGGGGCGTGGTTGTTCAGCACCCAGGTCAGCTCGCAGACCTCGGGCACGTCGGCCTGCACGTAGAAGGTGGCCTTATTGGGGTCCAGGCCCAGGGCCAGGAAATCCAGCACCGCGTTCAGCGTCTCCTGCTCCAGCTTGCGGCCGTCGCTCACCGTGGTCAGCGCGTGATAATTGACCACGAAGCAGAACAGGTCGTGCTCCTGCTGATAGCGGATCATGGGCCCCATCATGGCGAAATAGTTGCCGATGTGCAGGGTGCCCGAGGGCTGGATTCCGGACAGGACGCGCATGGCCGATGCCTCCGTTGCTGCATTAAAACAAGCTGGGAATATACCCAAGCCCGCGGGGGGCGTCAACGCCGCGACCGCCGCGGCCGGCCGAATGGCGCGGCGGCGGCGGCCGGATTTGGCCGCACAGGGCGGCGGCGCAGACCTACTCCATCACCTTGACGTAAGCCTTGGCGCGCAGGTCCCGCAGCCATTCGCGGAAGCGCTTCTCCATGGCCTCCATCTCCAGCTTTTCACGGATCTGCTCGCGGAGCTGGGGGGTGAGCCCGCTCACCGCCGAGGCTGCGGCCTGGTCCTCCAGCTTCATGAAGACATAGGAGCCGGGCACCTTGAACACCTGGCTGACCTGGCCGGGCTTGAGCTTGGCCAGGGCCTCGCGCATCTGGGGCAGCAGGTCGCCGGGCGAGACCAGGCCCAGGTCCCCGCCCTGCTCGGCGCCGGGGCCCTGGGAGTAGCGGCGGGCCACCTCGGCGAAATTGGCCCCGCCGGCCACCTTGGCCTCCAGCTCGCTGGCCAGCTTGCGCACCTGCTCCTCCTGGGCCGGGCCGGCCTTGTCATCCACCCGCAGGAAGACCGCCCGCAGGCGCACCTGGCCGGCCTGACCGGACTTGCCCTCCTGCTGGCGATAGAAGTCCTCCACCTCCTTGTCGCTGACCACCACCCGGGACTTGATGTTGCGGTCCACCAGCTTGTGCTTGAGGATCTCGCGCTTCAGGTCCTCCTGGTACTCCTCCAGGGTGATGCCGCGGCGGCTCAACTGGGCCACGAACTCTTCCTGGCTGAGCTGGTTGGAGGCCTTGATGCGGTCGATGTAGCTGTCGATTTCGGTCTGGCTGACGGCCAGCCGGTTGCGCTTGACCTCCTGGGCGAAGATCTTGTCCTCGATCAGGCGGTCCAGGGCCATGCGCCGCACCTGGGTGGCGCTGGGCAGGGGCTCGCCGGGCCGGGCCGCCGCGGCGGCGGCCACCTGCTCCTGCAGTTGGCGCTCCACCTTTTCCACGTCCAGGGAGGTGATGACCTCATCGCCCACCACCGCCACCACCCGGTTGACCTCCTGGGCCGGGCTGGGGGTGGGAAGCCAAAGCAGGCAAAGAATGGCTGCCAGCATGCAAAGGCGAACGCGCATATCAACTCCCCGCTGTTCCGAACTTGCCGCTCTTGGCGAATTCAGGGTTCAGGTGCACTGTGGCCTTTTGGCGCAGTTGTTCAATGTACTCGCCGGCCAGCCGCTCCTTCTTGTCGGCGGCCAACTGGCGCTGAATCTCCTCGGCGGCCTGGGCCAGGCCCAGGGTGCGGGCCGGCCGCCGGGCCAGCACCCGCACCACGTGGAAGCCGTAGGGGCTGGGCAGGGGCCCGGCCAGCTTGCCCGGCGAGAGCGCGAAGACCTTGTCCTCCAGGGCCTCGGGCATGTGCCCCCGGCTGAGCCAGATGGGCTCGCCGTCATCGGGCAGGCTCACCCCCAGGGCGGCGGCGGCCTGGGTCATGTCCTGGCCCTGGTTCAGGCGCGTGAGCAGATCCTGGGCCATCTCCTTGGTGGGCACCAGGGCGTGCTGGGCCAGCACCTGCTCGGGCTGCTCGAACTGCTCGCGGTGGCCCTCGTAATAGGTGCGTATCTCGTCCGGCGATATCTGGACCTGGCTGGCCAGCACCAGGTCCAGGGTCTTTTGCATCAACAGGTCCTCGGCCAGCACCCGCCGCCACTCCTCGTACTCGATGCCCTGGGCGATGAGGGTCAGCTCGAAGGCCTCCTCGCTCAGCCCCCGGCGCAGCGAGGCCTCCTCCCGGTCCAGCTCGTCGCGCTCCAGGCGGATGGCCTTGCTCTCGGCCTGGTCCAGCACCAGGCGGCGGCGCACCATGGTCTCCAGCACGGCCTGGCGCAGGTCCGGGGTCAGGGCGGTGGGGTCCTTGCCCAGGCCCATGAAGGCGGTCTGGGCCAGGAAGTCGCTGAGCCCCAGGGAGCGCCCCTCCACGTTGGCCACCTCGGTGGGGCTGGGGCCCTGGCCGCAGCCGGGAGCCAGGCTCACCAGGAGCCAGACCAGGGCCAAAACGAGAAACCTCCCGTTCTGGGCCCGGCCGGAGGTTCTGCACAAAAGTGGCAACATAACAAGCAAGTTAGTTACCACGGGCGCCTATGGAATGCAAGAAATCCTTGGCCTGGTCCCACAGCGGCAGGCGCGGATTGAGCACCACGTTCACCCGGCCGTCGGGGTGCACCTGCACCCGGCGGGGCTCGCGGGAGGCCATGTCCAACAGCCGGTCCACCTCCAGGCGGGCCGAGGAGGTGAAATGCACCTGCAACGCGGCCGGCGAGAGATCCAGCCGGGTGGCCCAGAGCTGGCGCAAGAGCGCCTTGAGCTCCACGGCCATGAGCAGGTTGGCCGCGGCCTCGGGCGGCGGGCCGAAGCGGTCGTCCAGCTCGCCCCGGATGGCGTCCAGTTGGTCGCGGCCCCGGGCCGCGCCCAGGCGGCGGTAGAGCCCCAGGCGCACCTGGGGATCGGGCACGTAGTCCTCGGGCAGGCCGGCCTTCAGGGCCAGGTGCATCTCCGGCTCCGGGCCCTCGGCCGCGGCCTCGCCCTTGAGTTCGGCCACCGCCTCCTCCAGCATCTGCAAGTACAGCTCGTAGCCCACCTCGGCCGCGTGGCCCGATTGCACCTCGCCCAGCATGTTGCCCGCGCCGCGGATTTGCAGATCGTGCATGGCGATGGCGAAGCCGCTGCCGAGCTGGGTGAAGTCCATCAAGGCCTTCAGGCGCTTGGCTGCGTCGCGGCTCAGGCTGGTCTCGGATTTCACGAACAAATAGGCGTAGGCCTTTTCGCCGCCGCGCCCCACCCGGCCCCGGAGCTGGTAGATCTGGCCCAGGCCCAGCTTGTCGGCGTCGTTGATGATGATGGTGTTGGCGCTGGGGATGTCCAGGCCGCTTTCGATGATGGTGGTGCACACCAGCACGTCCAGCTCCCGGCGCACGAAGGCCATCATGACCTTTTCCAGCGATTTTTCCGCCAGTTGGCCGTGGGCCACCCCCACCCGGGCCTGGGGCGCCAAGTCCTTGACCAGGCGGCCGATGCGGGCGATGTCCTGCACCCGGTTGTGCACGCAGAAGACCTGGCCGCCGCGGTCCAGCTCGCGCTGCACCGCCTCGCGCAGGCTGGCGGCGCTGAAGGTGGCCAGGTAGGTGCGGATGGCCTGGCGGTCGGCCGGCGGGGTGTTGATGACGCTGAGATCGCGGATGCCCGACAGGCTCATCTGCAGTGTGCGCGGGATGGGCGTGGCGGTGAGCGTCAGCACGTCCACCAGCCGCCGCAGCTTTTTCAGCTTTTCCTTGTCCTGCACCCCGAAGCGCTGCTCTTCGTCCACCACCACCAGGCCCAGGTCCTTGAAGATCACGTCGCCGGAGAGCAGGCGGTGGGTGCCCACGATAATGTCGATCTTGCCCTTGGCCAGGTCGCTAAGCACCGCCTTCTGCTGGGCCGCGGTCTTGAAGCGGCTCAGGGACTCCACGATGAGCGGCTCGTTGGTCAGGCGCTCGAAAAAGGTCTGGTAGTGCTGCTCGGCCAGCACCGTGGTGGGCACCAGGAAGGCCACCTGGCGGCCCTGCATGGCCACCAGGAAGGCCGCGCGCAGGGCGACTTCGGTCTTGCCAAAGCCCACGTCGCCGCAGATGAGCCGGTCCATGGGCCGGGGGGCGGTGAGGTCGCCGATGACCTCCTCGATGGCCCGGGCCTGGTCCGGGGTCTCCTGGTAGCGGAAGGCGGCCTCGAATTCGCGGAAGGCGCTGTCGGGCTGGGCAAAGGCGAAGCCCTTCTGGAAGCTCCGGGCCGCGTACAGCTCCACCAGGTCGCGGGCGATGGCCTCCACCGCCTTCTTGACCCGGCTGCGGGTCTTCTGCCAGGCCTTGCCGCCCAGGCGCTCCAGGGCCGGGGCCGCGCCCTCGGGCCCGCGGTACTTGCTGATGAGCCCGATGCGGTCGGCGGGCAGGTAGAGTTTGTCCCCGCCGTGGTAGGTCAAGAGCAGGAAATCGCTCTCGGCCGGTCCCACCGCCATGCTCAGGAGCCCCTCGTAGCGGCCCACGCCGTGGTCCACGTGCACCACCAGGTCGCCGGGGGCCAGGTCGTCCAGGGCCGCCAACAGCGCCGAGAGCTTGGGCGGGGCCTTCTGGCGCACCACCCGGGGCGCGCCAAAGACCTCGTCCTCGGTCACAAAGGTGATGGGCAGTTCGGCCGGGGCGAAGCCCGCGCCCAGGCTGCCCAGGCAGAGCCAGAGCCGGCCCTGGCCGCTCAGGTCCGCGGCGGCCTGGGCCGGGGCTGAGACGCTGGCCACGCTCAGCTCGCGCTCGGTCAATATCTCGCCCAAGCGCTCGAGCTGGGCCCGGGAACGGCAGACCAGCAACACGTCGCGGCCGTCCTCGCCCTGGCCGCGCACCCAGGCCACGAAGCGCTCCAGGAGCGAGCCTTCGCCCTTGCGGGCCAGGTCGGCGTGCAGGCCGGGGTGGCCGCCGGCCTTCAGGCCGATCATCTCCACGCCGGGCTCGGCCAGCTCGCCCAGGGCCAGGGCCTTGCTCAAAAACCGTGGCCGCTCGCCCAGGCGCTGGTCCACCTGGGCCGGGGTGCGGCGCAGGCGGGGCGGAGGCAGGGCCACGCGGCCGGTCTCCTGGGCCGCGGCGTATTCCTGGTCCAGGGTCTCGGCCTCGGCGATGAGCCGGGCGTTGATCTCGGCCGGCTCCACCAGGACGTGCAGGCGGTTTTCGGGCAGGAACTCGAAGAGATCGGCCGCGCGGTCGTAGTAGAGCGGCAGCAGGGACTCCTGGCCGGCGAAGGTGGTGCGCAGCTCGACCTTTTCCACCAGCTCGGCCAGGCGGCGGGAGCTGAGGCCCTCGGCCGCGGCCAGCTTGCGCAGCCCGGCCACGGCCCGGCGCGCGCCGGCCGGGCTCAGGTCGGCCGGGTGGCAGGGGATCAGGGTGGCCTCGGCCAGGGGGAGCTGGCTGCGCTGGTCCACCGGGTCGAAGCTGCGCAGGCTCTCCACCTCGTCGCCGAAGAACTCCACCCGCACCGGGTCTTCCAGGAGCGGGCCGTAGAAATCCACCACCGAGCCGCGCACGGCGAAATCTCCCACCTGCTCCACCAGGCCCACGGCGCTGTAGCCGCCGGCCAGGAGGGTGTCGATGAGCTTCTGGCGCTCCAGGCTCTGGCCAGGCTCCAGGCTCAGGCCGCAGTCCAGCAGGTGCTCGGGCGGGCAGAGGCGGGCGCTGAGGCCCCGGGCGGAGGTGACCACGATCAGCGGCGTCTCCTCGGCGATCAGCTCCCAGAGCACGGCCAGGCGGCGGGCGGTGATCTCGGCCGGGGGCGAGACCTCCTCGTAGGGCGAGACCTCGTAGGCCGGGTACAGGCGCACCGGCGAGCGGCCGCCGGCCGCGCCGGCCAGGAAAAACTCCAGGTCGCGGCACAGGTGCTCGGCCGCGGCCAGGGTGGGGCAGGCCACCAGCCAGGTGCGCGGCGCGGCCAGCCAGCTCCGGGCCAGGGCAAAGGCCCGGGCCGAGGCCTCCAGGCCCACCAGCAGGGCGGGCTGGCCCTGGGCCAGCAGGGCGTCGACCCTTTCCAGGGCCGCGCCCAGGGGCCAGGCCGGCGGGGCTGTGCGGGGCTGGGTCATGACGGCAGGGCGGACCTCGCTCAAGGGGCGGCAATGGGTTACGCGCGACGGCACCAAGCATAGCCCAGGCCTGGGCCGGGGACAACCGGCCTGGAAGGCAAGGGCGGGGCCAGGGGGCCGGGGGGGAAGCGCATGAAGGGAAGAAAATGAAAGAGCAGGCGGCTGCCTTGGCTAGCCGGCCGGTCAGGGGCTTGCGCCCGTGCGCCGAAGAAGTTGGCGCGGCGCTGGCGCCAGGGCGCTGAGGTCAAGGAGCATGCAGGAAAGGGCGTGCTGGATTCCTTGCTCGCGCACTGGCTGGAGGCCTGCACCCGTGCACTGACCGTGTCGCCGCAGCGCGGTCGAGCGCGGGTTGCGCGCGGATGGCCGCGCCTCCCTCCCAAGCCAAGGCCACCGCCACTTGCCCAACCTGGCCCCTTTTTCCATTCCATGCGGATTATTTCCCACCTCGACCAACCTTGCGTCAGGCGGCCAGCCAATCCAGAGGCCGTGACGCGCACTTCCCGCGCTAAGGGGTGGGACGGCCGGCCGCGCCTGCGGTATACTCTGGGTTTCCGTTAACGTATTGTATGCAGGAGATTGATCGCGTGAGCGAGCCCGTGGTCCTCAATCAGGCCGGAGCCGGCCGCAACCAGGCCCTGCGCACGGCCTTGGCCCTGGCGGCGGTGACCGGCCGGCGGCTGGTCTGCCGAGGCCTGGTGGACGACAATCCCCGCCCCCGGCCCGGTCTCGGCCTCGGCGGCCTCAGCGCCGTGGCCGCCACCGCGGTGGTAAGCGGCGGCAGCTTTCGGGCCGACCTGGGCCAGTCCGAACTGGAGATCCGCCCCGCCGCCATCCGGCCGGGCGAGTATGCCTTTGACGTGGCCCACCAGCGGGCCAACGCCGCCCCCCTGGCCTGGCTGCTGGAGCCGCTGGTGCTGCCCCTGGCCCTGGCCGGCCAGGAGAGCAGCCTGTTCCTGGCCGGCGGCACCCACGTGCTGGGCGGGCCCACCAGCGAGTTCGTCAGCCGGGTGCTGGCCCCGGACCTGGGCCTGATGGGTTTATTGCTGGAATACATCGAGATCGCGCCGGGCTTCTATCCGGCCGGCGGCGGCGAGGCCGAGGCCCGCATCGAGGCCGCGGGCAGCCTGCGCGCCCTGCAGGCCGAGGGCCCGTTCGAGCCGTTGCGGGTGGGGGTGGATCTGGTCAGCACCGGCCTGCCGGTGCACCTGGCCGAGCAGGCCCTGGCCGGGGCCCAGGACCGCCTGGGCCTGCACGAGCTCAAGGCCGAGACCCGCCTGCGCCGGGCCCGCGGCGGCACCGGCCTGGCTCTCTTGGTCTGGGCCGAGGACGCCAGCGGCCTGCGGGTGGGCTTTCCGGCCATCGGCCACCGCGGCGGCCGGCCCGAGGGCCTGGCCATCGAGGCGGTGGAGGCGCTCATCGCCTTCCTGGACAGCCAGGCCGGCCTGCCCTCGGGCCAGGCCGCCATGCTGCTGGCCGCCATGGCCTGCGCCCGGGGCGTGAGCCGCCTGACCGTGCCCGGCCTGGGCCGCGAGCTGCGCGCGGCGGCGGCGGCGGTGGAGGCCTTCTGGCCCGAGACGGTGCAGATGTTCGAAGACCCCCGCGGCGGACCGGCCATGCTGCGGGTGATCGGCCGGGATTTCGGCCGCGCGGTTTGAGCTCCAGTCAGCGCTAACTCAATGACGGCATGCCAAGACGGGAAGAAGGGCGGGGATAAACCCCGCCCTCTTCGCCATCTGTGCTCCAGGATCAAATAAACCGGGGCCCCGCCGCGCGGGACCCCGGTTCGTATTGGCAGACCGCGCGAGGGCGGGCTTACTTCTTTTTGCCCGAGGCGCGCTTGGAGGCCTTGAGGGGGTTGATCTTCTTGCCCTCCTCCTTGACCTCCGCCTTGATGTGGGTGGCGAAGTTGCAATTGCCATAGCGCCATTTGGAGGCGGGGTCAGGATAGCTCTTGCAATAAACCTGCTCGCCCACGGTCACGGTGCGCTCGCAGCCCTGGCAGGCTTCGGCGATGGCGTGACAGGCGCCGCCGGCATAGTTGCAGCCCTTGTTGGTCATGAAGGCGCAGTCCGAGCCCGGACGGTTGGTGGTGCACTGCATCGGTCCATACTCCTAGAATAAAAGACACGGGACAAACCCGCGCTTCGTAAGCTCGCAGCCAAAACCTTGAGGCTCGGCCTGGGGTCCCTTTGCGGCCTAAATATGGCCATTCACGGGCCTTGTGTCAATGGCGCGACACAAAAAATACTGTAAGGAGCCGCACTTGACAAAAGCCTGGGGCTGCCGTAGATAACGTAGCCTAGTTCAAGGCAAAACCCGCCAGGCCCGGTCCCAGGGGACCATCAGCGGCCCGGACGGGGCTGGAGTGCATGAAGTGCCTGATAACCCGAAGCAAAAGCCCGCCCAACCTGAAAAGGCGAACCAGAGCATCCTAGACGACAACCTCCTGATCCGGCAGCGCCGCCAGAAGGCCCAGGAGCTGAAAGATGCCGGGGTGTCGCTTTTCCCCAACACCTTCCGGCCCCGGGACCTGGTGGGAAAACTCAGCGCCGAATACGGCCGCCTGGACGGCGAGCACCTGGAGGCCATGGACGACCTGAAGTTTTCCATCTCCGGGCGCATCATGGCCATCCGCTCCTTTGGCAAGGCGGCCTTCATCAAAATCCAGGACCGCACCGGCTCGTTGCAGTGCCACCTGGAAAAGGGCCTGCTGGGCGAGGAGCGCTTCGGCCTGTTCAAGAAACTGGACGTGGGCGACATCATCGGGGTCAAGGGCCCGCTGTTCCGCACCCGCACCCAGGAGCTGACCCTCAAGGTGGAGTCCTGGGTCCTGGTGACCAAGAACTACCGCCCCCTGCCCGAGAAGTTTCACGGCCTGACCGACGTGGAGCAGCGCTACCGCCAGCGCTACCTGGACCTGGTCATGAACCAGGAGGTGCGCGAGATCTTCCGCGCCCGCTCCACCATCGTGGCCACCATCCGGCGCATCCTCCAGGACCGCGGCTTCCTGGAGGTGGAGACGCCGATGATGCAGCACATCCCCGGCGGGGCCTCGGCCCGGCCGTTCGAGACCTATCACAACGCCCTGGGCATGAAGCTCTACCTGCGGGTGGCCCCGGAGCTGTACCTGAAGCGCCTGATCGTGGGCGGCCTGGACCGGGTCTTCGAGCTCAACCGCAACTTCCGCAACGAGGGCATCAGCGTCCGCCACAACCCCGAATTCACCATGCTGGAGTTCTACCAGGCCTACGCCAGCTTCGAGGACCTGATCCCCATCACCGAGGAGATCTTCTGCGAGTGCGCCAAGGCGGTGAAGGGCGCCCTGAAGTTCGAATACCAGGGCCGGCCCATCGACCTGACCCCGCCCTGGCGCAACCTGGATTTCCGCTCCAGCCTGCTGGAGATCGGCGGGGTGCCGCCCTCGGTGCTCTTTGACGCGGACAAGGCCCTGGGGCTATCGCGCGAGCTGGGCGGGGTGCACCGCCCCGGCGAAGGCCTGGGCAAGGCGCTGGCCAAGATCTTCGACGTGCTGGTGGAGCCGGAGCTCTGGCAGCCCACCTTCATCACCGGCTACCCGCGCGACATCAGCCCCTTGAGCCGCACCAACGACCTGGACCCGGAGATCGTGGACCGCTTCGAGTTCTTCGTCACCGGCCGCGAGATGGGCAACGGCTTCAGCGAGCTCAACGACCCCGACGACCAGCTCGACCGCTTCCGCGAGCAGGCCGCGGCCCGGGAGGCCGGCGACGACGAGGCCCAGTTCATGGACCTGGACTACGTGCGGGCCCTGGAGTACGGCATGCCGCCCACGGCCGGCGAGGGCATCGGCATCGACCGCCTGGCCATGCTGCTCACCGACCAGCCCAGCATCCGCGAGGTGATCCTGTTCCCGCTCCTGAGGCCAGAGCAAGCCTGATGACCTTCGAGGTCTTCATCGCGCTGCGCTATCTGCGCGCCAGGCGCAGGCAGACCTTCATTTCGCTCATCACCTTGTTGTCCATGGCCGGCGTGGGCCTGGGGGTCTGCGCACTCATCGTGGTGCTGTCGGTCATGGGCGGGTTCGAGACCCAGCTCAAGGACCGCATCCTGGGCCTGAACAGCCACCTGACCATCTACAAGCTGGCCAGCCAGATCGACGACCCCAAACGGGTGGTGGACACGGCCCTGGCCGACCCGGAGGTGTTGGGGGCCACGCCCTATGTCTACGGCCAGGTGATGCTCTTGACCCGGGGCGGGGCCACCGGCGTGCTCCTGCGCGGGGTGGATCTGCCCGGCTCGCTCAAGGTGATCGACCTCAGCAAGATGATGGTGCAGGGCAGGGTTGACGACCTGGCCGCGCCGGGCAAGGGCGATCTTCCCGGCATTTTGCTGGGCGCGGTCCTGGCCCGGCGCCTGGGCATCGTGGCCGGCGACGTGGTGGAGCTTCTTAATCCCCTGGGAGAGGAGACGCCGGTGGGCCGCGCGCCCAGGAGCGAGCCCTTCCGGGTCGTCGGCCTGTTTGACTCGGGCATGTACCAGTTCGACATCAGCCTGGTCTACGCCGCCTTGCCCGCGGCCCAGGAGTTCCTGGGCCTGGAGGGCCTGGTCAACGGGGTGGAGCTCAAACTCCAGGACATCTACGCGGCCGGCCAGGTGGGCGACCGCCTGCTGGCCAAACTGGGCCCGGGCTATTTCCAGCGGGACTGGATGGCGGCCAACCACAGTCTTTTCGCTGCCTTGCGCCTGGAAAAGATCACCATGTTCGTGATCCTGACCCTGATCGTGCTGGTGGCGGCCTTTGGCATAGTCAGCTCGCTGATCATGCTGGTGATGGAAAAGACCCGCGATATTGGCATCCTCAAGGCCATGGGTTGCACCAGCCAGAGCATCCGGCGCATCTTCATGTATGAGGGCCTGATCATCGGGGTGACCGGCACCCTGGGCGGCCTGGCGGTGGGGCTCATCCTCTGCGGGCTTTTGGCCCGCTACAAGTTCATCGAGCTGCCGGCCGACGTGTACCCGCTCTCCACCCTGCCGGTGCAGGTGGAGCCCCTGATGGTGCTGCTGGTGGCCGCGGCGGCGGTGGTCATCAGCCTCCTGGCCACCATCTACCCGGCCCGGACGGCCGGCCGCCTTAATCCGGTGGAGGCCTTGCGTTACGAATGAGCATGGTTCACGGGCACATAAGTGAGCCAAACCCCGACCGGGGTGGCGCAGAGGCCTTGACAGAAAAGGCGCCATTCATTCTAATAGAGCAGCTTTACAAGACCTACGCAGGCCCAGCCGGCGAGGTGGAGGTCTTGACCGGTCTTGAATTGAAGGTTGATGCCGGCGAGACGGTGGCGGTGCTTGGCGCCTCCGGCGTGGGCAAGTCCACGTTATTGCACATAGTTGGAGCACTGGACCGGCCGAGCCGGGGCCGGGTGGCCGTCGGCGGGCAGGATCTGGCGGCCATGGAGGAGCGCCAATTGGCGGCCTTCCGCAACCGCCACGTAGGCTTCGTGTTCCAATTCCATCACCTGCTGCCGGAGTTTTCGGCCCTGGAGAACGCCATGATGCCGGCCCTGGTGGCGCGCTGGCCGCGCAGCCAGGCCGAGGACCGGGCCAGGGAGCTGCTGGACGAGGTGGGGCTCAGCCACCGCCAGGCACATCGGGTGGGGGAGCTCAGTGGGGGTGAACAACAACGGGTTGCGGTGGCCCGGGCGCTGGTTTTACGTCCCAGCCTCTTGTTGGCTGACGAGCCCACCGGTAATCTGGACGAGCGGACCGGCGAAAAGGTGCAGGAGATGTTTTTGCGCCTCAACTCCGAAATGGGTTTGACCACCCTGGTGGCCACCCACAACGAACGGCTGGCCCAGATCCTGGGGCGCAGGGTCCGGCTGGCCGACGGCAGGATCTACCCGCTGGACTAGTGTCGTGCAACCTTTCATCGGCAGGACGGCATCGCGGCCGGATCGACCCAACGGCGTCCAGGCCAGGTGATGACCAAAGGCCCGCACCGGGGCGAGAGCATTAAGGCGTCGAGGAACTATCAGTTACGGGACAATAGGTTGGGTGGCGCGGACCAACGGAAGGATCGGGGGCGGCATGCTTAAGAAACTGATGCTCTTGGTGCTGGCCGGGCTCGTTTGGGCTGGGTCGGGGATGGCCCTGGCGGCGGAGCCGGCCAAGGTGGCGGTCTTCCCCTTCGACGTTTTCAGCCGCGAGCCCCTGGACCAGATGCGTCAAGGCTTGCAGGAGATGCTGATCAAGAAGCTCAGGACCGAGGGCGTGGCCGTGCTGGATGCGGCTGACGTCAACCAGGCCCTGGCCCAGTCCGGCAAGCCCCTGGACCTGACCCTGGCCCGCAACCTGGCCGGCAAGCTGGGGGCGGAGTACGCCATCTACGGCTCGCTGACCAAGATCGGCAACAACGTCAGCCTGGACGCCAAGCTCCTGGACGTGCTGGGCATGCGCCGTCCCCAGTCGGTGTTTGCCGAGGGCGCGGGCATGGACGCCCTGCAGGGGCTCACCGACCGCCTGGCCCGGGAGCTGGGCACCCTGGCCGCCGGCCGCGAGCAGGTGGCCGTGGTGGAGGTGCAGGGCAACAAGCGCATCGAGGCCGAGGCGGTCAAGGCGGTGATGCAGACCAAGGCCGGCGGGCCCTACGCCCCGGTGCGCCTGGACGAGGACCTGCGCGCCGTGTGGAAGATGGGCTACTTCGACGACGTGCGCATGGAGACCAAGGACACCGCCCAGGGCAAGGTCATCACCGTGGTGGTCAAGGAAAAACCCACCATCCGCGAGCTGAACATCGTCGGCAACAAGGCCATCGACGAAAAGGACCTGCGCGACCAGATCGGCATCAAGCCTTTCGCGGTCTTCAAGCCCGAGGCGGTCAAGGAGGCCGAGGAGAAGATCGTCAAGCTCTACCACGACAAGGGCTTCTACGACGTCAAGGTGTCCAGCAAGGTGGGCACCACCCCCTCCGGCGACCCGGCGGTGACCTTCAACATCGACGAGGGCAAGAAGGTCTTCATCAAGACAATCACCTTCACCGGCAACAAGTCCTTCCCCGACAAGGAGCTCAAGGAGGCCATGTCCACCACCGAGAGCGGGTGGTTCACCTGGCTGACCGAGAGCAACATCCTGGAGCGCAACAAGCTGGACCAGGACCTGGAGAAGCTCACCGACTTCTACTATAACCACGGCTACATGAACGCCCGGGTGGGCGAGCCCGGCGTGACCCGCGGCCCGGACGGCCTGGTGGTCTCGATACCGGTGGAGGAAGGCCCGCGCTTCAAGGTCGCCGACGTGACGCTCTCCGGCGAGATGATCAAGCCCCAGGCCGAGCTGGCCCAGGCCATGAAGACCAAACCCGGCGAGTGGTTCAACCGCGACCAGCTCCGGGCCGACATCTCCTACCTCAGCAGCCTCTACGCCGACCAGGGTTTCGCCTACGTGGACGTGCGGCCCCAGATCCAGCAGGACCAGAACAAGCACACCGTGTCCATCGCCTTCAGCATCAAGAAGGGCGACAAGGTCTATTTCGAGCGCATCCTGATCACCGGCAACAGCCACACCCGCGACAACGTCATCCGGCGCGAGCTGGGCGTGGCCGAGGGCGACCTGTTTTCCGGCAGCTCCCTGCGCATGGGCAATATGCGCCTGCAGCGGCTCAACTTCTTCGAGGACGTGCACATCAGCACCACCAAGGGCTCCTCGCCCGACCGCATGGACCTGAAGATCGACGTCAAGGAGAAGCGCACCGGCCAGTTCAGCATCGGCGCCGGCTACTCCACGGTGGACAAGGTCATGCTCATGGGTCGCATCGCCGAGAGCAACCTGTTCGGCCGCGGCCAGCAGTTGGAGTTCCGCGGCCAGATCGGCGGCGTGTCCAACCGCTACACCATCAGTTTCACCGAGCCCTGGCTCCTGGACAAGCCGGTGAGCTTCGGCGTGGACCTCTACGATTGGGACCGCGAGTACTTCACCTACAGCAAGGAAGCCGTGGGCGGGCGCCTGCGCCTGGGCTGGCCCACCCCCATGCGCGCCACCCGGTTCTACACCTACTACACCTACGAGGTGGCCAACATCTACGACATCCAGAACAACGCGGCCCGCATCATCCGCGACCAGGAAGGCGAGCACACCACCAGTTCGCTGCGCGGCATCCTGCGCCGGGACACCCGCGACCACGTGTTCAACCCCACCCACGGCTCTGACAACAGCATCAGCGTGGAGTACGCCGGCGGCCCCCTGGGCGGCACCAACGCCTTCACCAAGGTCATCGGCGACACCGGCTGGTACTTCCCCCTGTGGTTCGAGCACGTCTTCGTGCTGCATGGCCGCATCGGCTGGATGGCCGGGCACAGCGGCGGCGACCTGCCCATCTACGAGAAGTTCTTCCTGGGCGGCATCAACACCCTGCGCGGCTTTGACTACCAGTCGGTCAGCCCCCGCGACGCGGCCACCAACGACCGCATCGGCGGCGAGCGCATGGCCCTGGCCAACGTGGAGTACCGCTTCCCGCTCTTGACCAAGGCCGGCCTGGTGGGCGTGATGTTCTACGACACCGGCAACGTCTGGACCGAGGACCAGGGTTACGAGTTCAGCGACATACGCAGCAGCGTGGGCGGCGGCATCCGCTGGTACTCGCCCATGGGCCCCCTGCGCCTGGAATACGGTTATGTGCTCGATCCCAAGCCGGACGACAGCGAGTCCAACTGGGAATTCACCATCGGCAGCATATTCTAGTTGAATGGCCGGAACTGGCCACCAAGGAGCGACTCCCAATGTTGAAACATGAGAAAACCCTCATCGCCTTGCTTTGCCTGGCCCTGCTTTGCAGTCTCTCCTGGATCTCCCCCGGCCCGGCCCGCGCCGAGGGGCAGATCGCGGTGGTGGATATGGAGCGGGCGGTCAACGAGTGCGCGGCCGGCAAGCGGGCCCAAGCCGAGCTCAAGCGCCGGGCCGAAAAGCTCGAAGCCGAGTTGAAGGGCCTGGGCGACGAGGTGCAGAGGCTCAGCCAGGAGCTGGAGAAGACCGCGCCCCTGCTCAAGCCCGAGGCCAAGCTGAGCAAGGAGCGGGACCTGGAGCGCAAGGTGCGGCTGTTCAACGACCGCAAGCGCGACGCCCAACAGGAGATCCGCGAGGCCCAGCGCGACGCCTTCGCCCCGATCCTGCGCGAGATGGGCAAGGTCATCAACGACCTGGGCGCCCGCCAGGGCTACTCCCTGATCCTGGAGGCCCGCATCGCCCTGTATTCCCCCAAAAGCTCCGACGTCACCGCCCAGGTGATCGCCGCCTACGACAAGACCCATCCCTAGATTGAAAAGGGCATGGAGCTAACCCTGGGAGAGCTGGCCGCCCTGCTGGGCGGCCGCCTGGAGGGGCCAACCGAGCGCAAGGTTTCGGGCATCAAGGGCATCGAGGAGGCCGGACCCGCGGACCTGGCCTTCCTGGCCAACCCCAAGTACGCCCGCTTCCTGGCAACCTGCCGGGCCGGCGTGGTCCTGGTCAAGCCCGATCAGGCCACGCCGCCGGAGTTGGCCGTCATCCGCCTGGACGACCCTTACCTGGCCTTTGCCAAGGTCCTCACCTTTGCCACCCGCCGGCCGCCCCGCGACCTGGGGGTCCATCCCCAGGCGGTGGTGGAGGCTTCGGCCAAGCTGGGGGCGCAGGTGAGCATCCACGCCCTGGCCTACGTGGGCGAGGGCGCGGTCATCGGCGACCGGGCGGAGGTGCACCCCCAGGCCTACGTGGGGCCGGGCGCGGTCATCGGCGCCGACACCGTGCTGCATCCGGGCGTGAAGGTCTACCACGGCTGCCGCATCGGCGCGCGCTGCATCATCCACGGCGGCACAATCATCGGCGCCGACGGCTACGGCTTCGTGCCCGAAGGCGACAGGCACTTCAAGATCCCCCAGGTGGGCATCGTGCAGATCGACGACGACGTGGAGCTGGGCGCGCTCAACACCGTGGACCGCGCCGCCACCGGCCGCACCTGGATCAAGGCTGGGGTCAAGACCGACGACCACGTGCACGTGGCCCATAACTGCGTGGTGGGCGTGAACACCCTGCTGGTGGCCCAGGTGGGCATCAGCGGCTCGACCAAGGTGGGCGACAACGTGATCATCGCCGGCCAGGCCGGCGTCGGCGGCCACCTGAACATCGGCGACCGGGCCATCATCGGCCCCCAGAGCGGGGTGGCCAAGGATGTCGAGGCCGGCGCGGTGGTGAGCGGCACCACGGTCATGCCCCACCAGCTCTGGTTGCGCACCCGCCTGCTCATCCAGCGCCTGCCCGACCTTTTCCAACGGGTGGCCAAGCTGGAGAAGCGCACCGAAGCCGGCAGTTAACCACAGCCCAGGCAAGGAGTGGCCCCATGACCGAGCCCGTGCTCAACCTGGAAGACATCCTTAAAATCATGCCCCACCGCTATCCCTTCCTGCTGGTGGACCGCATCTTGGAGATGAAGCCAGGCGAGTTCGTGCGCGGCCTAAAGAACGTCACCTTCAACGAGCACTTTTTTCAGGGCCATTTCCCCAACCGGCCGGTGATGCCCGGGGTGCTGATCCTGGAGGCCATGGGACAGGTGGGCGGCATCCTGGCCTACACCACCCACACCGAGCTTAAGGGCCGGCTGGTCTACTTCATCGGCCTGGACAAGGTCAAGTTCCGCCGGCCCGTGGTGCCCGGCGACCAGCTCATCCTGGAGCTGACCACCATGCACTACTCCACCCGGGCGTTCAAGATGGCCGGCAAGGCTATGGTAGACGGCAAGCTGGCCGCCCAGGCCGAGCTGACCGCGGCCCTGGCCCAGGAATAGCGGGCGGCCCGCGGCTGGCGCGGGATCCGGTCCCCAGACAAGGAAGGCTTTAACCATGCAGATACATCCCACCGCCGTGGTGGACGAGAGCGCCGTTATCGGCCAGGGCGCGGTCATCGGCCCCTACGCCGTCATCGGGGCCGAGGTGGTCATCGGGCCCAACTGCCGCATCGACCACCACGTCAACGTCGGCGCCTACACCACCATAGGCGAAGGCACCCGCATCTGGCCCCTGGCTTCGGTGGGCACCGAGCCCCAGGACCTGAAGTTCCAGGGCGAGAAAAGCCAACTGGTCATCGGCAAGAACGTGCAGGTGCGCGAGTTCGTCACCATGAACCGCGGCACCCACCACGGCGGCGGCGTCACCCGGGTGGGCGACAACTGCCTGTTCATGGCCTACAGCCACGTGGCCCACGACTGCCAGATCGGCGACCACGTGATCATGGCCAACAGCGCCACCCTGGCCGGCCACATCACCATTGAGGACCACGTGGGCCTGGGTGGCCTGGTGGCGGTGCACCAGTTCACCCGCATCGGCCGCTACAGCTTCATCGGCGGCCTGAGCGGCGTGGCCCTGGACCTGCCGCCGTTCTGCCTGTGCGAGGGCAACCGGGCCAAGACCCACGGGCTCAACCTGATCGGCCTGAAGCGGGCCGGCTTCGGCCCGGAAAGCCTGGAGGCGCTGAAATTGGCCTACAAGATCATCTTCCGCACCCGCACCCCGCTGGCCAAGGCGCTGATCCAGGTGGAGGCCGAAGTGGAGCAGACCCCGGAGGTGCGCCACATGGTGGACTTCATCCGCGCCTCGGAGCGGGGGGTGTCCCGCTAGTTTTGCCAACCCCGCAGCGGCCAAGCGCCATGAGCCAGGAAACCATAGGCCTCATCGCCGGCAAGAGCCAGTTCCCCATCCTGTTCGCCCGGGCGGCCCGCGCCCAGGGGCTCCGGGTGGCGGCGGTGGCCTTTTCCGGCGACGCCCTGCCCGAGCTGGAGGCCGAGGTGGACGCCATCGCCTGGGTGCGCCTGGGCGAGCTGGGCAAGATCATCAAGGCCTTCCGCGGCGAGAACGTCAGCCGGGCGGCCATGTGCGGCGGGGTGACCAAGCCGCGCATGTTCACCGACGCCCGGCCGGACTGGCGGGTGCTGACCCTGCTGCCCAGGCTGCGTCACCTAGCCGACGACGGCGTGATGCGTCTTTTCGCCGATTATCTGGGCGAGAAGGGCATCCGCATCATGGCCAGCCACGAGCTGCTGCCGGATCTGCTGGCCCCGGCCGGGGTCTACACCCGGCGCCAGCCCACGGAGGCCGAGAAGGCCGACATCGACCTGGGCTGGCACCTGGCCCGCGAGCTGGGCAAGCTGGACATCGGCCAGGCCCTGGTGGTCAAGGGCAAGGCCGTGGTGGCGGTGGAGGCCATGGAGGGCACCGACGCCTGCATCAGCCGGGCCGGCGAGCTGGCCGGGCCGGGCGCGGTGGTGATCAAACGCTGCAAGCCCGGCCAGGACCGGCGCTTCGACCTGCCGGCCGTGGGCGCGGACACGGTGACGGTGATGATTGAAGCCGGCGCGGCCTGTCTGGTCATCGAGGCCGGACGCACCCTGGCCTTTGACCGCGCCGAGATGGTGCGCCGGGCCGAGGACGCCGGCATCTGCCTGCTGGCCATGGCCGGCGCGGAGGACAAATGATGGCTGCCCCGGTCAAGGTGGCGGTGGTGGGGGTGGGCTATCTGGGTCGCTTCCACGCCGAGAAGCTGCGCAAGATGAAGACGGCCGAGCTGGTGGGCGTGGTGGACAGCGACCCGGCCCGGGCCCAGGCCATCGCCGCGGACCTGGGCGTGCGCGCCTTCGGCGACCACCGCGCGGTCATGGACCTGGTGGAGGCGGTGACCGTGGTCACCCCCACCGTGCACCACTTCGCGGTGGCCGCCGATTTCCTGGCCGCGGGCAAGGACGTGTTGTGCGAAAAGCCCCTGACCGCCACCCTTGAGGAAGCCGACCGCCTGGTGGCGCTGGCCGAAGCCGGCGGGCGCATCCTGCAGGTGGGCCACCTGGAGCGCTTCAACCCGCCGGTGGAGGACCTGGTCAAACGGGCCAACCACCCCATGTTCATCGAGGTCAACCGCATCGCGCCCTTCAAGGCCCGGGCCACCGACGTGGACGTGGCCCTGGATCTCATGATCCACGACCTGGACATCATCCTGGCCCTGGTGGGCGAGGAGCCGGCCGAAATCCGCGCGGTGGGGGTGCCGGTGCTGGGGGCCCACGCCGACATCGTCAACGCCAGGGTGGAGTTCCCCGGCGGCTGCGTGGCCAACCTCACCGCCAGCCGCCTGGCCTTGAAGGACGAGCGCAAGATGCGGGTCTTCCAGCCCGACGCCTATTTCTCGCTGGACTTCAAGAAGCGCAAGCTCTTGGTGGTCTCCGGGGTGGAATACCGCCCCGGCTCGCTGCCCAAGGTCACCGCCGACCGGCCCCGCTTCGCCAAGAGCGATCCCCTGGAAGAGGAGCTGAAGGCCTTCGTGGATTCGGTGCGCACCCGCGCTACGCCGCGGGTCTCGGGCGCGGACGGCCGCCGGGCCCTGGCCGCGGCCCTGGCCGTGCGCGCCTGCGTGCTCCAGGGCCTGTGCAAGCTGGAGCCGGTGCTCAAGGATTCCAAGCGTTGGGTGGACGCCCGCTTGCCAGGCGAGGTCTGACATGGACCATACCCCGCTTGCCCCGCGGGTGGTGGTGGTGGCCGGCGAGGCCAGCGGCGATCTGCACGCCGCCAAGCTCATCCGCGAACTGGGCCAGCTCGCCCCCGGCCTCACGGCCAGCGGCATCGGCGGCCCGGCCCTGGAGAAGGCCGGCGTGCAGCTCCTGTCCCGCGCCGAGGACCTGGCCCTGGTGGGCTTTTCCGAGGTCTTCGGCAAGCTGGGGACCATCTGGCGGGCCTTGAAGGGCCTCAAGGCCCACCTCAAGGCCACCCGGCCGGACCTGGTCATCCTGGTGGACTTCCCGGACTTCAACTTCCGGGTGGCCAAGACGGCCAAGCGCCTGGGCCTCAAGGTGCTCTACTACATCAGCCCCCAGGTCTGGGCCTGGCGTCAGAAGCGCGCCCAGACCCTGGCCAAGCTGGTGGACCACCTGGCCGTGGTGTTTCCCTTCGAAAAAGACTTCTTCACCGACACCGCGCCAGAACTGCCGGTGACCTTCGTGGGCCACCCCCTGCTGGACGAGGAGGCCGCCTGGGCGGCGCGGGCGGGTGAACCCTTGCCGGTGCCCGCGGGCGTGGAGCTGATCGGGCTGTTGCCCGGCAGCCGCAAGAGCGAGATCGACCGCCTGCTGCCGCTGCTGCTCCGGGCCGCGGCCATCCTGCGCGGCAAGCGCCCGCACCTGCACTTCGTGTTGCCGGTGGCGCCGGGCCTGGACCAGGCCGTGCTGGACCCCCACCTGGAGGCGAATCCCCTGGCCGGGCTCACGGTGCTGCCCGGCCGCGCGGCCCAGGTCATGGCCCAGTCGCGGCTCTTGCTGGTGGCCTCGGGCACGGCCACCTTGCAGGCGGCCCTGGCCGAGGTCCCCATGGTGGTGGTATACAAGACCGGGGCCCTGAACTACGCCCTGGCCAGCCGCCTGGTCAAGGTGTCCCACATCGCCATGCCCAACCTGATCGTGGGCCGCGACCTGCTGCCGGAGCTGATCCAGCAGCGGGCCACCCCCGCGGCCCTGGCCGAGCAGGGGCTGGAGCTTTTGGAAAACCAGGCCGCCCGCCAGAGCATGGTCCTGGGGCTTAGGGAGATCCGGAGCCGCCTGGGCGGGCCGGGGGCCAGCCGCCGCACCGCCCTGCTGGCCCTGGCCGTGATGCAAGGAAACGTCAGTTGAACCAGACCGCCGCAACGGCCGACGACCGCACCCTGGCCAAGCGCCTTTTGGCCATGGTCAAGCCCTATTGGGGCCGCCTGGCCTGGGCCATGGGCCTGATGGTCCTGGTCAGCGCCAGCACCTCGGGCATGGCCTTCATGGTCAAGCCGGTGATGGACGACATCTTCGTGGCCAAGGACCGCGCCATGCTTTACCTGGTGCCCTTGGTGGTGGTCGGCCTCTACCTGGTCAAGGGCGGCTGCGCCTATGGCCAGAGCTATCTGATGCAGTTCGTGGGCCAGCGCATCATCACCCAGTACCGCATCGACCTCTACGCCCACCTGCAACGCCTGTCGCTGAGCTACTACGACCGGGTGCCCACCGGCGAGCTGATGAGCCGCATCACCAACGACGTGAACCAGATCCAGGGCGCGGTGAGCAGCGTGGTCACCGGGCTGTTGCGCGAGCTGTTCACCGTGGTGGGGCTGATCGTGGTGCTATTTTGGCGCGATTGGTTCCTGGCCCTCTTCGCGGTGGGCGTCTTCCCGCTCTGCGCCATCCCCCTGGTCAAGTTCGGCCGCCGCCTGCGCCGCATCAGCCACCGCTCCCAGGAGACCATGGCCGACGTGACGGTGCTCTTGCACGAGACCATCTCCGGCGCGCGCATCGTCAAGGGCTTCTGCCGCGAGCAGCACGAGATCGAGCGCTTCAGCCGCGAGGCCTTCCGGCTCTTTTACCTGCGCATGAAGGACGTGAGCACCCGGGCCATGAGCAGCCCGCTCATGGAGTTCCTGGGCGGCCTGGCCATCGCCGGCATCCTGTTCTACGGCGGCTGGCAGGTCATCGAGGGCCGCTCCACCCCCGGCACCTTCTTCAGCTTCCTCACCGCGCTGATCATGCTCTACGAGCCGGTCAAGCACCTGAGCGGGCTGAACAACGACATCCAGAACGGCCTGGCCGCGGCCAGCCGGGTCTACACCATCCTGGACACCAAGCCCGAGATCGTCGACCGCCCGGAGCCGGTGGAGCTGCCGGCGCTCAAGCAGGCCATCGAGTACCGCGGCGTGAGCTTCGCCTACCGCGCCGGCGAGCCGGTCTTGCAGGACATCGACCTCACCGTGCCGGCCGGCCAGGTGCTGGCCCTGGTGGGCACCAGCGGCGGCGGCAAGACCACCCTGGTCAACCTGCTGCCGCGCTTCTACGAGGTCAGCGCGGGCGCGGTGCTCATCGACGGGGTGGACGTCCGCGAGGCGAGCCTCAAAAGCCTGCGCGGCCAGATCGCCATCGTCACCCAGCAGATCGTGCTCTTTAACGACACGGTGAAGAACAACATCGCCTACGGCCGGCCCGAGGCCACCATGGCCGAGATCGAAGCCGCGGCCCAGGCCGCCTATGCCACGGATTTCATCGCCCGCCTGCCCCAGGGTTTTGACACCATGATCGGCGAGGCCGGCGTGCTGCTCAGCGGCGGCGAGCGCCAGCGGCTCTCCATCGCCCGGGCGCTGTTGGCCGACCGGCCCATCCTGATCCTGGACGAGGCCACCAGCAGCCTGGACACCGAGAGCGAGATGTTCGTCCAAAAAGCCCTGGAAAACCTCATGGCCGGCCGCACCACGTTCGTCATCGCCCACCGCCTGTCCACCATCCAGCGGGCCGACCGCATCCTGGTCATGGTGGGCGGGCGCATCGTGGAGCAGGGCCGCCACCAGGAGCTCCTGGCCCTGGGCGGCCACTATTGCCGCCTGCACCAGATGCAGTTCGCCGTGGACCGCGGCCTGGGAGTGGGCGAGGGTGGTTAGGGTGTTCGACCGCGGGCGGGTGCTGGCCCTGGTCGGCCTGGCCGCGGCCGTGGGCCTGGTGCTGGCCCTGGGCTGGGACGGGCCGGTGCATCTGTTCTTCGCCGCCCATCACCAGGAGGCCTGGTCGCGGGCCTGGTCCCAGGCGGCCTACTACGCCGGCCTGGGCGGATTGCAGGGCGGTCTGCTGGCCGCCATCGCCTTCGTGGCCTGGCGGGCCGGGCGCCGCCCCTTGGCCGTCAACGCCCTGGGCGGGGTGGGGGCGGTGATCGCCGCCGGCGCGGGCGTGCAGGTGCTCAAGCACCTGGTGGGCCGGCCCCGGCCGCGTCTGGCCCTGCCGGCCTGGGAATACTTCGGCCCCACGCTGTCCAGCGACCTGCACAGCTTCCCTTCGGGCCACGCCGCCACCAGCTTCGCCGTGGCCGGTCTCATCGCCGCCCAATACCCCCGCCTGGCCGCGCCGCTCTACGGCTTGGCCGGGGCCATCTCCCTGGGCCGGGTGGCCAGCGGTTCGCACTATCTGTCCGACGTGCTGGGCGGGGCCCTGCTGGGCCTGCTGGTGGCCTGGCCCCTGGCGGCCAGCCTGCGGCGCTGGCTGGAGGAGACCGCGTGAGCGGCCAGGGCCAGAACTTCTGGTGGTGGGCCCTGCTGGCAATGCTGGCCGCGGCGGCGTTCTTTTTCCTGTCCGGCCTGGGCCAGATGCCCTTGACCGACCGCGACGAGGGCGAGTACGCCGCCTCGGTGGCGGCCATGTTCAGCCGGGGCGATTTCATCGCGCCCTTCCTGAACGGCCAGCCCTACCTGGAAAAGCCCATCCTGGTCTTCTGGCTCATCGCCATCGGCCAGGCCATCCTGGGCCCCGGCGAGCTGGCCGCGCGCCTGCCCTCGGCCCTGGCCAGCCTGGGCCTGGTGGTCTGGCTGGGCTGGCTGCTCATCACCACCTCGCGCAACCCGGCCTTCACCGCGCTCTCCCTGGCCGCGGCGGCCTTCACGCCCCTGATGGCCCTGGTGGGCCGGGCCTCACTGACCGACCTGCCGCTGACCCTGTTCACCACCCTGAGCCTGGGCGCGTTCTTCGTGGCCGGCGAGCGCGAGGGCAAGGGCGGGCGCTGGTGGTGGCTGATTGCCTGGGCCGGACTGGGCCTGGGGTTTCTCACCAAGGGCCCGGTGGCCCTGGCCGTGGTGCTGCCCACGGCCCTGATCTACGCCGCCTTGCAGCGCAAGCTGTGGCTGACCCTCTCTCGCGCGCGCATCCTCTGGGGCCTGGCCATCTTCCTGGCCATCAACCTGCCCTGGTACGGCCTGGTCTTTTGGCGCATGGGCGATGAGTTCTGGCGGGCGTTCTTCGTCTCCCAGAACCTGCGCCGCTTCAGCGAGGTTCTCCTGGGCCACGGCGGCGGCTTCTTCTACTACCTGCCGGTGCTGCTGCTGGGCTTCTGGCCCTTCAGCGCGGCGGCCTTGCCGGGGCTGGGTTCGGCGCTTTTCAAGAACCGCCGCGAGGCCCGCGCGGCCGATCCCCTGGCCCGGCTGCGGCTGTTGGCCGGGGTGGCGGTGCTGGTGGTGCTGGTGGTCTTCAGCCTGGCCGCCACCAAGCAGATCAACTACATCATGCCGGCCTGGCCCTGGCTGGCGGTGCTGGCCGGCTACCAGCTCTGGCGGCTGATGTCCGGCGAGCCCGGCGGCCGCCTGGCGCGCGGGGTGACGGCAGCCGCCCACTGGGGCCTGGGCGGGCTGTGGACCCTGGCGCTCATCGCGGCGCCGGCGGCCCTGGCCCTGGCCTGGCCCCGCATCCAGGCCTCCATACGCCCGGACAGCAGCGAGTACGCCTTGCCCGAGAAGGCGCCGCTGATGCTGCTCTGGCCCCTGGCCTGCGGGCTCCTGGCCGCGGCCGCGGTCTGGCTGCCGGTCTGGCTGCGGCGCAAATCCCGCCCGCGCGAGGCCGCCATCGCCCTGTGTGTTGCCGCCGGCCTCTTCTGCACGGCCACGGCCTTTGGCCTGCTGCCCCGCGCGGCCGATGAGATCCAGACCCCGGCCAAGGCCATGGCCCAGGCCTACAACCAGCGCCTGGGCGACGCGGCCAACCCGGTCACCTTCGGCCTGTGGAAGCCATCGCTGCTCTTTTACCTGAACCGCGAGATACCGCGCCTGCGCAGCAACGAGACCGACAAGTTGGCCGCCAGCCTGGCCGAGGCCAAGCCGGTGGCGGTGCTGAGCCGGGTCAGCCTGCTGCCTAGCCTCACCGCCGCGCCGGGTTTCCTGGAGCTGGCGCGCTGGTCCGGCTACGTGCTGGGCGGCAACGCCCTGGCCCGCGATCTCTACCAGGGCCCCGGCCTGGACGCGCCGGCCCTGGATCAGGGCGGGGCCAAGCCGTGAGCCCGCGCAAGCCGGCCCAGGCCAAACCCCAGGCCAAACCCAAGGAGGCCAGGCCCCTGCGCGCGGCCATCTGGCCGGCCCTGGCCTATCCCGCGGCGCTCATGGCCATCTGCGGCCTTTTGTTCTTCAGCGGCCTGGGCTATCGCGGCCTGTGGGAGACCGACGAGGCCCGCTACGCCGAGATCGCCCGGGAGATGGTGGAAAGCCATGACTGGGTCACCCCGCGCCTGAACTACGTCAAGTATTTCGAGAAGCCGGCCCTCACCTACTGGCTGGTGGGCCTGTCCTTGGCCCCGTATTACCCCGACCCGGCCCAATACCAACAAGGCGCGGCCGACCCGGCCCATGCCGCCGCGCTGGAGGCCTTCTACCAAAAGGCGGACTTCCTGGCCCGCCTGACTCCGGCCGTCTGCGCCACGCTGACCGTGCTGCTGGTCTACCTGTTGGGCGCGCGCCTGTGGGATCCGCGCTCCGGGTTTTTTGGCGGGGTGGCGCTGGCCACCAGCCTGATGTTCTGGGCGCTCTCGCAGGTGCTCCTGGTGGACATGGTGCTCTGCGCCGGCATGGCCCTGGCCCTGTGGGGGGCCTGGGAGCTGCGCAGCGGCCACCGCCGCGGACTCTACGCCTTCTGGGCCGGCTGCGCCGTCGGGTTCATGACCAAGGGCCTGCTGGGTCCGGGCCTGCCGGCCATCGCGGTGCTGGCCTACGCGGCCGCCTCGGGCGAATGGGCGGTGCTGCGGGCGCTCTTCCACTGGCACGGCCCGCTGCTTTTTGTCTTGCTGGTGGCGCCCTGGAACCTGTGGATGAGCGTCGTCAACCCGGAGTACCCGGCCTACTTCCTCCAGGAAAACTTCGGCCGCCTGCTCTCGGGCGGGGATTTCAAGCGCGCCCAGCCCTTCTGGTACTACCTGCCGCTGCTGCCGGCGGCGCTGTTGCCCTGGACCGCGCTGTTGCCCTGGGCCGTGTGGCAGGCCTGGCCCGGCCGCGCCTGGCGCCAGCCCGCCCAGCGGCCCTGGCTCTTTGCGGCCTGCTGGGCCCTGGTGCCGTTTGTGTTCCTCTCGGCCAGCAGCTCCAAGATGATGCACTACATCCTGCCGGTGCTGCCGGGCTTCGCCCTGCTCCTGGGCCGGCCCCTGGGCTCGCTCATGGCCGCCTGGCGCCGCGCCGCCGCGCCGGCCGGGGTGCGCTGGGGCCTGGTGGTGCTGGCGGTGCTGGGGCTCATCGCCGGGGTGGGACTGGTGCTGGCCCCGGCGCTCACGCCCGATGTCTCCTGGAAGCAGGTGGGCGGCTATCTGCTGCTGATCCCCTTGATGCTCTGCCTGCTGGCGGTGGCGGTTTTCGCCCTGCGCGGCCGGGCCTGGGCCGCCCTGGCCGGACCGGTGCTGACCTTCGTGGGCATCCTGGCCTGCGCGGCGGTGGCCGCCCCGCGCCTGGACGACTACCGCAGCCTTCGCGGCCTGGTCTCGCCGCTGCGCGCGGAACTCAAGGCCGACGACCTGCTGGTCTCCTTTGGCGACTACTACCAGGGCCTGCCCTTCTACGCCGGCCGGAGGGTGGTGATGGTCAACAACTGGGGCGAGCTGGAATTCGGCCGCCTGCGCGACCCGGATGCCAACCAGTGGTTCCACCGCGAGCAGATCGACCTGATCCACCTGATGCAGGACCCCAAGCGCCGGGTCATCGCCCTGGCCGAGACCGGGGCCTTCGAGCGCTTCCGCCGCATGGCCGTGGGCACGCCGGGCCTGCTGCTCTTTGAATGGCGGCGGCTGGGCGACAAGAGCCTCTTTGCCAACCGGCCGCGCTGAGGCCGGGCGGTCATCATGCCGATTGTGTGATCGCTTCTTGACATGCGCCCCCAGCGGCTTGCCTTTTGGCAATAATCCTGTAATAGTATTGCGTTGCGTTCACACTGCCCCGTGGAGGATGCCATGCAGGACCTGAGCGGCGAACCGTTCCTGTCGGTGGTGATCCCGGTGTTCAACGAGGAGGAGAACCTGGTGGAGCTGCACGCCCGCCTGGCCACCACCTTGAACCGGGAGGACTACGCCTGGGAGGTCATCTACGTGGATGACGGCTCCCGCGACCGGTCTTGGGAGATATTGGAGAACCTGCACCGCGGCGACCCCGGCCACGTGCGCCTGGTGCGCTTCAACCGCAACTACGGCCAGCACATGGCCGTGTTTGCGGGCTTCGAGCGGGTGCGCGGCCAGGCCGTGGCCACCCTGGACGCCGACCTGCAAAACCCGCCCGAGGACGTGCCCAAACTGGTGGCCAAGCTGGCCGAGGGCTATGACGTGGTGGGCGGCTGGCGGCAGTTCCGCCAGGATAGCTGGCTGCGCAAGCTGCCCTCGCGCATCGTCAACATCCTCACCAGCAAGATCGTGGGCGTGGAGCTGAAGGACTACGGCTGCATGCTGCGGGCCTACCGCCGCGAGGTGGTGGACGCCATGGCCGCCTGCCAGGAGACCTCCAGTTTCATCCCGGCGCTGGCCAACACCTACGCCAACCGGGTGCTGGAGGTGCCGGTGGGCCACGCCCACCGCCACGCCGGCCAGAGCAAGTACAGCCTGGTCAAGCTGATCCGCCTGCACTTTGACCTCATGACTGGCTTCTCGGTGCTGCCCATCCAGTTGGTCAGCGTCATGGGCTCCATCGTGGCCCTGATCGGCCTGGCCTTCGGACTGTTCCTCTTCGCCCGCCGGCTCATCGTGGGCCCGGAGGTGGAGGGCGTCTTCACCCTGTTCGCCATCCTGTTCGTCTTCGTGGGCCTGCAAATCCTGGGCATGGGCCTGGTGGGCGAATACGTGGGGCGCATCTACCGCGAGGTGCGCCGCCGGCCCCGCTTCGTGGTGCGCGAGACCAGGGATTAGGCCACGGAAAGGCAAGCAACGGAAAGGGCCATGCCCCCCACCAACTCGCAGTCCGACACCCGGGTGGTCCTCAAGGTGGACGTGGACACCCGGGTGGGCTTTTTGGATGGCGCCCGCCGTCTGGCCGACCTCATGGCCGGGCTGGGGGTGCGGGCCAGCTTTTTCATCGCCATGGGCCCGGACCACTCGGGCCGGGCCTTGAAGCGTCTGACCAAGCCGGGTTTTTTGCAAAAGCAGCTCAAGGCCAAGGCGGCCTCGGCCTTTGGTCTGCGCACCATGCTCTACGGCATCCTGCTGCCGGGGCCCATCATCGCCCGCAGCGCGCCGGGGCTCATCAACCGGCTGGTCAACGAGGGCCACGAGGTGGGCCTGCACGGCTGGGACCACGTGTTCTGGCACGACCGGGTGCGCCGCCTGGACCCGGAGCGCACCCGGCGCGAGCTGACCCGCGCCGCCAATCTCTTCCGCGAGCTAACCGGCTTTGCGCCGGCGGCCTTTGCCGCGCCGGGCTGGCAGGTGAGCGACGCTGCCTTGCGCGTCATGGCCGAGCTGGGCATCAGCCACATCTCCTGCACCAGGGGCCGCGCGCCCTTCCGGCCCCTGGCCGCAGGCGAAGTGCTGCCGCTGATCGAGTTGCCCACCACCCTGCCCACGGCCGACGAGGTGCTGAGCCTGCCGGAGGTCAACCCGGCCAACCTGGGCCGCTGGCTGGCGGCCCAAGTGCGCACGGGCGATTTGAACGTCTTCACCCTGCACGGCGAGGTGGAAGGCCGGGCCATGCTGCCGGCCCTGCGCGATTTTATCACCAGCCTGCAAGATCAGGGCGCGCGCTTCGTGCGCCTCATTGACGCCGCCCGCGACGCGGCCCGGGCCCCCCTGCCGGCCGAGGCCATCGCCTGGGGCCGGGTGCCCCACCGGGCCGGCGAGGTGGCCTATCAGCCCTCGGCCCTGGCCGCCGGGGCGTGAGGGAACTGGCCTACAACCTGGGCCTGGGGCTGGGCCTGGCCCTGGCCGCGCCGATTTTGGGCGCGCGCCTGGCCAAGGGCCGCTACCGGGCCATCGCCGCCGCCCGCCTGGGCCTGGGCTCGGCCTGGCTGCCGCCGGCCCGGCCGGGCTCGATCTGGCTGCACGCGCTCAGCGTGGGCGAGGTGCGCTCGGCCGCGCCGCTGCTCTTGGCCCTGGCCGAGCGCTTTCCGCAGCGGCCGCTGGCCTTCTCGGTGGCCACGGCCCAGGGTCTGGCCACGGCCCGCGAGCTTCTTGGCAACCATCCCGAGGTGGCGCTTTTCGTGCGGCCCCTGGACCTGCACTGGAACGTGCGCCGGGTGCTGGAGCGCCTCCGGCCGGCGCTTTTCGTGCTGGTGGAGGGCGACCTCTGGCCGGGCTGGGCCTGGGGCCTGGCCCGGCGAGGCGCGCCCCGGTTATTAGTCAACTGCCGGGTCAGCCCGCGCACCTTCACCGGCTATCGCCGCGCCGGCCGCCTGGCCCGTAGCCTCTTGGCCGGCTGCGACCGCATCCTGGCCCAGAGCACGCTGGACCACCACCGCCTGCTGGCCGTGGGCGTGGACCCCACGCGGGTGGCGGTGGGCGGCAACCTCAAATTCGACACCGCCCCGGCCGCCCTGGGGCCGAACCGGCGCGCGGCCCTGGCCCGGGAGCTGGGCCTCACCGGCCGGGTGGTGCTGGTTGCCGGCTCCACCCACCCCGGCGAGGAAGAGGCCTGCCTGTCCGCATATCAGGAGCTTCTGCCCCGCCACCCCGGCCTGGCCCTCTTGATCGCCCCGCGCGAGGTGGGCCGCGGCGCGGAGATCGAGCGCCTGGCCGCGGGCCGGGGGCTCGGCGCGGCCCGCGTGAGCCAGGGCCGGCCAACCGAGGGCTGCCAGGTGGTCGTCGTGGACGTGCTGGGCAAGCTGGCCGCGGCCTACGCCCTGGGCGCGGCGGCCTTTGTGGGCGGGTCCCTCGTGGGCATCGGCGGCCACAACCTGCTGGAGCCGGCCGCCCAGGGGGCGCCGGTGCTCTTCGGCCCCCGCACCCACAATTTCCAGGAGATGGCCCGCGACCTGATCGCCACTGGCGGCGGCGAGCGGGTGGCCGACGGCCCGGGCCTGACCGCGGCCTGGGGCCGGCTCCTGGCCGCGCCGCAAGAGGCATCGGCCATGGGCGCGGCCGGCCGGGAGTTCGTGGCCGCCCATCGCGGGGCCCTGGTCCGGGCGGTGGACGAGGCGGCCCGGCTCCTGGCGGAGGGCGGGGCATGAATTTTAGCCAACTCCACGCCCAGGTGCTCTCCGGGGCCAGCCGGCCGGCCTGGCTGCCGCCCCTGCGCGCGGCCCGGCGGGCCGGGTCATGGCTCTATGGCCTGGGGGCCGCGGCCAAGAACCTGGCCTATGATTTTGGTGTTTTCACGCCCCGGCGTTTGCCCGCGCCGGTGGTCGGGGTGGGCAACCTCAGCGCCGGCGGCAGCGGCAAGACCCCGCTGACCATGGCCGTGGTGGCGGCCTTGGCCCGCCTGGGCCTTCCGGCGGCGGTGATCAGCCGGGGCTATGGCGGAGCAGCCGGGCAGGGCGGGGTGACCTGGGCGTCGCTGGGCCAGGGCCCGCTGGTGGACGCCGCCATTGCCGGCGACGAGCCGGTGCTCCTGGCCCGGCGGCTGAGAGCCCCCGTCGCGGCCGGGCCGGATCGTTACGCGGTGGGCCAGGCGGTGCTGCGCCGCTTTGGCGGCCGGGTGCTGGTTGCCGATGATCTTTTCCAGCACCGCCGCCTGCACCGCGACCTGGACCTGGCCGTCATGGACGCCGCGCACCCCCTGGGCAACGGCCGCCTGCTGCCGGCCGGGCTCCTGCGCGAACCGGCCAGCGGCCTGCGCCGGGCCTCGGCCGTGATCCTGACCCGTGCCGACGACCCCCAGGTCACCGACGCCACCCGGCGCTGGCTGCGCGGGTTCTGGGGGGACGGGCCGGTGCTGGCCTGCCGGCACGTCTTGGCCAGCCTCGGCGACGCCCAGGGCGAGCCCCTGCCCGAGACGGTCTGGCGCGGGCAGCCGGTGCTGGTCTTCTGCGGCCTGGCCGATGCCGGGCAGTTCTTCGCCGGGTTGGAGAGGGCTGGCCTGGAGGTCCTCGAGCGCCAGGCATTTGCCGACCACCACGCCTTCAGCGCCACGGACCTGGCCGGGCTCTGGCAGCGGGCCAAGGCACGCGGCGCGGCGGCCCTGGTGTGCAGCGAGAAGGACCACGCCCGCCTGCCCCTGGCCCTGCCGGACGGGCCGCCGCTGTGGGTGACCCGCCTGGAGCTGGAGTTCGACGAGGGGCCGCAAGCCCTGGAGCGGCTGTTGGCCTGGGGCCTGGCCGGTTGGGAGGCGCGGGCATGAGCGCCCTCCTGAGCGCCCTCAAGGCGGCGGTCTGGACCGCCGGCCTGCCGCCGCTCACCTGGCGGCGGAGCCTGGGCCGGGGTCTGGCCGGCCTGGCCGCGCGCCTGGACAAACGCCACTGGACCATCGTCACCGACAACCTGCGCCAGAGCTTCCCGGAGCAGGACGAGGCCTGGGTGCAGGCCACCGCCCAGGCCTGCTATGCCCATCTGGCCCAGGTGATGATGGAGATCCCCAGCCTGGTGCGGCTCAGCCCGGTGGAGGTACTGGAGCGCACCCGCCACCACGGCCTGGGCAACCTGGAAAAGACCCGGGCCCTGGGCAAGGGCGCGCTGATGCTGACCGGCCACATCGGCAACTGGGAGTGGGCGGCCCAGGCCACGGGCCTGCAAATGGGCGGGGCCTGCCTGGTGGCGCGGCCCATCGACTGGCCGCCGGCCGAAGAGCTGGTGGCTTATTGGCGCACCCGGAGCGGCAATACGGTGGTGCCCAAGGCCCGCTCGGCCCGCGCGCTGCTCAGGGTGCTCAAACAAAACGGCGTGGCCGCCGCGCTGTTGGACCAGAACGTGGACTGGTACGACGGCGAGTGGGTGGATTTCTTCGGCCGGCCGGCCTGCACCAACAAGGGCCTGGCGCTGTTGGCCCTGGCCACCGGCGCGCCGGTGCTGACCTACCACAATTTCCGCGCCGCCGACGGGCAGTTCGACGTGTACTTCGGCGAGCCCATCCCCCTGGTCAGGACCGGCGACAAGCTCCAGGACGTGTGGGACAACACCCATAACTACACCAAGGCCCTGGAGGCCATCATCCGCGAGCGGCCCGAGCAGTGGTTCTGGATGCACCAGCGCTGGAAGACCAAGCCTTGCCACGCCTGGCCCCGGGAGAGCCGCTGATGCTGCCCCTGGACTCCCAAGCGCCCCGGCGCATCCTGGTGCGCGGCGTCAACTGGGTGGGCGACGCGGTGATGAGCCTGCCGGCGCTCACGGCCCTGGGCCGGGCCTGCCCCCAGGCCGAGATCACGGTGCTGGCCAAGCCCTGGGTGGCCCCGGTCTATAGCGCCTGCCCGGCCGTGGCGCGGGTGATGGCCATGGACCCGGACCAACATGACGGCCTGGCTGGCCTGCGCCGCCTGGCGGCCGGGATGCGCGGCCAGGGCTTTGACTGGGCCGTGCTGATGCAGAACGCCTTTGGCGCGGCGCTCATGGCCTGGCTGGCGCGCATCCCCGTGCGCATCGGTTATCGCCGCGACGGCCGGGGCCTGCTGCTCACCCACGCCGCGCCCTGCGGGGCGGACGTGCGCGGGGTGCACGAGACGGCCTATTACCTGCACCTCTTGCACGCCGTGGGCCTGGCCCCGGAGCCGCCTGCGGTTGGCGTGCAGCCGGAGCTGCACCTCAGCCAGGCGGACCAGGCCTGGGCGGCCGGGTTCCTGGCCGGGGAGAGGGTGGGGCAGGGGCCCTTGCTGGGCCTGGCTCCGGGCGCGGCCTTTGGCCCGGCCAAGTGCTGGCCGGCCCAGCGCTTCGCCGCCGCGGCTGCGCAAATCATGGACCAGGGCTTTGGCGCGGCGCTGCTCTTTGGCAGCTCCGGCGAGGCCGCGGCCACGGCCGCGGTGGCGGCCGGGCTCGGCGGCCGGCGGGTGGTGGACCTGGCCGGGCGCACCGGACTGGGCCAGGCCCTGGCCCTGCTCTCGCGCCTGGATCTGTTCATCACCAACGACAGCGGCCTGATGCACGCGGCCGCGGCCCTGGGCGCGGCCACGGTGGCGGTCTTCGGCTCCACCAACCCGAAGACCACCGCGCCCCTGGGGCCCAGGGTCGCGCTGGTGCGCCATGCGGTGGACTGCGCGCCCTGCAAAAAGCCGGTCTGCCCCCAGGGCGACCTGCGCTGCTTCGCCGGCATTGAGGCCGAGGAGGTGGCCGCCGCCGGCCTGGCCTTGTGGCGCGGCGGCCAGGCGGAGGACGGGGCATGAAGCAGCGCACCGTCTTCCTGGACCGCGACGGCACCATCAACGTGGAGGTCAACTACCTGCACCGGGTGGAAGACCTGGCGCTCTTGCCCGGCGCGGCCCGTGCCATCGCCCGGCTCAACGCGGCCGGCATCGCGGTGGTGGTGGTGAGCAACCAGGCCGGCCTGGCCAAGGGGCTCTTTGACGAGGGCGACCTGGCCCTGGTGCAGATCGAGATCAACCGCCGGCTCAAGGCGGCCGGCGCGCGGGTGGACGGCTGGTACTTCTGCCCCCACCATCCCCAGGGCGTGGTGGAGGATCTGGCTATCGCGTGCGACTGCCGCAAGCCAGGGCCGGGCCTGGTGCTCATGGCCGCCGAGGAGATGGGCCTGGCGCTGACCGGCTCCTACCTGGTGGGCGACCGCTTGCGCGACGTGGCCTGCGCGGCCCGGGCCGGGCTCACCGGCGTCTTGGTGCGAAGCGGCCACGCCGACTGGCCGCCCACCTGCGGCGAAGAAGAGCCGGCCTTTGTCGCCCCGGACCTGGCCGCGGCGGTGGACTGGATTTTGGCGGACATCGCCAGCCGGGAGGCCGGGCGGTGAAGGTGCTCATCATCAAGCTTTCGGCCCTGGGCGACGTGGTGCAGGCCCTGCCGGTGGCCATGGCCATCCGCCGCCAGCACCCCGAGGCCCGCATCGACTGGCTGGTGGAGCGCCCCTCGGCCGGCCTGCTCATGGGCCACCCGGCCCTGGACCGGGTGCTGGTCAGCCCCCGCCACGAACTGAGCGAGGACGCGGTCGCGGCCCTGCCCGAGGTGGGGACCTTCCTGGGCAAGCTGCGCTCCACCCGCTACGACGCGGTCCTGGAGTTGCAAGGCCTTATTAAAAGTGCTATTTTTGCCAGGCTGGCCCGCTCGCCGCGCAAGATCGGCTTCCGCGGCGGCAAGGAGCCGGCCGCGGCCTGGGTGCTGGGTGAGCCCTTGCCGGCTTATGACCCCGAGCGCCACGCCCTGGAGCGCTATCTGGACATCCTGGAGCCCCTGGGCGTCATGCGCCCGGCCCGGCCCGAGTTCGGGTTAAAGCCCGACGCGGCCCACCTGGACCAGGCCCGCGATGCCTTGGGCGGGCTGGGTGGGCAGCGGCCCCTGGTGGCCCTGCACCCGGTGGCCAAGTGGGAGAGCAAGCTCTGGCCCCTGGCCCACTGGGTGGAGTTGGTGCGCCTGCTGGCCGGCCAGGGGTTGGATATGGTTTTGACCGGCTCCCCGGCCGACGCGGAGCTGACCGCCGAAATCGCCCGGCGCGCCGGCGCGCCGGTTTTGGACCTGGCCGGCCGCACCGGGCTCAAGGAGTTGGCCGGGGTGCTGAGCCTGGCGGATCTGGCCGTCAGCACCGACACCGGCGTGATGCACCTGGCCGCGGCCCTGGAGACGCCGGTGGTGGCCTTATTCGGCCCCACCAGCCCCGGCCGCACGGGGCCCTGGGGCGCGGGCCACACGGTTCTGCGCCTGGGCCTCAGTTGCAGCCCCTGTTTCCGGCGCACCTGCCCCGACCCCCGCTGCCTGACCGGGCTTTTGCCCGCCACGGTGGCCGCGGCGGTGGCCTGGCAACTGAGCAAGCAAAACCGCCGCCTGGAAGCCCCGGCCGGCGACCCCAGCGATCGGGAGTAGACATGCGCGTATTGGTGACCGGAGCGGCGGGCTTCATCGGCTCCCAGGTGGCCGAGCGGTTGTTGGACCTGGGCCACGCGGTGCGCGGCATCGACTGCTTCACCGACTACTACCCCCGCCGCCTCAAGGAGCTGAACCTGGCCCGCTGCCGCGAAGCCCAGGGCTTCGATTTCCTGGAGCAGGACATCCTGGACGTCGCGCCGGCCGCGCTGCTAAAGGACGTGCAGGCCATCATCCACCTGGCCGCCCAGGCCGGGGTGCGCGCCTCTTGGGGCAAGAACTTCGAGATCTACACCCACAACAACATCCTCAGCACCCAGCACCTCCTGGAGGGCGTCAAGGCCCTGGACCCGGCCGTCCGCCTGGTCTACGCCAGCTCCAGCTCGGTCTATGGCGACACCCGCGACCTGCCCATGCGCGAGGCGAGCGCCTGCTGGCCGGTCTCGCCCTACGGCGTGACCAAGCTGGCGGCCGAGCACCTCTGCGGCCTGTACACCCGCAATTTCGGCCTGGACACCGTGAGCCTGCGCTACTTCACGGTCTACGGCCCCCGCCAGCGGCCGGACATGGCCTTCCACCGTTTCATCAAGGCCATGTTCACCGGCGGCGAGATAAGGCTCTTTGGCGACGGCGAGCAGTCGCGGGACTTCACCTATGTGGGCGACATCGCCGAAGCCACCGTGGCCGCGGCCCTGGGGGCCGGGGCCAAGGGCGGCATCTACAACCTGGGCGGCGGCTCGCGGGTCACGGTGAACCAGGTGCTGGACATGCTGCGCCACATCACCGGCGGCGACGCGCTCATCCAGCGCCTGGAGGTGGCCAAGGGCGACGTGCGCGACACCGAGGCTGACACCAGCCGGGCGCGGGCCGAGCTGGGCTTCGACCCCCGCTATGACCTGGCAAAAGGCCTGGCCGCCGAGGCCCAGTGGGTGCGCGAGATGCTGCCGGTGCTCAAGGAGGTCTGACATGGCCCTGGATCCCGAACTGCTCAAGATTCTGGCCTGCCCCCAGTGCAAGCAGCCGGTGGAGCCCACGCCCGACCAGGCCTGGCTGGTCTGCCGCGCCTGCCGCCTGCGCTACGCCGTGCGCGAGGGCATCCCGGTGATGCTGGTGGACGAGGCCGAGCCGCTGGCGGACTGAGCGGCCGGCCCCCATGCCACCCGCGCCCCCGGCCAACCCGCCCGCCCCACCCGCTGGCATCCGCCGCGCCCTGGTCATCAAGCTGGGGCATATCGGCGACGTGCTGGTGAGCACCCCGGTGCTGACCGGCCTCAAAGAGGCCTATCCCGACCTCAGCCTCACCGCCCTGGTCAACCAGGGCACCGAGGCCATGCTGACCGGCAACCCCCTGCTCAGCGACATCCTGGTCCTGCGCCGCGACCAGAAGGGGCTGGCTGCGCTTTTCGGCCAACTGGGCCTGCTGGCCCGCCTGCGCCGGGGCCGCTTCGACCTGGCCATTGATCTCTCCGGCGGCGACCGGGGGGCGTTTTTGGCCTGGGCCTCGGGCGCCCGGCTGCGGGTGGGCTTTGCCCCGCGCAAGCCCCACCTGCGGGCCCGTGCCTTTCATCTGCTGGCCGACCCCCGCGGCACCCAGAACCACGTGGTTGAGACCCTGCTGCGCCCCCTGGCGCTCTTGGGCATCAGCCCCCGGGACCGCCGCCTGAAGCTGCACCCCACCGCCGCGGACCAGGCCCGGGCCATGGCCATCCTGACCGGGCACGGCGTCAGCCCCGGCGGCTACGCCCTGGTCCACCCCACCAGCCGCTGGATGTTCAAGACCTGGACCCCGGAGGGCAACGCGGACGTGATCCGCTGGCTGCTGGCGCGGGGGCTGAAGGTGGTGCTGACGTCCTCGCCCGAGGCCAAGGAGCTGGCCTTTGTGCAGAAGGTGCTGGACCTCTTGGGGCCACAGCCCGGCCTCATCAACCTGGCCGGCCGGGTGGACCTGGGCCTGTTGGCCGGGCTGATCCAGGGCGCGCGGGTGTTCTTTGGCGTGGACAGCGCGCCCATGCACATGGCCGCGGCCCTGGGCGCGCCCTGCGCGGTGCTCTTCGGGCCTTCGGGCGACAGGATGTGGGGGCCCTGGCAGGTGGCCAGCGAGGTCATCACCCGGCCCGAGGACTGCCGGCCCTGCGGCCGCGACGGCTGCGAGGGCAGCAAGATCAGCCGCTGCCTGGTGGAGATCGCGCCGGAGGCGGTCATCGCGGCGCTCACGCGTCTTTTGGAGCGCACCCCATGAGCCTGCGCCTGGGCCTGGTGCGCCTGAAATACGAACCCGGCGGCGGGGCCGAGACCACCCTGGACCTCTTGGCCCGGGGCCTGGCCACGGCCGGCCACCGGGTGACGGTCATCACCAGCGCCTGGAGCGGCCAGCCGCCGGA
>JAZDHW010000214.1:0-9184 GCA_043805555.1 Pseudomonadota bacterium
GGCACCACCCCCGCCCCAACCCCCCCCGCATCTTATTGTCGGGGCGGGGTTTATCCCCGCCCGCGTATTTCAGTTTAAAGCCAGATGGATGGAGTTTTTCATCATCCTGTCTAATTGGCCTTTTTGAGCAACTGCTCGGCCTCGGCCTTCCAGATCTTGTACTCGGGCTCGAAGCCGGTTTCGGCCGGGCCGGCGATGATCTGCTTGATCAACGCCTTGGCCTCGGGCACCTGGTCTTCCTTCAGGTAGACCTCGGCCAGGTAGAGGTGGTTGATCCAGCGGCTGGGCCCGGTCTGGACGGCCTGCTTGAGGTTGGCGATGGCCTTGTCGGTGTCGCCGCCGAAAAGCCCCGGCAGCTTGAAGTAGAGCCGGCCCAGCACCCGGTAGGGGCCGCCGTTCTCATATTTGGGGTCCTTGCTGATGACCCAGTTCATCTCTTCCTTGATGGGGTCCACCAGCGAAAGGCTCTTCATGATGCCCTTGGCCTTGCCATAGACCCCATAGGCCACCCCCAGCCAATAGTGGCCGGGCAGGGAGTTGGGGTTGATGGCCACCGCCTGCTTGGCCGCGTTGACCGATTTCTCAAACGGCTCCACGTCCTGGCCCTCGGGGGTGTTGATGCCGATCCAGAACCAGGCCTGGGAAAGCCGCCAGGCGGCGGTGTCGCTCTTGGGATCGGCGGCCAGGGCCTTGGCATAGAGGTCGGCGGCCAGGCGGGCCTGCTTCATGTCGGCCCGCTGGGCATAGGCCGCCGCGGCCTGGGCCATCAGGTCGTCGGCCGTGGCCGGTCCGGCGGGCAGGCACCAGAGGGCGAGCAAGGTCAGGATGATGGCGAAGCCGTAGGGGCGCGCGGCGAGGCGTGGCATGGCGAAACCCTTTCCGGGGGCTGGCTGCCGGGCTTGGCCCCGCCTCCCCCTGCCCGAGATTATGCGACCGTCAAGGTTGCCCCTAAAATAACCTCTGCGGGTTCCGGGGGCAAGGGCCTGGCGTGGCCGCCGGCGGACCGGCGCGGCCCGGCCAAGACGTTCTTGCCAGGGCGGCGCGGCTGTGCTATTGCAGTGCAGGCCTGCACCTAATAACGTATATACCTGTCCACGCCAGGACGACAAGCATGTATCTTATCAACGATGTCTCCCGCACCGTCAACCTTTCGCAGAAGCGCATCCGCGAATATGAAAAAGAGGGCTTCATCCGTCCCCGCCGCGAGACGCGCACCAACAACCGCATCTATTCCGATTTCGAAGTGGCCCAGATCCAGCGCATCAACCAGCTCATCCACGAACACGGCTTCACCCTGGCCTGCCTGCGCAACCTCCTGGTGCTGGCCCCCTGCTGGAACATCTTCGCCTGCCCGGACAAGGAGCGCTGCGCGGCCTGGCGCGATCCCCACCGGCCCTGCTATGAGATCCGCGACCACGCCGCCACCCTGTGCGCCGGCCCCTGCCAGCAGTGCGCGGTCTGGCTGGTGCGCGGCCAGGACCGCATGCAGGTCCTGGCCCCGGCCCAGGGCCAGACCCCCATGGGCGCATGAGCCTGGGCCCGGGCGGCGGGGGCCTGATGGGGGCCCTGTTGGCCGGCGGTCCCGGCCGGCGCATGGGCGGGGGCAAGCCCTGGCGCGAGCTGGCCGGCCGGCGGCTCATCGACCTGGCCCTGGGCGCCCTGAGCCAGGCCTGCCCCCAGGTGCTGGTGGTCACCGCCGACGCGGCCGAGATGGCCGAGCTGCCCTGCACCGTCATCGCCGACCGCTGGCCCGGCCGCGGCCCCCTGGCCGCCCTGGCCACGGCGTTTTTGGATAGCAACGCCGACGGCTTGCTGCTGTTGGCCGTGGACCTGCCCCTGGTACGTCCGGCGTTGCTGGCCCGCCTGGCCGCAGCCCACGGCCGGCACAAGGCGCTCACGCCCATCGGCCCCCAGGGCTGGCCCGAACCGCTCTTGGCCTATTATTCGCGCGCCTGCCTGCCGCCGGCCCTGCGCCTTTTGGGGCGCGACGAGCGCCGCCTGCGCATGCTGCTCAAGGTGGTGGGGGCGACGGAGCTGCCGGCCGAGGAGGTGCGGGCGCTGGACCCGGAGATGATCGGCTTCCGCAACCTGAACTACCCCGAGGACCTGGCGGCGGCCGAGGCGGCGGCCCGGACCAGTGGGCTGTTTGCCACACCGGAGGGCCAGGTTGTGGCCACCAGCCCACACCCCGGCGGGCGGGACCAGGGCTGAGACGGCCGGGGCGCGGAACGGGCATGGCAGGTGCCCGTAATTGCTGGCCTAATTATCGCCCAAACCCGCCCCGCCATGGCCGCTCTTGGCTCGATTATTGCATTAGGGTGCGCCGAGTGTAACTTGCCCGTGAGGTGAAGACGGCGATGCAAATTTTCCAGCGCACCCTCACCCGACCCGTGACCTGCACCGGCATCGGCCTGCACAGCGGACGCAAGGTCAATCTGAACCTGCGCCCGGCCGACCCCGACACCGGCGTCAAGTTCAAGCGCAGCGACCTGCCCGGCGCGCCGCTCATCCCCGCTGACGTCAACCACGTCATCGACACCCGGTTTTCCACCACCATCGGCCTGGAGGGCGTGGCCATCTCCACCGTGGAGCACCTCCTGAGCGCCCTGGCCGGCCTGGGGGTGGACAACGCCATCGTCGAGGTGGACGCCCCGGAGCTGCCCATCATGGACGGCTCGGCCGCGCCGTTCGTGTTTTTGATCAAGAGCGCCGGCCTGACCAGCCAGGCCCGGCCCCGCCAGTTCTACCGCGTCAAGCGCACGGTGAGCATGAGCGAGGACGGCAAGGAGGTCAGCGTGGCCCCGGCCGATAAGCTCAGCGTGGATTTCACCATTGATTTCAGCCACCCGGCCATCCGGACCCAGCGCCTGGGCTTTGAGCTGGACGAGAAGAGCTACGCCCACGACATCAGCCGGGCCCGCACCTTCGGCTTCTTGTCCGACATGCGCCAGCTCCACCAGGCCAACCTGGCCCTGGGCGGCAGCCTGGACAACGCCGTGGTGCTGGACAACTACCGGGTGCTCAACGACGACGGCCTGCGCTTCCCGGACGAGTTCGTGCGCCACAAGGTGCTGGACTTCCTGGGCGACCTGGCCCTGGTCGGCCGGCCGATGCTGGGCCGCTTCACCGCCCGCAAATCCGGCCACGACCTGAACAACAAGCTGTTCCGGAAGCTTCTGGCCGACCCCAGCGCCTGGCAGTTGGTCACCCCCAGCCAGGAAGAGGCCGCGGCCGAGGCCGCCACCTGCGCCAGCCCGGCCGCCGCGGCTCTGGGCCGGCAGGCATCAGTGGCCTAGGGCCCCCCAACACACCCACCGGCGCGCGGCTCCCGCCCTGACCGGCGGGGGCCGCGGGTTTTTGGGGCGATTGGGCGGGGCGATGAAATTCCGGCGGGCGGGGCGGTTTGCAAGGGCTTGATAATGCCTACCTATTTGATGTAGGTAAGCGGCGCCCAAAAAACCGCCCCCGGCGCGAGAAAAAACTTGACGCGCCAGGGGCAGGTGGCCTACCCTTGGGGTTTAGCACCCTGGCCCATCCTCCATCAGGAGGGTGGGTGAGGCATTTTTTGTCCGTTTTAGGGCCCTTTTGACTGGCGAGTATACCATGGACGCTTACGAACGGCTAGCCGCGCATCTGGACGCCACCGCGTTGGGCGCCCCGGCCGCTCCGGAGCTCATGGCCATCGTCAAGGCCCTGTTCACCCCGGAGATGGCCGCGCTGGCGCTCAGCCTGCCCTTCCGGCCCCAGAGCCTGGAACAGATCACCCAGGCGGCCGGCCGGCCGGCGGCGGAGATCGCCCCCCTGCTGGCGGCCATGGCCGACCGCGGCCTGTGCTTCGAGCGCCCCACCGCCTCCGGCGGCTACTACAGCCTTTTGCCGGTGGTGCCGGGCATGAGCGAGACCCAGTTCATGGCCGGCACGGTCAACGAAGAGAAGCGCCGCCTGGCCCGGCTCTTCGCCGACTACTACCCGGTGGGCCCCGGCCCGGCCCTGGCCACGGCCGGCGAGCGCGGCGTAAGCTTCAGCCGGGTGATCCCGGTGGGGCGCGCCATCGCCAACAAGCAGGAAATATTGCCTTTTGAACAGGCCGAGGCCGTGATACGCGACGCGGCGGCCATCAGCCTGAGCAACTGTTACTGCCGCCACGAGGCCGAGCTGAACGGCCACGGCTGCGGCGCGCCCAAGGACGTCTGCCTTACCTTCGGCCCCTTTGCCAACTTCCTGGTGAACAAAGGCATGGCCAGGGAGGCGGACTTCAAGACGGCCATGGACGCCCTGGAGCGGGCCGAGATGGCCGGGCTGGTGCACGTGACCGACAACACGGCCACTGGCGCCAACTTCATGTGCAACTGCTGCGGCTGCTGCTGCCTGTTCCTCAAGACCGTCACCCAGCTCAAGCGCCCGGGGGCCATCGCCCAGGCGTCCTGGCTGGCGGTGGTGGACCCGGACAATTGCACCGGCTGCGGCGAGTGCCGCGAGGTGTGCCAGGTGGAGGCCCCGGCGCCGGCCGCTGAGGCCATGGCCGTGGACGCCACCCTGTGCCTGGGCTGCGGCCACTGCGCCCTGGCCTGCCCCACCGGGGCCATCGGCATGCAGCCGCGCGCCAAGGCCGCGCCCTTTGCCACCTTCCCGGACCTGGTGGGGGCCATGATGCGCAGCCGCGCGCAACAAAAAGCGGAGGTGAGCGGTGGCTAGGCTTGCCTGCGCCGAAATGGTTCTTAGATTAGATAATGGGTTGGTTTGCCCGGCGCCCTGGAGGGCTGCCGGGCTCTGGAAAGAATAGCAGCCGGCGTCTAGAGCGCGTCCGGCCCCCGCCATGAAGAGTCCCCGGGCCGGAAGCAAGCAGCGCCGATGCCTGGGCAAGGGACGGAGGACCGCGGGTGACGGGTTGGCCGGGGGCCAGCCGGAGTTAAACCCAACCAACCGTCCGCAAATAAAAACCGAATCCTGGCCGCCGCGCGCGCCCGGAGTCGGGGGCTCGAATCAGGCGGGAATCCACGCTGTGCAACCTTTGCATCGAGGGCGAGCGCCATGGCTAGGGAGATCGATTCCGCCGCCGAGACCTGGGAAGACGAGGTCGAGGCCCCGGAGAACGATAGAAGGGTGGAAGAAGTGATTGAGGCCAGCCGCGAGGAGCGTTCCAGCGATCTCAGCCTGGACACCCCCGTCGCCTATTTCCGCGAGGTGGAGGGGCGCGATCTCCTCACCCCCGAGCGCGAACTGGAGCTGGGCAAAACCATACGCGACGGCCGGGAGATCATCCTGAACAAGAGCCTCCAGATCATCCGCAGCGTCAAGGAGGCCACCGACACCTGCCAGCGCATCGAGTGCTGGCTGGAGGACAGCCACAAGTCCCCCTTGTCGGTGGAAGACGTGATGCAGGAGGCCAAGGAGCAGGTGGTCTATTGCTCCAACCGCCTGAAGCCCACCAAGAAGCTCGCCAAGCTCCTGGACGACATTGAGCGGGCGCGCTATTCGGTGGAGGGGGCGGTCAAGGAGATGGTCGAGGCCAACCTGCGTCTGGCCGTGTCCATTGCCAAAAAATACACCTTCCGGGGTCTGTCGTTTGCCGACCTGATCCAGGAGGGCAATATCGGCCTGATGAAGGCCGTGAACCGCTACGACTACCGCACCGGTTACCGGTTCAGCACCTTCGCCTCCTGGTGGATCCGGCAGACCATCAGCCGGGCCATCTACGACCAGGCGCGGACCATCCGCATCCCCATCCACTTGCTGGAGCTGCGGTCCAAGTATTTCCGCGTCTACTACGGTCTCCTGAAGGAGCTGGGCCGCGAGCCGCTGCCCAAGGAAGTGGCCGAGAAGGTCGGGATCGACGAGGACAAGATCAAGGACATCGTCAATCTGACCCTGGACTCCACCAGCCTGGAGACCCCGGTGGGCGAAGACGGCGACGAGCTGGGCGACTTCATCGAGAACAAGGACGCCGAGTGCCCCTTTGACAAGGTCGGCGAGCAGGAGATGCACAACCACCTCTCCGCCGCCCTGGAGGCCCTGGACCCGCGCGAGCGCAAGATCCTGGAGATGCGTTTCGGCCTGGGCGAGGAGGACGAGCACACCCTGGAAGAGGTGGGCCAGGTTTTCAACCTCTCCCGCGAGCGGGTGCGCCAGATCGAGAAAAAGGCCCTGCAGCGCCTGCGCCATCCCCAATGGCGCTGCCTGCTGGAGGACCATGTCGAGTAACCGCGTTTTTTAGACGGCATTCAGGGGGCTCCCGGCCGGGAGCCCCCTTTTTTGAACCAGCGCCGCTCCCGGTTGGGGGCCCCTTGCCATAACCACCGCCGCCCGCCCGGAGGCCGCCCTTGCCCGCCAGCAGCGACAGCGAGATCCTGGACAGCCTGCGCCACATCAGCCGCGCGCTGGACGTTTTCAGCCGCAGCCTCTCGGCCCGCTGCCAGCTCACCACGCCCCAGCTCATCTGCCTGCGCGCCCTCATGGACGAGCCGGCCCTGACCCCCGGCCAACTGGCCCGGCGCATGGCGCTCTCCCAGGCCACGGTCACCGGCATCCTGGACCGCCTGGAGGACCGGGGCTTGATCGAGCGCCGCCGCGACGGCCTGGACCGCCGCCGGGTGCTGCTCTACGCCACCGCCGCCGGCCACGGCCTGGCCGCCGAGGCCCCCGCGCCTTTGCAGGAGCGCCTGGCCTGCCGCCTGGCCGGGCTGGAGCCCCAGGAGCGCGAGCGCATCGCCGCGGTGCTGCGCCAGGTGGTCGGCATGATGGAAGACGACGCACAGGCTTGAGCACAACCTATCCACAAACGGACCGGCCACACACAATGCCGCCACGCATGGGGCCTGCGCCGGAGCACTGACGGCATGCGGCCTCTTCTGACGCCCCGCCGGCCCCGCAAACCCCGCCGCCAGCCACGAAAAATTAACGAGTGTCCTGCCAAAAGGGACTTGCAAAGCGCCTGCCGTTTCCCGAGAATAACGAGTGTCGGAAATATGACGCCGAGACGGCTTAACGCGGCCGTCCGCCGGGGGCCGGTCCTGCCCCCGCGCCGGCGTTGCAGGGCGCTTACACCAGGGAGCCAGCATGCCGGATAATCACAGCCCGATTTCCATCCTCATCGCTGAGCGACGCCAGGCCTCGGTCCAGCGCATGGCCGAGGTGCTGACCAGCCGGGGCTACGAGGTCGGCACCTGCGACCGGCCCGAGACCTGCCTGCTCATGGCGGACCAGCAATACTTCGACATCATCTTCCTGGCCGAGCGCCTGGCCGGGGCCAGCACCGATCAGATCGTGGCCCAGTTCGCCGATCAGTTGCCCGAGACCATCGTGGTGGTCACCTCGCCCGAGCCCACGGTGCCGGCGGCGGTGGACGCCCTGCGCCTGGGGGCCTTTGACTTCGTGGCCGATCCCCAGGACGAGGACAGCCTGCTCATGGCGGTGGAGCAGGCCCTGGAATACCGCCGGCTGCGCCGGGACCGCAAGGAGCGCCGCCAGGAGCTTTCGCGCAAGTACGACGTGGAGAACATCGTGGGCCAGTCCCGGCCCATGCAGGAGATCTTCCGCCTCATCCACAAGGTGGCCGCCACCGACGCCACGGTGCTGGTGCTGGGCGAGAGCGGCACCGGCAAGGAGCTGGTGGCCCGGGCCATCCACTCCCAGTCCGCCCGGACCGGCCGGCCCCTGGTGCCGGTCAACTGCGGAGCCATCCCGGCAGAATTATTGGAAAGCGAGCTGTTCGGCCACGAGAAGGGGGCCTTCACCGGGGCCATCAAGACCCGGTTGGGCCGCTTCGAGCTGGCCGAGGGCGGCACCGTCTTCCTGGACGAGGTGGGCGACATGTCGCCCATGCTCCAGGTCAAGCTGCTGCGCGTATTGCAGGACCACCAGTTCGAGCGGGTGGGCGGAGCCAAGACCCTGTCGGCGGACATCCGGGTCATCGCCGCCACCCACCGCGACCTCAAAAAACGGGTGGAGGAGGGCCAGTTCCGCGAGGACCTCTTCTACCGCCTCAACGTGGTGCCCATCAAGGTGCCGCCCCTGCGCGAGCGCCGCAGCGACATCCCCCTGCTGTGCGATTACTTCCTGGAGCGCCTGGGGCGCAACAAGGGCCTGGGCGTCAAGACCCTGCACCCCCAGGTGCTGGAAAGCTTTATGCGCCACAACTGGCCCGGCAACGTGCGCGAGCTGGAGAACCTGCTGGAACGCCTGGTCATCCTGGCCGACGACGACACCATCCTGCCCCAGGACCTGCCCGCCAAGTTCAGCGGCCTGCCCCCGGTGGAAGCCGGCGCGGGCGCGCCCGCGGCCGCCGCCGCCCCGGCGGGCGAAGCCGGCCCCACCTTCCTGCCCGAGCAGGGCCTGGACTTCAACGCCGCCGTGGACCAGTTCGAGCGCAGCCTCATCCTCCAGGCCCTGGAGCGCACCGGCTGGGTGAAGAACCAGGCCGCGGCCCTGTTGCAGCTCAACCGCACCACCCTGGTGGAAAAGATCAAGAAAAAGGGCCTCATTCCGGCCGGTCAACCCGGACAGGACTAATCTCCGCCGGGTTTTTGACGGACGCGACGGCCCCCTGACGGGCCCGGCGAGATTTATCTCGTTATATCAATCTGTTCTCATTGGAGGTTTTCCAGAAAAGCCTGGCACCGTTCTTGCTGCTATGCCCATGGGGATCCTGGCGATCCGCAATGATTCTTTCGGGAGAGTGGACGTTGCGCCCTTTGCGCCCCATCGGCATAGCCCTCCTGGCCGGGCTCGCGCTGTTGACCCTGGCCGCAGGCGCCCTGCACGCGGCAGTGGTCACCGGGGTGGAGCTCATCCCCTCCGGCCGCAGCAGCCGCCTGGTGCTCAGCGCCGACGCGCCGCTGTCCTATCAGGTGGAGCTGGCCGACCCCCAGACCGTGATCCTACACCTCAAGGCCGTGGACCGGGTGCGCCACCTGCCGGCCGTGGCCGCCGATCCCCTGGTCAAGGCCCTGGAGGTGCGCCCGTCCGCCCAGGGCAGCGACCTGATCATCCGCACCCGGGCCCCCGGCATCACGGTGCTGCCCTTTTATGAGCCCACCTCCCGCCGCCTGACCCTGGAGCTGGGCGGGGCCGGCGCGGTGGAAGTCAAGGCCCAGGCCCGCGCGGAGGCGGTGAGCGCCGCGGCCCCGGTGCCCGCGGCCCAGGCCCGCGCGCCCATGCCCCCGGCGGACGCCCCGGCCCCGGCCCC
>JAZDHW010000215.1:0-8129 GCA_043805555.1 Pseudomonadota bacterium
CGGGCCGGGCGGCGCGGCCGTCGGCATGGACCACGCCCGCCCAGCCCACCAGGCGGCGGCCCAGCAGGGCCAGCAATAAACCGGCCGGACCGGGCCAGGCCCGGGATTCGGGCTCCCAGGCCAGCGGCGAGGCCGGCCGCAGGTGCAGGCGGGCCGGACCCAGGGCGATTGTCTCCAGGGGTGGATGCGCGGACATGGAGCCAGTCTGGCGGGCCGGGCGGCGGCGGAACAGGGAGATGGTTCGCTAAACGTGGGCTACAGGAATCAAGCCGCCGGCCGCAGGTCGCAGAGGTTCAGCTCCAGGTGGCGGCCGCCGAAATTGCTGGCCCGGGGGTTGGCCGCCAGGTCCACCCGCGCGCCCAGGTCCGGGCGCAGGTGCCCCAGGCCGAAGCCGATGGCGGCCAGGCGGCGGTGGCCGTCCTGCACCGAGAGCTTGAGGTGGTTATCGCCCACCAGGCGCGCGCCGGTCACCTCCACCCCGCGCAGCATCAGGAGCGGCTCGGGGTTGCCGGGGCCCAGGGGGGCCAGGCGCTCCAGCCAAGTAAGGGTCTCGGGGCCCAGTTCGGCCAGTTCGGCCTCGGCCTCGATGATGAGCGGCAACCCCACCCCCAGGGGCGGCAGGGCGGCGGCGGCGGCCTGGTGCAGGCCCTCGGCCAGGCGCGGCAGATGGCCGCTGGCCAGGGTGGCCCCGGCCGCCAGGGCGTGGCCGCCGAAGTGGCTGAGCAGGTGCTCCAGGCCGCAGAGGGCCTGTTGCAGGTGGAAGCCGGGCAGGCTGCGGCCCGAGCCCACCGCATGGCCGTTTTCCAGGGCGAAGAGCATGGCCGGCCGGCCGGTGCGCTCCACCAGGCGGCTGGCCACGATGCCCAGCACCCCGCGGTGCCAGCCGGCGTCGGCCAGCACCAGGCAGCGCGCCTGTTGCAGGGCCGGGTCCGCGCCGACCAGCTCCATGGCGTGGTGGAAGATGTCCTGCTCCAGGCCGCGGCGGGCCTGGTTGAGCCGGTCCAGGCCGTGGGCCAGGTCCAGGGCCTGGTCCGGATCGGCGCTGAGCAGCAGCTCCAGGGCTTGGTCCGGCGAATCCAGGCGGCCGGCGGCGTTCACGCGCGGGGCCAGGCCGAAGCCCAGGTCGCGGGCGTCCAGGGCTCCCTTGATCCCGGCCACCTGGGCCAGGGCCTTCAGGCCCACCCGCCGGCCCTGGTTCAGCACCTTCAGCCCCTCGGCCACCAGCACCCGGTTGTGCTCGACCAATGGCACCACATCAGCCGTGGTCCCTAATGCCACCAGGTCCAGGCTCTGGCGCAGGTTGGGCTCCGGGACGCGGCCGAAGTGGCCGGCCGCGCGCAGCCCGGCCCGCAGGCCGGCGGCCAGGTAGAAGGCCACCCCCACCCCGGCCAGGTGGGGCGCGAAGCCGCAGCAGGCCTGCTGGGGGTTGATGACCGCCTCGGCCGGCACCAGGGGCCCCTCGGGCACCTGGTGGTGGTCGCTCACCACCACCTGGAGCCCCAGCTCGTGGGCCGCGGCCACGCCCGCGTGGTCGCTGATGCCGCAGTCCACGGTGACGATGACCCGCGCCCCGGCCGCGGCCAGGCGCTGGGCGGCCTGGGGCGAGAAGCCATAGCCGTCGTGCAGGCGGTGGGGCAGGTCCCAGACCACCGGCGCGCCGCATTGGCGCAGGAAATCCACCATCAGGGCGGTGGAGGTCACCCCGTCGGCGTCATAGTCGCCGGCCACCCCGATCGTCCGCCCGGCCAGGATGGCCGGCGCCAACACCTTAATGGCCTCGGGCAGGCCGGCCAGGTTCTCCGGCGGCGGCAACTGGTCCAGGCCGGGCGAGAGAAAGGCCGCGGCCTGGTCCGGGTCGGCGTAGCCGCGGTGGACCAGCACCTGGGCCAGCCAGGCCGGCAGACGCAGCTCGCGCGCCAGGCGCCGGGCCCGGCGGGGGGTGGTGGGGGTGAGCTGCCAGGGGCGTTGGGGAGGCATGGGAACCATGCCCGCCACTATATCCGGTGGCCCGATTGGGGTCAAGCACCGGATGTGGGGCCAGGCCGCGGGCGGCTGAAGCATACGAATCGCGGAGGGAAACCGGCGCTGGCCGGTGGAAGGACGGCGTTTCGCGCGCGGGGCTGGCCCCCGGGCCGCGGGACTATTCGGGGTCCTCGGCCAGTCCCGCCCGGCCGGCCAACTGCCCGCAGGCCGCGCCGATCTCCGCCCCCCGCGAGCGCCGGAACAGGGCGGTGAGGTTGTTCTCCAGCAGCACCGCCTGGAAGGCCAGCACGTCGGCCTCGGCCGGGGCGTTGAAGCCCGCGCCCTCGTGGGGGTTGAAGGGGATCAGGTTGACCTTGCACCTGAGCCCCCGGCACCACATGGCCAACTGCCGGGCCTGGGCCGGGCGGTCGTTGACCCCGCCCAGGAGCACGTATTCCAGGGTGATGCGCCGGGTGGGCTTCAGGGGATAGGCCAAGAGCGCGGCCTTCAAGGTGGCCAGGGAGAAGCGGCGGTTGATGGGCATCAGGCGGCTGCGCAGGGCCTCGTCGGGCGCGTTCAGGCTCACGGCCAGGCTGGCCGGCGTGCTCCGGCCCAGGTCGGCCAGGCGGTCGGCCAGGCCCACGGTGCTCACGGTGACCTTGCGCTGGCTCATCTGCAGGCCGTGCTCGCCCAGGATGTGGGTGAGCGCCAGGCGCAGGCCGGCCAGGTTGTCCAGGGGCTCGCCCATGCCCATGAAGACCAGGTTGGTCAGCGGCCGGGCCTCGTCCACCAGCCGGCGGGCGGCCAGGACCTGGCCTAGGATCTCGGCCGGGCGCAGGTTGCGAGTCAGCCCCAGGGCCCCGGTGCGGCAGAACTTGCAGCCCATGCGGCAGCCCACCTGGGAGGAGACGCACAGGGTGTGGTGGTCCTCCTCGGGGATGAGCACGCCCTCGATGCGGCTGCCGTCAGCCAGCTCGTAGAGCAGCTTGCGGGTGCCGTCGGCCGCAGTCTCGATGAGCGCCGGCTCCAGGTCGGAGAGCACGGCGGCCTCGGTCAGGCGCTCGCGCAGGCCCTTGGAGAGATCGGTCATGTCGGCGATGGCGCGCGCGCCGCCCTTGTAGAGCCAGCGCAGCACCTGGCGGGCGCGGAAGGGCTTCTCGCCCAGGGTGACCAGCAGGTCCTCCACCCCCTGGGGGGTGAGGTCGCGCAGGTCGGGGCGGTGGTCGGCTCGCGGTTCCATGGCCCAACTATACCAGGCCCGGGGCGGCGCGGCCGGCCGCCGGGACGGCCTTTGGCGGTTGGGGCGGGCGGGGCGGGCGGGATCAACCGGGCCGGTGGTCGCCTCCGTCGTCAGCCGGGGACAGGTCGGCGTCGAAATCGGTGCAGAGCACGTAGCGGGCGCCGTCCTGGCCCTGGAACCAGGTGGAGATGGTGATGCACAGGTTGCCCGAGGCCAGGGAGATGTAGGGGTCGCTGGTGTATTTCTCCAGCCCGGCCTTGAGCAGCAGGTAGTAGTTCTTGAGCGACTGGTCCTGGCCCCGGGCCGCGGGCCAGAAGATGCGCCGGCGCTGGGAGGCCAGCTTGCGGGCCTCGCAGACCGTCTCGCTGATCTGGCGGCCTTCGGCGTCCAGCACGTAGAGGCATTCCAGGGCCGGGTGCACGCCGATCAGCTCGGCCAGGCGCTCGTCGATCTCCTGGCGGGTGCAGCCGCTGAGGCTCTTGGCCAGGATCTGCACCACCTCGTCGTAGACCCGGTGCTTGGCCTTCTTGGCCGCGATCTTCTGCACGGTGTAGCCGCGGTAGCGGGCGGCCAGTTGGCCGATGCGGCGCTGGCAGCCCGCCATGCGCTCCAGGCCGGGGCCGGGGTAGGAGAGATAGAACCCTTGCAGGATGTCCACCCCCATCTCCAGGGCCAAGAGCGCCTCCTCCTCGCGCTCCACGCCCTCGGCCACCACCAGGGCCCCGATCTTGCCGGCCAGGTTCAGGATGCTGCGGGTCACTTCCTGCTTGTAATAGTGGCGCTCCAGGCCGCTGATGAGCGAACGGTCGATCTTGAGCACGTCGGGCTGGATCAGCGCGATGCGCTCCAGGTTGGAATGCCCCGAACCCAGGTCGTCCAGGGCCAGCAGGAAGCCGTAGTCCCGGTGCTGGTTGACGAAGCGCTCCAGGGCGACGGTGTCGCTGACCCGCGACTCCACGATCTCGATGATGACCGTGTTGGGCTCCAGGCCGGCCTCCTGCACCTGGTGCAGCAGCACGCCGGAGCCCACCACCCCCTTGTCCAGCAGCGCGGCCTCGAAATTCAGGCTCAGGACCAGGTTGGGTTGGTGGATGCGCAGCTCGCGGAAGGCCTCCAGGGCCTTTTTGCGGCAGAGGCGGTCCAGGTCGATGAGCAACTGGTCGCTGACGGCCTGACAGAAGAGCATCCCCGGCGGCACCAGCTCGCCGGTGACCGGGTGCACCCCCCGGGCCAGGGCCTCGACGGCCAGGACGTTCTGGGAGCGCATGGTGACCAGGGGTTGGAAATGGATGGTCACGCCCTCGCGGGCGATCAGCTCGGACAGGTCGAGAGTGATGGCCGGCTGAGGTTGCATTACCGCACTTTGGCTCCCCATCCCCAGGTCCCAGGTGTCGGCCAAGCTGTGCCGCGCTGGGGCTGGCGCAGCGGATTTCGGCATTGCTCAGGGTCTCGGCGGGGCCACGCCGGAAACAGTGTCTGGTGGGTATGGCAAAAGTCGGGCCATTATAACAGCCCGCGCAGGTCTGTGAAAAATATCATCATATTGACAACCAGTTGGAGGGGCCGCCCCCCGGGGCCGGCCCCTCCAGGCATGACATATTCGTGGGATGACTGATTAATTCCTACCGATTGGTGTGCTGCTCCGCAAGACATTGTCCAGGTTGGCGGCACAGCGCGGCCTGGATGGAGCCGGCCAGAGCCAGGGCCGCGTCCACTCCGGCCGGGCCGTCGTCGGCCAAGAGCGGGCGCATGAGCGCGCTGCCCACGATGACGCCGTCGGCCGCGTTGGCCAGGGCCGCGGCCTGCTCCGGGCCGGCGACCCCGAAGCCCACCGCCACCGGCAGCGAACTGGCCGCGCGCACGGCGTTCAGCCGGGCCAGGGCCCCGGCATCCAAAGACAGGGCCGATCCGGTGACCCCGGTCAGGCTGACGTAGTAGAGGAATCCCGAACAGGCCGCCAGGATCAGCGGCAGCCGATTTTGCGGGGTGGTGGGCGCGGCCATGAAGATGGTGTCCAGCCCGGCGATGGAAGCCGCCTCGCGCCAGGGGCCGGCCTCCTCGGGCGGCAGGTCGGGCACGATCACCCCTGCCGCGCCGGCCCCGGCCGCCCGCTGGGCGAACTCATTTAGCCCCATGCGGGCCACCGGGTTGTAATAGGTCATCAGCACCAGGGCGGCCTTGATGCGCGGGGCCAGGCCGGCGGCCAGATCCAGCACCTTGGCCGGGGTCATGCCGGCGGTGAGCGCCCGGTGGCTGGCGGCCTGGATCACCGGGCCGTCGGCCAGGGGGTCGGAGAAAGGCACCCCCAGCTCGATGACCGAGGCCCCAAGGCCGTCCAGGGAGAGGACCAGGTCGGTGCAGGCGGCCGGGCTGGGGAACCCGCCGCTGACAAAGGGCACGAAGGCCGCGCGCGAGGCGGCAGCGGCCGTGGCAAAGGCTTGGGCGATGGTGGCGGACACGTCTCAATCCTCCAAAAGGCCGGCCAACTGGGCGACGTCCTTGTCGCCGCGGCCGGAAAGACAGATGAGCAGGATGGCGTCGCGGGCCATGGCCGGGGCCAGCTTGAGGGCCTGGGCGATGGCGTGGGCCGACTCCAGGGCGCAGATGATGCCCTCCTTCCGGGAGAGCAGCATCAGGGCGGCCACGGCCTCGTCGTCGGTGGCCGAGAGGTACTCCACCCGGCCCAGGTCCTTGAGCAGGCCGTGCTCCGGGCCCACGCCGGGGTAGTCCAGGCCGGCGGCGATGGAGTGGGCCTCGATGATCTGGCCCTCGGGGTCCTGCAACAGATACTGCCGGCAGCCGTGCAGCACGCCGGGCTGTCCGGCCCCCAGGCTGAGCGCGTGCAGCCCGGTCTCCCGGCCCTTGCCGGCCGCCTCCACCCCCACCATGCGCACCCGGTCGGCCAGGAAGGGGTGGAACAGGCCCAGGGCGTTGCTGCCCGCGCCCACGCAGGCCATCAGGGCGTCGGGCAGGCGGCCGGCCCGGGCCAGGACCTGGCCACGGGCCTCGCGGCCGATGACCGCCTGGAAGTCGCGCACCATCAGGGGATAGGGGTGGGGGCCGATGACCGAGCCGATGATGTAGTGGCTGTCGGCCACCCGGCCCACCCACTCGCGGAGGGCCTGGTTCACCGCGGCCTTCAAGGCCGGGCCGCCGCCGGTCACCGGCTCCACCGTGGCCCCCAGCATGCGCATGCGGGTGACGTTCAAGGCCTGGCGCTCGATGTCCAGCGCGCCCATGAAGACCGTGCACTCCAGGCCCAGGAGCGCGGCGGCGGTGGCGGTGGCCACCCCGTGCTGGCCGGCCCCGGTCTCGGCGATGAGCCGGGTCTTGCCCATGCGCCGGGCCAACAGCGCCTGGCCCAGGGCGTTGTTGATCTTGTGGGCGCCGGTGTGGGCCAGGTCCTCGCGTTTCAGGAAAATGCGCGCCCCGCCCAGTTGGGCGGCCAGACGCTTGGCCTCGTAGAGCGGCGTGGGCCGACCCACGTAATGGGCCAACAGCTCGTCCAGCTCGTCCCGGAAGTCCGGGTCGCGCCGGGCCTCCTTGAAGGCCGCGGTCAGCTCGGCCAGGGCCGGCATCAGGGTCTCGGGCACGAAGCGCCCGCCATATTCGCCAAAGCGCCCGGCGGGGTCGGGCTGCTCAGCCCAGAAGCTTGGCGCTGGCGATGAAACGGCTGACAAGGTCATGATCTTTCCTTCCCGGCGCGGCCTCCACGCCGCTGCTCACGTCCACGGCAAAGGGCCGCGCGGTCTTCACGGCCCGGCCCACGTTGGCCGGGCTCAGGCCCCCGGCCAGGATCACCGGCCGCCGGGCGCAGAGCGGCGCGGCCAGGTTCCAATCGAAGCTGCGGCCGCCGCCCCCGCCCTGGGGGCTGGCCGCGTCCAGCAGGATCTGCGCCCGGGGCAGGGTCGCGGGGTCGGGCGGCGCGTCGGCCATTGCCACCGTCTTGATGACCCGCGGCCCGCAGGCGGCGATGTAGGCGGCGTCCTCGGCCCCGCAGAGCTGCACCCAGTCCAGGCCGCAGAGCCCGCGCAGCTCCAGCACCTGGGCCAGGGGCGCGTCCTTGAACACCCCCACCGTGGCCACCAGGGGCGGCAGTCGCGCGATGATCGCCCGCGCCTGTTCGCCCGCCACCTGGCGCGGGCTCGGGGCAAAGACAAAGCCCAGGGCGTCGGCCCCGGCGGCCACGGCCGCGGCCGCGTCGGCCGGGTTGGTGATGCCGCAGATCTTGACCCGCACCATCAGGCCGCCCCGATCAGCGCGCGCAGGGCCGCCGTGGGCTCGGCGCTTTTCATGAGGGCCGTGCCCACCAGAAAGGCCCGGATGCCGGCCGCGGCCAGGCGGGCCACGTCGGCCGGGCCGCTGATGCCGCTCTCGGCCACCACCGGGATGTGCGCCGGGATGATCCCGCGCAGGCGCTCGGCCGTGGCCAGGTCCACCTCCAGCGTGGTCAGGTCGCGGTTGTTCACCCCGATGAGGGGCGGCTCCAGCTCCAGCACCGGGCCCAGCTCTTTCACGGCATGCACCTCGATGAGCGGGGTCAGGCCCACGGCCAAGGCCTCGGCGTAGAGCGCGGCCAGTTGTTCGGGGGTGAGCGCCGCGGCGATCAAGAGCGCGGCGTCGGCCCCGGCCGAGCGGGCCTGGTGGAGCTGCATGGGGTCGATGATGAAGTCCTTGCGCAGGACGGGCAGATCCACCGCGCCGCGGGCCGCGGCCAGGTCGGCCAGGGAGCCGCCGAAGAATGGCGCGTCAGTGAGCACGCTGAGCGCCGCCGCGCCGCCGGCCGCATAGGCCCGGGCCTGGCCGGGCACGTTGAGCCCCGGCCGGATGGCCCCGGCCGAGGGCGAGGCCTTCTTGATCGCGGCGATGACCGCGATGGGCCGGGCGGCGAGCGCGGCCACGAAGTCCTTGGCCGGCGGCGCGGCCA
>JAZDHW010000216.1:0-19575 GCA_043805555.1 Pseudomonadota bacterium
CCATGGCCGAGGAGCGGGAGCTGACCGAGAGCTACCGCCGCACCAAACGCGCTCCCAGGCCGCAGGGCCAGGGGCTGAACGACCTGTACGTGCGCTTTTACCGGATGGCAGAGCGGTGCATCGTCGAGATGGCGCCGCAGCGGGGCGTGGTATGTTTCATCTCCAACTATTCCTGGCTGGACGGCCTTTCCTATACCGGCATGCGCGAACGCTACTTGGAGGCTTTTGACCGCATCTGGGTGGATTGCCTGAACGGCGACAAATACAAGACCGGCAAGCTGACCCCGGAAGGCGCGCCCGACCCCAGCGTGTTTTCCACCAAGGCCAACCCGGAGGGCATCCAGGTGGGCACGGCCATAGGGCTGCTGGTCAGGAAGGAAAGCCACGGAGCAGGAAGCACTGTTAGCTTCCGTCACTTCTGGGGCAAGGCAAAGCGGTCAGAATTACTAGCGAGTTTGCCTCTATTGACAAGTGATTCCTATAAAAACATTTCGCCTGATATCATTATGGGTCTTCCATTCTTACCTGGAAGCACTACGATTGGATACGTTGGCTGGCCAAAACTAATCGATCTATTTACTGTATTTTTCCCAGGGATTATGACTGGGAGAGATGACTTTGTTGTAGATATAGATAGGGCCAGGCTTGAGGAAAGAATTAGTAAATATATCGATATATCTATAACTGATGAGGTGATTGCCAACCTCTACCCTCACTCCATGGTTGGAGGTTCACGTTTCGACGGTCAATCTGTGCGTAAGCACCTACAGCAAAAGGGAAACAACCATGGGAAAATATTACGATATAATTACCGCCCTTTCGATACTAGGTGGATCTATTGGGAGCCAGATACAAATTTATTAGATAGGAATCGTACCGACTACATCCCCCATGTGTTTAAGGGGAATGTCTGGCTGATTGCACAACAAAAACCGAGAAGAGAATACTCTCGTCCCCAAGTGATCCAAAGCCTGGGGTGCTTGGATCTAATCGATCGTGGTGCTAGCGGTTTGCCATTGTTTCTACAAATGCAAGACGCTCCTGGAACCTCCCGCATAAATTTGTCAGAATTGTCACGTCGCTTTGTCAATGAACTAAAGGTGGACGAAGAAGCTCTTTTTTTTCATGCTCTCCCAATTCTTCATGCCCCTTCCTACGCGGCCGAGAACGCCGGGGCGCTGCGCCAGGACTGGCCCCGCATCCCCCTCCCCGACAACAAGGCCCAACTCCTGGCCTCGGCCGACCTGGGCCGGCGCCTGGCCGCGCTGCTGGACCCGGAGCAGCCCGTTCCCGGCGTTACCGCCCATCCCTACCGACCGGAATTGGCCCAGTTGGGCGAGATAACGCGGGTTGGCGGCGGTCAGATCGAACGCGAGGCCGGCCACCTGGCCCTCACCGTGGGCTGGGGCCACGCCGGCAAGGGCGGGGTGACCATGCCCGGCTCCGGCCACACCAACGAGCGCGATTATCAGCCCGACGAGCTGGCGGCCATCACCGCCGGGGCGGCGGCCCTTGGTCTGGACCAAGGCCAGGCCCTGGACCTGCTGGGCCCCACCTGCCTGGACGTTTACCTGAACGGCGAGGCCTACTGGGGCTGCGTGCCGGCCAAGGTCTGGGCCTACACCATCGGCGGCTACCAGGTGCTCAAGAAGTGGCTCTCCTACCGCGAGCAGAAGCTCCTGGGCCGCGATCTGCGGCCGGATGAGGCGCGCTATTTCGGGGAGGTTGCCCGGCGCATCGCGGCCATCCTGCTCCTGGGTCCGGAGCTGGACGCCAACTACCAGGCGGTGAAGGCCCGCGCCTATCCCTGGCCCGGCGCGGGCCAGGCCAGAACCAAGCAATGACCGGCCAGGCGAGGGGAGCGACCGCCCCCGACCCAACCTTACAACTTAACATCCCAAATTAATTCATTAATAATCTATGGGCCGTTCCGAGCCCTGAGTCGGGGCAAGCGCCCCACCGGGTGATTGCGCGGCCACGCGAATCAGGCCTTGACAATCGCGCATGTTTGGCTAAATTGCCAATTAGACAAAGTTGGCAAGCCTGGTTTGCCTCGCCGGCCCCTGGCGGGCCGGGTCGCCAGCGCTGCCGGCCGCAACGATTGGGAGGGCTCGCCGGTGAAGGAACGCTATAAGCTGCTGTTGATAGTCTTGGTATTCCTGGCGGCGTACTACGTGCCCTGGGAGGGCGAGACGGTGCGCCGCTCCGGCCTGGAAGCCTTCATGATGCTCCAGGAGTACGCCCGCGAGCACGTGCTGACCTGCCTGATCCCGGCCTTCTTCATCGCCGGGGCCATCGCGGTCTTCGTCTCCCAGGCCTCGGTGCTCAAATACTTCGGGGCCACGGCCAGCAAGATTCTGTCCTATTCCGTGGCGTCGATATCCGGCACCGTGCTGGCAGTCTGCTCCTGCACGGTGCTGCCGCTCTTTGCCGGCATCTACACCCGCGGCGCCGGCATCGGCCCGGCAACGGCCTTTCTCTACTCCGGCCCTGCCATCAACGTCCTGGCCATCGTGCTCACCGCCCGCATCCTGGGCTGGGAGCTGGGCCTGGCCCGGGCGGTGGGAGCGGTGGTCTTCGCCGTCGTGACCGGGCTGCTGATGGCCTTCATCTTCCGCAAGGACGACGCCCGGCGCACCGCCGGGCAGATGTACCTGCCCGAGGAGAGCGAGAAGGGCCGCGCCTTGTGGCAGGAAGGCGTCTTCATGCTGGTCATGGTGCTGATCCTGGTCTTCGCGGCCTTCGCCAGGCCGGCCGCGGACGAGGGCGGCCTGTGGCCGATGATTTTCGCGGCCAAATGGTATCTGACGGCGGGGTTGCTCATCATCCTGGGCCTGATCCTGCGGGCCTGGTTCCAGAAGGACGAACTCCAGACCTGGGTGCAGTCCACCTGGGTCTTCATGAAGCAGATATTCCCCCTGCTGGGGGCCGGGGTGCTGGTGGCGGGCTTCATGCTGGGCCGGCCGGGGCACGAGGCCCTGATCCCGGAGCGCTACATCCAGATGCTGGTGGGCGGCAATTCCCTGGGGGCCAACCTTTTCGCCGCGGTGGCCGGGGCGCTGATGTACTTCGCCACCCTGACCGAGATACCCATCCTGCAGGGGCTCATCGGCTCCGGCATGGGCCCGGGGCCGGCCCTGGCCCTGCTCTTGGCCGGCCCGGCCCTGTCGCTGCCCAACATGCTGGTGATCGGCGGGGTCATGGGCTGGAGGAAGACTGCGGTTTTCTGCTCGATAATCGTGGTCCTTTCCACCGTGGCCGGCATGGTCTACGGCGCGTTTTTCGTGTGACCCTAGGAATCAAGGAGTATGGGCATGGACATCAAGGTGCTGGGGCCGGGTTGCCCAAAGTGCAAGCAGACCGAGGAGATCGTCCGGCAAGCGGTGGCCGAGTCCGGCGCGGACGCCCAGGTGGAGAAAGTCACCGGGGTCATGGAGATCGCGGCCTACGGGGTTTTCGGCACCCCGGCGGTGGTGATCGACGGCCAAGTCAAGAGCGTGGGCAAGGTGCCCAGCAAGAAGGACGTGCTGGCCTGGCTGGGCAAGTAGATATGCGCCAGCAGTCCATGGGAGGCATGCGCAATGAGGCGGTTGGAAATCGAATGGAAGCATCTGGACAAGGATGGACGGACCTGTGAGCGTTGCGCGGACACGGGCGACACGGTGCGCCGGGTTGTCGAGGAACTGAGCAGCGATCTAGAGCCACGGGGGTGGGCGGTCACGTTCAAGGAAACCCTGTTGACAGAAACGGAGATTCCTCAATCCAACATGATTTTGCTCAACGGAATCCCCCTGGAGGATATTCTGCCGCAGGCGAGCAAGTCGGAGAACTGTTGTTCTTCCTGCGAGGAGTTGCTGGGTCTGCCCACCCTGTGCCGCACCATCGAATACCAGGGGAAAACCTATGAAGCCATACCCCCAGAGTTGATTAGGGAAGCTGCCCTCCAGGCGATCGACAAGTTTTAGAGCCAAATTTGCGCAAACATGGCAATCAATGAATTGGGAACCTGTTGCGCCAAGTTAAAGAAGGCGTAAGAGGTGGTGCGGGAACCAGTGGCCGAAGCTGGATTGGATGCGGGTGGCAAGATGGTCACAACAACCTGGAGGTCGGATCGCGGGCGTCTTCGGCACTCCGACGGCAATGATCATCGAAAGAGACGTGACGGTGGTGGGCAAGGTACCCAGTGAGGCGCAGCTTGAGCAATGGCTTATAAGCGCCGTCCATTGAGGTGACAAGAAAAATCAAGAGGGGCGAGAGATGGCTGATTCTTGCTGCAATAGGACGAGCAAGGCCGCTGATTGCTGCTCCACCGAGGGCAACGTCATGCTGCTGGCCTGCTCCGGAGGCTCCAACGTGGGCCAGTTGGCCAACCAGGCCTGCGTGGAGTTGACCCAGGAGGGGTTCGGCAAGATGTACTGCCTGGCCGGCATCGGGGGCGAGCTTTCCGGTTTCGTGGCTTCGGCCAGGGACGTGCCCCGGATGGTGGTGCTCGATGGCTGCGAGGTGGGCTGCGCCAAGGCCATTTTCAAAAAGGCCGGCGTGCCGTTGCGCGGGTATGTCGTCCTGACCGAGCTGGGCATCGCCAAGAACAAGAATTTCAGCCTGGACCGGTCCGCGCTGGAAATGGTCAAGGATGCCGCCTGCCAGGCCGCCAAGGGCCAGGTCTGAACCATCTCCCTCGCCAAGCGGCAGCACGGGACCAAGCTGCGGCTAGGGGATCTTAGGCGAAGATTTGTACTGGCCTGGCGGGGGATGCAGGAGGAATGCATGAGCAGCGGGATTGGCGAACGCGTTTGGCATGTATCATAACATGCTGATTTAACGGGTGCTATATGCAAGTTGACACCTTAATGTCATATCCAATAACTAGAGTATCTGTCATGAATGGACAAGGTGCTCCTCAACTCTTGACGGAGGGTGTCCATGTCCAAGGAAAAGGTTTTGTTTGTTTGCGTCCACAACAGCGCCCGTAGTCAGATGGCCCAGGCCTATCTGCGCAAGCTGGCGGGCGACGACCTGGAGGTGGACAGCGCCGGGTTCAAGCCCGGGCCGCTCAATCCCTTGGCCGTCCAGGTAATGGCCGAGGATGGGATCGATATCAGCGGGCAGCTTCCGCAGAGCGTCTTCGACCTATATCGCCAAGGGAGACTATATGATTATGTGATAACCGTCTGCGATGAATCCGAAAACCAATGCCCGCTCTTTCCCGGAATAACCCATCGCCTTCACTGGCCCTTTCCCGATCCGGCCGCCGTCGCGGGCGATGCCGGGCAGCGTCTGGCGAAAGTCAGGGCCATTCGGGACCAGATCAAGCAACGAGTCATGGAATGGTGGATGGCGCAAGGAGCCATGGTTAGGCAGGGTGGATTGATATGAGCTCCGACAAGCAGCGCATATTATTTTTATGCACCGGCAACTCCTGCCGCAGCCAGATGGCCGAGGGCCTGACCAACGCCCTGCGTGGCGGGGAGTTCGAGGCCTGTAGCGCCGGAGTGGAGCCCAAAGGCGTGGACCCGCGGGCGGTCGAGGTCATGGCCGAGATCGGCGTGGACATCTCCGACCAAGCCAGCAAAAGCGTGGACCAGTTTATCGGCCAGGAGTGGGATTGGGTGGTGACTCTCTGCGATAGCGCCCGCGAGTCCTGTCCGCTGTTTCCTGGCGTTGTCCGGCGGGTCCACAAGGGCTTCGCCGATCCGCCGCATTTGGCCGGCAACGCCAAGGACGAGGAGGAGGCCCTGGGCCACTACCGCCGGGTGCGCGACGAGATCAGGGCCATGGTGAAGCGGTTGCCGGACAGCTTGAATTCCTGACGTCAAACCGTGCAAGGAGAGACGCCGTGACCGAAGCAGGCATCAAGAAACTGTCCTTCCTGGACCGTTTCCTCACCCTGTGGATTTTCCTGGCCATGTTCGTGGGGGTGGGCTGGGGTTGGCTGCACCCCGGCGTGCGGGAGGTCATAAACTACTTCTCGGTGGGCACCACCAGCATCCCCATCGCCATCGGCCTGATCCTGATGATGTACCCGCCCCTGGCCAAGGTGAAGTATGAACAGCTTGGCCAGGTCTTCCGCAACTTCCGGGTGCTTGCCCTCTCCCTGGTGCAGAACTGGGTCATCGGCCCCATTCTGATGTTCGCCCTGGCCGTGACCTTCCTTTCCGGTCACCACGAATACATGGTGGGGCTGATCCTGATCGGCCTGGCCCGCTGCATCGCCATGGTCATCGTCTGGAACGACCTGGCCAGCGGGGATCGCGAGTACTGCGCCGGCCTGGTGGCCTTCAACAGCATCTTCCAGGTGCTCTTCTTCTCGGTCTACGCCTGGTTCTTCATCACCCTGGCCCCCCAGTGGCTGGGCATGAAGGGTGTGGTGGTGGACATCTCCATCGGCCAGATCGCCGAAAGCGTCTTCATCTACCTGGGCATCCCCTTCATTGCCGGGGTGCTCAGCCGGGTGATCGGCCTGAGGACCATGGGCCGCCAGTGGTACGAGGAGAAGTTCATCCCCCGCATCAGCCCCATCACCCTGATCGCCCTGTTGTTCACCATCCTGGTGATGTTCTCGCTCAAGGGCGAGTACATCGTTGAACTGCCCCTGGACGTGGTGCGGGTGGCCATCCCTCTGTGCATCTACTTCGTGGTGATGTTCCTGGTCTCCTTCTGGCTGTCGGTCAAGGCCAAGGCCACCTACGAGCAGGCCACCACGCTTTCCTTCACCGCGGCCAGCAATAACTTCGAGCTGGCTATCGCGGTGGCGGTGGCGGTCTTCGGGCTGGATTCGGGCCAGGCCTTCGCGGCGGTGATCGGCCCCCTGGTGGAGGTGCCGGTGCTCATCGCCCTGGTCAACGTGGCCCTGCGCTTCAGGCGCAAGTATTTCCCATATGCGGTGGAGACCCCCACCGGGGTTTGTCACGTGACCTGCAAGCCCTGAATATCAGGGGCTTGCCTTAACGATCTTCGAGCCAGTTAGCAAGCGAGGACTGACATGCGGCGTTATCAAGGCAAGTTGGGATGGATGGTCTTTGGCGCCTGCGCCCTGTTGCTCTTGGGCCTGGCCGGTTGCGCCAGCGCGCCGGCCCCGGCCCCCGAGGCGGCGGCCCCGGCTCCGGCTCCAAGGGACGACGCAGCCGAACGCCTGCGCCAGCAGCAAGACATCCGCGAGGCCCAGCTCAAGAGCCAGTTCGAGAACCAGGACATCCATTTCGACTTCGACCGCTACGACCTGCGGCCGGAGGCCCGGCGGATTCTCAACGAAAAGTCAGGCTACCTGATCGATCGCGGCGGTCTGTCGGTGATCATCGAAGGCCACTGCGACGAACGCGGCTCCAGCGCCTATAACCTGGCCCTGGGCGAGAAGCGCGCCCTAGCCGCCAAGGCTTACCTGGAGTCCATGGGCGTGGCCGCCCCGCGGATGGAGACCGTCAGCTATGGCAAGGAGCGGCCCCTGGTGCAGGGCCAGACCGAGGAGGCCTACGCCGCCAACCGCCGCGGTCATTTCGTGATCAAATAGGAACCATCAACCCTCCCCCCCAGCCGGGGCGTCGGCATCGAACCTTCCTTCCCGGTTCATGCCGATGCCCCACCTCCAAGGCGGACAGCATGCGATTTATCGAGAAAGGCCTCCGGATGCGGGCGCTGCCCAAACTTATGATCGTACTGCCTTTGCTGCTCGTGTTGATAGCCTGCGGGCAGGAACCGGCGGAAAGCAGTGAGGAGCTGCCAGTCAAGGGCATGGTGAACCTGGTGGACGTGGGGGCCGGTTCCTGCATACCCTGCAAGATGATGGCGCCCATCCTGGAAGAATTGAAAAAAGAGTACGAGGGTAAGGCGGTGATCGCCTACATCGATGTGCGCTATGACCGCGCCGCCATCGAGAAGTACCGTATCCGGGGCATCCCGACGCAGATTTTCTATGACGCCCAGGGCAAGGAAGTGGGACGCCACCTGGGTTTCATGGACAAGGACAGCATCAAGGCGGCTTTGGCCAAACTGGGAGTGAAATAGGAGCGCCGGCATGGACCAGTTCTTCCTGACCATCAATGCCTGGATGACCAGCGGGACCATGCTGGCGGCCGCCGGCTGCTTTTTGTGGGGAGTGGTCAGCGTGGTCTTCAGCCCCTGTCACCTGGCCTCCATCCCGCTCATGGTGGGCTACGTGGCCGGACAGCAGAACGCGGTGCACCACTGGCGGGGGGCGCATTACGCCTTCGCCTTCACCGGCGGCTTGTTCCTGACCATCGCCGCCGTGGGCGTGATCTGCACCCTTCTGGGGCGCATGCTGGGCGACGTGGGCTCGTGGTGGACCATCCTGGTGGGCGCGGTGCTGATCTGGGTGGCCCTGGACATGCTGGGGGTTTCCAAGTTCTCCATGTCGGGTGGTCTGATGGCCAAGCTGAAGGTCAAGGGTCTGAGCGGAGCCTTCATCCTGGGCCTGGCCTACGGCCTGCTTTCCGGCTCCTGCACCTTCGGCTTCATCGCCCCCATCCTGGCCATCATCACCGTGCAGCAGGAGATCATGACTGGGGTGTTGCTCATCGTGCTCTTCGGCGTCGGCCACAGCCTGCCCATCGCCATCGCCGGCAGCTCCACCGCGGTGGTGCAGCGCATCCTGGACAACGGCTCCATGCAGGCCGGGTCGCTGTGGTTCCGCAAAGCGGCCGGGGTGGCCATCGGGGCGCTGGGCATCTACTTCGCGGCCGTCAGGCCATTCCTGGAGAGCTGAGGTGGTAACGGCCATTTTGTTGAAAGGGCCCGGCCGATGCTAATAAAAATATCAATTGGCCTAGTTGCGCTGTACGTAGTGGCAGCGGTTTTATCCGTCCTGACCACGGGCGGGACGGGCGCCTGCTGCTCGGCTGCTCCCATTTCCTGTGTGCGTCCGGCAGGGCAAAAAACAGGCCTGGGCCAGGACCGGCGCGAGGAGGCGGACAAGGAGATCGCCTGCATGACCGAAAGACTGGCCCGCAAGCAAGCAGAGTTGCGGGTCCTGAACGTTCAGCCGAATAGCCACGCTTGGCGCAAGGATATGACCAGCGCGGAATTGAACTACCTCAAGGGATTGCTGGAAGGTAAACTCGCCAGCCTCCAAGGCGGAAACTGAGATGCCCCGCGCGATAAAAGTAGGCGTGTCCGCGCTGGGCCTGCTCTTGGCCCTGCTGTCGCTGTGGCTTCCGCTGGGGGCGCTGGCCTCGCCACCGGCCGCGAAAGACGGCCTGGCCGGGCTCATCGCCCGTTATGATTCCGCCAGTTGCCGTGAGTGTCACGAAGACGTCCACCAGCAGTGGGAGCAGTCACACCATGCCCGATCCCTGATGGGCATGGACGACTGGATCATCATGGGGCCTTATCTGAAGGGCGGGCCGCTGGCCATCAAGGACCCGGCCAGGATATCGGCCGCCGCCAACTTCCCCTGCGCCAAATGCCATCTGCCCCAGCTCATGTCGGCCCCGGACCAGGCGGCGGCCGAGCTGGCCCGGGCGGTGCTGGCCAACGACAAGGCCATCGTGCGCAAGCTGAACATCGGCTGCGTGGTCTGCCATGGCGACAAGGCGGTGGTGCACGGCCGGCCCGAGCCGGGGGTGCTCTACGGCAGCCGCGACATCCCCGACCATCCCGGCCGGCCGGTCAAGCGGAGCCCCTTCCTCAAAAGCGCGCTATTCTGCGGTCAGTGCCACGGCCAGGGGCCGGTCCTTGATTTCGAGGCTCCCATCCAGTGCGCCACCCTCTATGGCAGCTACCTGCACGCCTACATCCCCAGCGGCGGAAGCAAAACTTGCCAGGACTGTCACATGCCGGGCTCCAATCATTACATGCCGCCCAATTTCAACAACCGGCCGGAGACGGCTGAGCGGCTGCGCCAGGCCCTGCCCCTGGAGGTGCAGGCCATGGCCTATCACTTCCGCCCCCAGGACGACGCCGTCAAGCCCATGCTGGTGGTAAGGACCAAAATCACCAGCCGGGCCGGCCATCGCATTCCCGACGGCTGACCGTCCAAGACCAAGGTGGTCCTGGAAGTGACCGCCAACGCACCCGACGGCAAGACATTCTTCCATGCCGAGAAAATCTACATGCCCCAGGCCGGCGATTCCCGCGGCAGCCAGATGGTGCTGGGCCCTGACAAAAAGCTGGGGTTCCTGCGCGACACCAGCATCCAGCCCTTCGCGTCCAAGGAAGAGGTGTTCGAAATTCCCCTGCCGCCGGGAGTGCACGGCGGCCAGGTTGAGGTAAGCCTGCGCTACGAGCCCCGGCCCGGCAATGTCTATCCCCTGCACCAGGTGACCGAGCGCATAGGCGTGATGGGCAAATAGCCGGCTTATTGGGCAGCTTTCCGGAGCGGTTCGCGGGTAAGGCCAATCTTTGCGGCAACACCCACCCAGCCCGGAATGGGATACTAACTTTCGCCGCGTTCCTGAAAAGCTATCTGTTCGCACAGGTTGGTGACATGGTCGCCCACCCGCTCCAATGCGCGCCCCACGTATAGCAGCGCGGTGAAGGTCGATCCTTTGTCCGGGCAGCCGGCTATGCGGCGCTGCAATGCGATCAGCAGCTCATGGTAGAGACGGTCCATCTCGTCGTCGCGCATGCAAGCTTTTTCGGCCTCACCAAGATCGCGGTTAAGGTAGCCGAGCATGGCCTGGCCCAACATCTCCCTGCCCAGATCGGCCATGCGCGAGGCAAGGGCAATGGGATCTTCCAAGTCCAACGGCTCTAGTTCCAGCGAGTGCTTGGCGACGTTGGCCGCGTAGTCGGCGATGCGCTCCAGGTCAGCCGACATCTTCAAAGCCGCCACGATGACGCGCAAGTCGCCGGCCATGGGTTGGCGCAGGGCCAGGAGCCTGACCACCAAACGATCTACCTGACTGGCCAAATGGTCGGCCTTGTCGTCGTCTTGCGCCACCTGGCGCGCCCTGTCCGCATCGCGGGCGGCCAAGAGGGCCGCGGCGGCGGCCAATTGATCTTGGGCCACCGCCCCCAAATCCAATATGAGCCGCCGCAGCCGTTCCAGCTCTTGGTCGAAAACCTGGAGGGTGTGGGGGCGCTGCTGACCGCCATATCGCTGCTCTTCAGACATGAATTCGTTCTCCTGTCCGTCGGGCCTAGCCGAAGCGACCGGTGATGTACTCACCAGTGCTTTTGGCCAAAGGTCGGGTGAAAATCGTAAGGGTGTCGCCGTATTCGATTAAGCGGCCCAGGTACATGAAGGCGGTATTGTCGCTTACCCGGCCAGCCTGTTGCATGTTGTGGGTGACGATGACAATGGTGTACCTGCCCTTCAAGCCATGTATCAGGTCCTCAATTTTTGCGGTGGCCATGGGGTCGAGAGCCGAGCACGGTTCGTCCATCAACAGCACGTCGGGGTCGCCGGCGATGGCCCTGGCGATGCAAAGCCGTTGCTGCTGCCCGCCGGAAAGCCCCAAGGCGCTTTCCTGCAGGCGGTCCTTGACCTCGTCCCACAGCGCCGCGCTCTTGAGCGCCTCCTCCACGGTTTGCTCCAAGATGCGCCGGTCGCGCACGCCATCGACCTTCAAGGGATAGATGACGTTGGCTGCTATGGACATGGGAAAGGGGTTGGGCTTCTGGAAAACCATGCCCATGCGTTTGCGCAGGGCGATGACATCGACCTGGGGATGGTAAATGTCGCGGCTTTCCATGAGTATCTCGCCGCCGTGGCGCACGTCGGCGATGAGGTCGTTCATGCGGTTGATGGAGCGCAGCAGGGTGGACTTGCCGCACCCGCTGGGGCCGATCAGGGCCGTGACCAGGCCTCTGTGAACCTTGAGGCTGACGTCGAATAGAGCCTGGGACTGACCGTACCAGAGATTGAAGCGCTCGATCTCCAAGGCCGTGCCCCCCGGGCCGGCCTCCTCGTGATAAATGGTTGGCTCCAGCGGGGGAGCCTGGTCCAGCGACGGCGCCGGTTGCATGCTTAACTCCTGCTAGAAGTGTCCGGCCTGGTACTTGCGCCGCAAACGGTTGCGGACGTAGATGGCGGCTGCGTTCATCGCCCCCACCAGGCTTATGAGCAGCAAGGTGGTAACGAAGACCATAGGCTTGCCGGCCTCTGAGTTGCGCGACTGGAATCCCACGTCGAAGATGTGGAAGCCCAGGTGCATGAAGCTGCGCTCGAAGTGGACGAAGGGGAAGAACTCATCGATGGGCAGTTCGGGCGCCAGCTTGACCACGCCCACCAGCATCAACGGGGCCACCTCGCCAGCCCCGCGGGCCATGGCCAGGATCAGGCCGGTCATGATGCCGGGCAAAGCGCGGGGCAGCACGATGTACTTGATGGTCTGCCACTTGCTGGCTCCGCAGGCCAGGGAGCCTTCGCGCATGGACTGGGGGACCGCGGCCAGGGCCTCCTCGGTGGACACTATCACCACCGGCACCGTCAACAGGGCCAGGGTCAGCGAGGCCCACAGCAGGCCGCCAGTGCCGAAGGTTGGGTTGGGCAGCCGCTCCGGATAGAAGAGCTGGTCGATGGACCCGCCCACGATGTAAGCGAAAAAGCCCAGCCCGAATACACCGTAGACGATGCTGGGCACGCCGGCCAGGTTGTTCACGCAGATGCGCACCAGGCTCACCATGGGTCCCTGGCGGGCGTACTCGCGCAGATAGAGCGCAGCCATCACCCCGAAGGGGGCCACCGCCACGGCCAGCAGCAGCGTCATGACCACGGTGCCGAAGATCGCCGGCATCACACCGCCCTCGGTGTTGGCCTCCCGCGGTTCCTGGGTCAGGTATTCCAGCCAGCGCGAAAGGTAGATGCCCATCTTGTCGGCCAGGGTCAGATCGTTGGCGGGATAGATCCGGGTGATGGAGGACAGGGACATGGTCTTGGCGCGCCCGCCCACCTCGGCCATGGTGATGGTGAAGCGTTGGTCCTCGTCCTTGATGCCCGCTGCCTCGGCGGCCAGGCGCTCATAGCGGCGTTTTAGTGTCGTCATCGCGGCATCGTGCTCGCGCGCCGCGCTGCGATAGGCCTCCGAGTTCTCCCCGTTTTTCAGGGCCACCCGCTTCAGGCCCAGGCGGGCTTGTTCCAGGCGGTGGTTGATTGCACCGATTTCATCGCGCTCAAGGCTGCGGAGTCGGTTCCAGCGCTGGCGGGCCTTGGCCAGCTCTCGCCCCAGCAGATCTAAGGACAACTCGTCGCCGCGCACCACCTGGCCATTGAGGTCGATTTCTTTTATGGCGCCGATAAAGGAACCCCACTCCAGGCGCTCGGCGAAGAACACGTTGGCCGGCGCCTTGACCGAGGCGATCTGGTAATCGGCCACCCAGCGGAAGTCCTCGTTGTAGAGATCGTAATTGCCGGTGCGGTACATGGTCCGGCGTTCGTAGCCGTCGGCGGCCTCGACGTCCAGGCGGGCCTGGGGCGTCATCCCGGCCAGGCGTTCCCGACCGGGCCTGAAGATTTCGCGTTTGACCGGTTCGCCGGCGATGCGGCCGCCCTCCTTAAGCTCGACCACCTCAACCGGAAGCGGCCAGAAGGTGGCCAGGCCGTTGTAGATGATCAGAGCCAAAAAGCCCAGAATCATCAGCACGCCCAGGGCCAGAGCTCCGCCCAGCACCCACATGAAGGGCTCGCCCCGGGCCACCAGGTCGGCCCCGCTGTCGGCGACGCGGCGGCGGCGGCCGGCGTCTGAGAGGGAAGACCGGCTCAAGGCGGACCTCCTAAAGCTGATGGGTGCGGCGGCGGAAACGCTGGCGCACCACCTCGGCCGCGGTGTTGATGATGAAGGTCATGCTGAAAAGGACCAGGCCGGCTAAAAACAAAACCCGGTAGAGGGTGCCGTCCTTGACCGCCTCCGGCAGCTCCACCGCGATGGTGGCCGAGAGCGCCCGCAGGCCGTTGAAAATGTTGAAGTCCATTAGGGGGGTGTTGCCGGCGCTCATGACCACGATCATGGTTTCGCCCACCGCGCGGCCCATGCCGATCATGATGGCGCTGAAAACCCCGGACAGGGCGGTGGGCAGCACCACCCATTTGGCGGTCTGCCAAGGCGAGGCGCCGCAGCCCAGGCTGGCCGCGCGCAGGTGTTCGGGCACCGAGTTCAAGGCGTCCTCGGCGATGGTGTAGATGATGGGGATGACCGCGAACCCCATGGCGAAGCCCACCACCAGGGTGTTGCGCTGAACGTAGGTTCCCACCAGGCCGTCGCGCGGGTCCAGGCCGGCCCAGGCCGCCAGCTGGGCCAGGAGCCAGGCCAGCCCCAGGGCGGCCGCCGCCAGGCCCAGCCAGCGCAACGGCCCCCAGATCGCGGCCTGGAGGCGGCTGGCGCGGTGGAGGAAGTCACGCAGCCGGTTGCGCAGCAGGCGATCCTCGACCAGACCGAATATGAGCAGGCTGACCGGCAGCAGCAACAGGAGCAGGAAAGGCGCCGGCCCGCCCTGGTCGCGGTTGAGCCAAGCCTTGAGGTCGCCGCCGAAGAAGGCGTCCTCGAACCAGGGTCCGGCTTGATAGCAAAGCGCCAGGCCCAGGGCAGCGGTGAGGAAAATCCCGGCCAACTTGGGCCCGCCATCCAGGCGCACCGCCCAGGGCGTGGGCAGCAACTGCCAAAGATAGGCGGCAAGCACGAAGGCCAGCGGCAAGCCCAGGAAGGCCAGGATCACAGCCGCGATCCAGTTTTCCACGAAAGGGGCCAGCACCAGGGCGGCCACGAAGCCCAACACCACCGAGGGCAGGGAGGCCATCATCTCCATGACCGGCTTGATCACCGCGCGCCAGGCGGGCCGCATGAACTCCGAGGTGTAGATTGCCGCCAGGATGGCCACTGGAAGGGCGAAGAGCAGGGAATAGAGGGTGGCCTTGAGGGTGCCGAAGATCAAGGGCGCCAAAGACAGCTTGGGCTCGAATTCGTCGGTGCCGCCGGTGGATTGCCAGGTGTAGCCGGGTTCGGCGTAGCCCTCGTACCAGACCTTGCCGAATAGGGTGCCCCAGGTGGTCTCCGGGTGGGGAACGCTGAATTCATATAGGCCGGCCCGGCCCTGGGCGTCCAGAACCAGCAGGCCGTCCATGCGCGGCGACAGTTGCAGGCCCAGCAGGTCGGTCGGACCCTCCGAGCCCGGCGCTTTTTCAAGCAGCACCTTCTGGCTGGTGCCGTGGATGACCCTGACGCCGCCGTCGCCCCCGGAGACCGCGAAGCTCTTGTCCCGCCGGCTGAAGGTGATATGCCTCACCCCGCCGGCTATGGCCGGGTAGGCGCGAGCCTGCACCAGGCTCAGGCCGTCGGCGCTGGCGGCGCCCTTGCGCTCCAGGACGAAATAGCCAGCCAGGGCGCCATCGGACCCACCCACGACGATGGTCGTTCCGCCCAGCAGGAAACCGAAGGCGGTGAGCCGGGCGCCGGCCGGTAGCACCCTGGCCCTCTCGGTCAGGCGCGGGTTGTCGAAATCGCTGGTGTTGTAGCGGTCCACCCGCCCGTCGGCCTCGGCCACCAGGACCTGGTCGGCTTTGTCGCTCAGGATCACCGCCGCCACGTCCGCCCCCTCCGGCAGTTCGGGCAGTTGGCTGGTCTGCACCACGGTGCGGCGTTTTCCGCTGAGCAGGTTGATGCGGCTCTCGGCCCGGCTCAGGCGCACCTGGCCGGCCGCGTCCACCGCAACGAAGGCCCTCACCTGGCGCTCGGCCTCGCCGCTGACGCGGTAATCCAGGGCCACCAGGGCATGGCCCTGGGGCGATACGACCACCGGGTCCTCCAGGACCAGATCCAAACTTGCTTTACGGTATTGTCCGCCGGGAACCTCCGAATAGACCGCGCTGCCGTCGGTCAGGTCGTTTTGGTCCAGCCGGGTGAGGCCGGCCGGCAACTGATCGGCGGGCACGATCTGGCTCTGGTAACGCAAGCGGCCGAAGCGCAGGGTGCCGTCGTCCAGGCCGTAGGCCACATCGCTCCCGCCGGGAGTGACCGCCAGGGCGGTTATGGAGCGCCCGCCGAATTCAGGCCGGGGCCCGGTCAGCTTCGCTCCGGTCCGGGCGTGGAACTGGCGCAGGTCGCCGTCGCGTGTCAGCCACAAACCCAGGACATTGTGTTCATCCAGGCTCAAAGCGGCCAAGGAGGAGGTGGGCGGGTCCAGCCGGTATTCGTGGCTGGCGGTGAAGTGGCCGCCCCGGAACAGCGGCAGGACCTCGCCGACCAGGAAGACCATGATGCCCAGCACCGCCAGGATCACGGCGATGCCGCCCCAGGTTATGGTCCAGTCCGCGATGCGGTCGGCCCAAATCACGCTGCGGCGTGACTGCTTGACCCGCCCCCCTGTCGCGACGACGGCAGGGCGAGCGTCGACGCCCGCGATATCTCCGGCGGTGGATGAGAATTGCTTCATACCGGTCCTTGCCATGGGAACCGACCAGCCCGCCGCCGGGCGGAGGAAGTACTCCGCTCCGGCGGTAGAGCTAGCCTAATTGATTCCCATGGCCTTGAGGTCCCGCTCGGCCAGCATCTGGCTGACGGGGTAGTAGCCGTCCTTGATCACGACTTGCTGGCCCTGCAGGCTGAAGACGTACTTGATGAACTCGCGGCGCAGGGGGTCGATGGCCTGGTTGGGGTTCTTGTTGGTGTAGATGTAGAGGAAGCGGGACAACGGGTAGTCGCCGGCGTAGGCGTTCTCAGCATTGGCCTCAAAGCATTTCTCGCCGGCCTTGAGCGCCAGCGGCACCGCCTTGACGTCGGCGGTCTTGTAGCCCACCCCGGAGTAGCCGATGGCATATTTGTCGCTGGCCACGCCCTGGACCACCGCGCTGCTGCCGGGCTGCTCCTTTACGCTGTCCTTGTAGTCGCCCTTGAACAAGGCCACTTCCTTGAAGTAGCCGTAGGTGCCGCTGGCCGCGTTGCGCCCGTAGAGGCTGATGGGCTTGTCGGCCCACTCCCCGGTGAGGCCCAGGTCGCCCCAGGTGGCGATGTCCTTGCCGTGGCCGCCCTTGCGGTTTTTCGAGAAAACGGCGTCCACCTGCTGCAGGCTCAGGCAATTGATGGGGTTGTCCTTGTGGACGTAGACCGCCAGGGCGTCCACCGCCACCCGGACCACGGCTGGTTGGTAGCCGAATTTCTTTTCGAATTCATCGATCTCCTTGGATTTCATCTCCCGCGACATGGGGCCGAAATGGGCGGTGCCGGCGATCAGGGCCGGTGGAGCCGTGGAGGAGCCCTTGCCTTCAATCTCAATTTTCACACTGGGGTAGAAAGAGCGAAAGCCCTCAGCCCAGAGGGTCATCAGGTTGTTGAGGGTGTCCGAGCCGATGGATTTCAGATTGCCAGACACACCGCTGGCCGGTTTGTAGTCGGGTAGTTTGGGGTCCACCCCCAACGCCCAGGCGGTGGTGGTCAGAAGCAGCAGGCCGGCCACGGCCAGCAAACTTAATGCCTTTCTCATCATTCACCTCATGCTGGGGTTGCCAATTCCCGGGGCGGTGCTTGCCCGGTCTATTTTAATGATTGGCCCTGCCGGTAAACCGTGCGTGACGGCGTGGTGACGAGCTAGTTACATTACTGGATAAGTAGGAAATTGGCTGGCGGACTATTAAGTGCGTCGCCTACGCCGTGACGTCTTACCGACCGGCTTTGCATACATCTTATTTCCCAATCATTTTCAACCAATTTAATAGCAATTAACCTTATGCTGAAGGAGCGCGGCCAGGACCTGGTCCGCTCCCACCAGCAGCCCCAGACCTTCTGCCAGATCGTGCAGGGAGTGGGCTCCCAGGAAAGCCTGGACGCCACCACCGGCTTTCTCATCCGACGCCTGCGCGGCATGGTGGACGCTGGGGCCATGTGCCTGGTGGTGCTCGACACCCATGACCAGGGTTTCCGGGTGCTGGAGGAAACCGGTAGCCGCAAGGTGGAAGAGCCTGGCCAGGTGGCCTATCTGCGCGCGCTCCTGGAGGGCCTGACCGGGCTGCGCTCGCAGGGCCAGCCCCAACTGGGCAGCCCGCTCCTGTCGCCGGCCTTCCAGGCCCCCGGCCGCCACACCCTGGTCCCGTTGCGCCACGAGGGCCAGGTGCGCGGCCCCCTGGTTCTGGCCTGCCCGTCCCAGTGCCGTTGCGAGGAGCAGGACCTGCGCTTGCTGGAGCTGTCCCTGGCCCAGGCCGCGGGCGTCATCATGCGCTCAGTCGCCCACGAGGAGGAGATCGAGCGCCTGCAACGGGGAGCCGGCCCCGCGCCGGCCTACCAGGGCATCGTGGGCAACGACCCCAAGATGCGTCGCGTCTACCATCTCCTGGACGAGGTGGCCCCCTCCGACGCAACGGTGCTCATCACCGGCGAGAGTGGCACCGGCAAGGAGCTGGTGGCCCAGGCCATCCACCGCCAGAGCTTGCGCCGCGACCGGCCCTTCGTGGTCATCACCTGCGCCGCCTACCCCGAGACCTTGCTGGAGAGCGAGTTGTTCGGCCACGAGAAGGGGGCCTTCACCGGGGCCGTGCGCCAGAAGCCGGGGCGATTCGAGCTGGCCGACGGGGGCACCATCTTCCTGGACGAAGTCGGCGAGATTCCGCTGCCGGCCCAGGTCAAGCTGTTGCGGGTGCTGCAAGATCAGAAGTTCGAGCGGCTGGGCGGCGAGAGGACCCTCAACGTGAACGTGCGGGTCCTGGCCGCCACCAACAAAGACCTGTTGGCCGAGGTGCGCTCCGGCCGCTTCCGCGACGCCCTCTACTACCGGCTTAGCGTCATCCCGGTTCACCTGCCTCCCCTGCGCGAGCGTCCGGGGGACATCCCCCTGCTGTCCCGGCACTTTCTGGCCGCCTTCGCCCGGCAGCAGGGCAAGACGGTGGCCGACTTCTTCCCGGAGGCCATGCGCCGTTTGCTGGAACACCCCTGGCCCGGCAACGTGCGCGAGTTGGAGAACACGGTGGAGCACGCGGCGGTGCTGGCCCGGGGGGCAGCGTTTCGCCGGCAGACATGCCCGCCGCCCTGCGCCAGCCCCAAGTCGAGGCGTCCGCACCGCGCACCATCCAAGAGCAGGAGCGTCGCCTGCTGGAGGAGGCCCTGGCCGCTGCCGGTTGGAACAAGAAGCTGGCCGCCCAACGCCTGGGCATCAGCCGCAGCGCGCTCTATCAGAAGCTCAAGCGCAACGGCCTGGTGGAACCCACCGCCCACTGACTGGCGCCGTGTCCATAAAATGCACACCCCAATAATCTTTTGATGTCGGCATCTTAACTAGACATACCCCGAGTGTGTCCAAATTAAGGGCATCCCGCCCCGCCGCAGCCCCGCTCCCGCCAGCCGAACAATCAGAATTTAGCCAGTAATTAAAGGATATTGCCCGGCGTAGCCTGCGCCCGAAGGCGGGCACGCCGATTGCAATTTATCTGATGGGCTATTTGGCGATTACCTATCCTGGAGGCGCACATGGGCATGCCCTTACCCGCCGCGGACCTATTAGTGCGGATGCAGCGCGACCTCAAGCGCGCCCTGGCCAAGGAGCCGGGGCACGTCATGTTGGACCGCCCCGGTTTTCCCGGAGGCTCATCTATCTGAGTCCGGCCACCCTGGCCGGGGCTTCCTGATTGCGATACTACGCCTGCTCGTACTCCACGGGTGGAACGTTGCCGATGGGTTCCAGCAGGCGCCGGTTGTTGAACCA
>JAZDHW010000217.1:0-3639 GCA_043805555.1 Pseudomonadota bacterium
TGGCTGCGTGGCCCCGGTGCGGCCTGGCGGCTGGCGCGGTCAACCAACGGTTACCCTGCCAGACATTTTTCTTGCCAGCCAGGGGGCGGTTTTTTGCAGCAAGGCCAGCCGGAGCCTGTCAAGGCCGAGCGTAGCGAGCCCCTTGGGCTTGGCCTTGACTGGCTCCAGCGGCCTTGCTACTCCCAGATGCCTTCCAAAACCGCAGATCGTAGGAGCCTTTAGTGTTAACAGGCCCTAGGCCAGCAGGCCGGTCACGTCGATCAACAAGAGGGTCAGCCACAGCGCTATCAGGGGCCAGAAGTGCCGGGAGACCGGCAGGGACCCCAGACGCCGGGCCAGGGCCATGCCCCTGCCCAGCCAGCGCGACAGGCTCAGGCACAGGATGCACAGCACCAACGAGGGCGAGAGCAGGATCAGCGGCGCGGTGAGCCCGGCCAGATCCAGGGGCGGGTTGGAGCTGTAGTAGACCGCCAGGGGCCGGGCCAGGCTGTAGCCGGTGAAGGCCGCGGTGGCCAGCGCGGCGGCGATGGCCGGCAGCCCGGCCCACCAGTGGCGGCGCCAGAGCAGATAGCCCAGCACCCCGCCCAGGCCGGCCAGGGACAACAGGCCCAGGGGGCCGACGCCGGCCACGTCCTGCAGGATGCGGGGGGTGGAGACCAGGGCCACCGCCGCGGCCAGGGCCGGGGCGCCGGCCGCCATCACGGCCTTCAACATGGCCTTGCGCTGCTTGAACTGCTCATCCTCGCCGGGCAGGGACACATCCGCAGGCATTGTCGCTTCCCTCATGGGCGCTGCTCCAGGCTGGGGTGCTCCGGCCAGGCGCCGGCCTCGCGGCCGACGCCCGACCGGAGTTGGGGGGTCTTAGTGGGCCGTGGCCTCGCCGGCGCCCCGGGGGATGCGCACGTTCTCCACGATGTCCTGCACCTCCTGGGGAGGCGCCTTGGTCACCGCCGACACGGCGATGGCCACCACGAAGTTCAGGACCATGCCCACGGTGCCGATGCCCTCGGGCGTGATGCCCAGGAACCAGTTGGACACGCCCAGGAACTTGGTCTGGATGATGTAGATGGCGGTGAAGGCGATGCCGGCGATCATGCCGCCGATGCAGCCCTCCTTGGTGGTGCGCTTGGTGAAGATGCCCAGGATGATGATCGGGAAGAAGCTCGACGCCGCCAAGCCGAAGGCGAAGGCCACCACCTGGGCCACGAACGCGGGTGGGTATACGCCGAAGTAGCCGGCGCAGCACACCGCCACGCCGATCATCACGCGGGCCACGGTGAGACGCTGCTTCTCGGTGGCCTTCTTGTTGATGACGCGATAGTAGAGGTCGTGGCTGATGGCCGAGCCCACCACCAGCAGCAGGCCGGCGGCGGTGGAAAGGGCCGCGGCCAGGCCGCCGGCCGCCACCAGGGCGATGACCCAGGGCGGCAGGTTGGCGATCTCCGGGTTGGCCAGCACCATGATGTCACGGTCCACGTACAGCTCGTTCTTGTTGGCGCTGGCCTTGTTGGTGACCATGGGCTGGCCGAACTTGCCGGTCTCGCCGCTGAAGCGCGGACTGCCCGCGAACGCGGCCCCGGACGAGAAGTGGATGCGCCCGTCGCCGGCCTTGTCGAACCAGATGATCAGGCCGGTCTTCTCCCAGTTCTTGAACCAACTCGGGGCCAGATCGCCGGCGTACTGCTTGCGCATGGCGTCCAGGGCCATGGGGTCGGTGGGCAGGGTCAGCCCCCGGTCCCTGGCCAGGGTCTCGATGTTGTAATACTTGCCGTTCAGGGAGTTGATCATGTTGTAGCGGGCGAAGGCCGCCACCGCGGGGGCGGTGGTGTAGAGCAGGGAGATGAAGACCAGGGCCCAGCCGGCGCTGATGCGCGCGGCCCGCACGCTGGGCACGGTGTAGAAGCGGATGATGACGTGGGGCAGGCCGGCGGTGCCCACCATCAGCGCGAAGGTGATGCAGAAGACGTTGAGCATGCTGACGGCTTCGGTGGCGAAGGTGGCCGTGTAGGCGTGGAAGCCCAGGTCCTTGGCTATCAGGTCCAGGGTGTCCAGCAGGTACTTGCCCGCGTCGGGTCCGCTGCTGATGGTGCTGCCGAAGCCGATCTGGGGGATCGGGATGCCGGTGACGTGGGCGCTGATGGCCCAGGCCGGGATGAGGTAGGCCAGGATGAGCACGCAATACTGGGACACCTGGGTCCAGGTGATGCCCTTCATGCCGCCCAGGGTGGCGTAGATGAACACGATGATCATGCCGATGATGACGCCGGTGTTGATCGGCACCTCCAGGAAGCGGCTGAAGACGATGCCCACGCCGCGCATCTGGCCGGCCACGTAGGTGAAGCTGACGAAGATGGCGCAGGCCGCCGCCACCAGGCGGGCGGTGTCGCTGTAGTAGCGGTCGCCCACGAAGTCGGGCACGGTGAACTTGCCGAACTTGCGCAGGTAGGGGGCCAGCAAAAGGGCCAGCAGCACGTAGCCGCCGGTCCAGCCCATCAGGTAGTAGCAGCCGGGGTAGCCCAGGAAGCTGATGAGGCCGGCCATGGAGATGAAGCTGGCCGCGCTCATCCAGTCGGCCCCGGTGGCCATGCCGTTGGCGATGGGCGGCACGGATGCGCCCGCGACGTAGAAGCCCTTGACGTCCTGCACCCGCGAGCGCCAGGCGATGTAGATGTACATCGCAAAAGTGATGCCCACGATAATGTAGGTCCAGATCAGAATTGCGGACATGCTGCCCTCCTCCCCCTACTCTTCCACGTCGAATTCACGGTCCAGCTTTCGCATTGCAGCGCAATAGACGAAAATCAGGGCCACGAAAACGTACATGGAGCCTTGTTGGGCAAACCAGAAGCCCAGCGGGAAGCCACCCATCCGGATGTTGTTGAGAGGATTGACCAGGAAAATGGGCAGCACATAGCCCACCAGGAACCAGATGGCCAACAGCACCAGCAGCAGCTTGAGGTTGCGCAGCCAGTACTCCTTCATATCCTTGCCCATACCCCTACTTCCCTCCTTCCTGTTTCGGCCCCAACCCTGGAAGGCTTTGTTTTAGCTGACCTTTCTCCCAGGACGTTCGGCGGCCAATTTGTGTCTTTGTGATAGTTCCTTTGTGCCCAGTCTAGGGTAAGCGGGGGCCGTACTGTCCATGGGGGGTTCCCCTTATTTGCGGGGAGGGAAGCCCTACTTTTGCGAATTTGTGAAAGTTATGTTGTGAACGCGCGGCGCATAACAAGGGTTCATCCGGCAATTGGCCAGATGAAGCATCAGAAGGGAAGCGGCAAGGCCCCCGGAGCCAGTCAAGGCCAAGCCCAAAGGGCTCGCTGCGCTCGGCCTTGACAGGCTCCGGCTGTCCTTGCCGAAGAAAACGCGTCTCTTGGCGGCAAGAAAAATGTCTATTGGGATGGGAGCCGGTTGGCCAGCCAAACCTCCAGGCCAAACCGACGGCCCCCGGACCAACCGGCCGCAGACATTTTTCTTGCCATCAAGAGCGCGTTAATACCGCAAAAGCAGGCTTGTGCCCCCGGCGGTCAAGGGCTGGCCCGGCCAGCTCGTGAAACCCTTGACCGCCGGGGGCCAAGCCTGCTGACAAACCTGTCTCTCTTACCTGGCCATCTGCCGGATGAACCATAAAAAGAGGGCGCG
>JAZDHW010000218.1:0-6686 GCA_043805555.1 Pseudomonadota bacterium
TGCGCGCCGGGGTCCTGCGCGCCCTGGGCGGGTTCGCCGAAATCCCCATGATGGAGGACTACGACCTGGTGGTGCGCGCGCGCCGCCTGGGCCGGGTGGTGCAGGCCCGCCTGGCCGCGCCCACCTCGGGCCGGCGCTGGCGGAGGTTGGGCCTGGTGCGCACCACGTTCATCAACCAGGTCATGATCACCGGCTATGCCCTGGGGGTCCCAGCCGAGCGCCTGGCCCGCTTCTACGGAGCCCACCGCCGCTAGTTCGCCAAGCACTTCCAACTGTATGGCTATTAACCCAATTACCATTTGTAAGAAGAACTTTACATACGTTGTAGGGGGGGTTGACACGGCGAACTTCGGGCCGCTACAACATAGCAGCCTGACTGAATCAGGCTCCATCACAAGCTCACAACTGGAGGGTAGGTCTTGTCCAACCTCCGTGAAATCGACGTGGCCCGAATCAGGGACACGGTGGCCGAACTGTGCGGCCAGGCCGACCTGATCCTGCCCGTGGACGTGCGCCAGGCCCTCACCCGGGCCATGGAGACCGAGGAGTCGCCGGTGGGGCGCGAGGTCCTGGCCCGGCTGATCGAAAACGCCGACATCGCCCAGGCCGAGAACATGCCCATCTGCCAAGACTGCGGCCTGGCGGTGATCTTCCTGGACATCGGCCAGGACGTGCACCTGACCGGCGGCGATTTGGTAGCGGCCGTCAACCAGGGCGTGCGCGAGGGCTATGAGCGCCACTACCTGCGCAAGAGCGTCTGCCACCCCTTTTCACGCGCCAACACCAAGGACAACACCCCGGCGGTGGTCCACGTGCGCATCGTGCCCGGCGAGCAGGTGCATTTGTGGGTGGTGCCCAAGGGCGGCGGCAGCGAGAACATGAGCAAGGTCTTCCTGCTCACCCCGGCCATGGGCCTCAAGGGCATCAAGGAACGGGTGATCGAGACCGTGGAGGCGGCCGGCCCCCACCCCTGCCCGCCCATCATCCTGGGCGTGGCCGTGGGCGGCACCTTTGACGACGCCTGCGTGCGGGCCAAGCGCACCCTCTTGCGCGAGCTGGATTCGGTCAACCCGGACCCCGAGGCCGCGGCCCTGGAAGACGAGCTGCTGGCGCTGGTGAACAACACCGGCATCGGCCCGGCCGGCCTGGGCGGGCGCGTGACCTGCCTGAAGGTCTTCGTGGATATCAAGCCCTGCCACATCGCCAGCCTGCCCCTGGCGGTCAACGTGCAGTGCCACGCCGCGCGGCACAAGGAGGCGGTGCTGTGAGCGAGACCATCCGCCTGAACACGCCGCTCAGCAGCGCGGACGTGGCCCAACTCAAGGCCGGGGACCGGGTGCTGCTGAGTGGGACGATCTTCACCGGCCGCGACGCGGCCCACAAGCGCATCGTGGACGCCATGGAGCGCGGCGAGGAGCCGCCCTTCCCCCTGGCCGGGGCCACGATCTTCTACGTGGGCCCCTCCCCCGCCCCGCCCGGGCGGGTGATCGGCGCGGCCGGCCCCACCACCGCCTATCGCATGGACGCTTTTGCACCCTATCTCATCGCCCGCGGGCTCAAGGCCATGATCGGCAAGGGCAAGCGCGGCGAGGAGGTGAAAAGGGCCATGGTGGAGTACCAGGCCGTGTACCTGGCCGCCATCGGCGGGGCCGGGGCGCTCATGGCCCGCTGCATCACCGCGGCCGAGGTCATCGCCTTCCCCGAGCTGGGGCCCGAGGCGGTGCGCCGGCTGGTGGTCAGGGACATGCCTTTGATAGTGGTCAACGACGTGCACGGGGCCGACCTCTACCAGGAGGGCAAGGCCGCCTACGCACGCCCCTAACAACCCAACCCTCGCCCCTGGCGAGGACCAGGATCAGGAAGCAAACGAGATGAAAGCCTATCCACCCAAGATGCATTACCGGCTGCATCCGGGCTACATCGCCTGGCTGCTGCACCGCATCACCGGCCTGGGGTTGGCCCTGTATCTGTTCATGCACATCTGGGTCATCCACAACATCAGCCGCGGCAAGGAAGCCTTCAACGCGGTCATGGCCGTGGTGCAGTCCCCCCTGTTCCACTTCCTGGAGGTCGGCCTGCTGGCCTGCGTGGTCTTCCACGGCCTCAACGGCATCCGCGTGGTGCTCATCGACTACGGCTCGGCGGCTGAGAAGGGTCCGCACAAGGGCTGGGTCTGGGCCACCATCGCCATCAGTGGCGTGCTCACGGTGCTGGGCGGCATACCGATGATCCGCCTGGCGTTTGCGCATTAGTACCTTTCCGCGTCCCTATTGCGGGCGCGCCCCCAAAGGAGCAAGGACGTGCGATACCTGGGTTCCGGGCGCTCCGGCGCCTTCGAGTGGCTGTTCCAGCGGGTCAGCGGGGTGGCCCTGGCCGTCATCCTGGGCCTGCACTTCATCCTGCTGCACTACACCGGCGGCGGCAACATCACCTATGAGAGCGTGGCGCCGCGCCTGGCCAGCCCGCTCTACAAGGGCCTCCAGCTCACCTTCCTGGTGCTGGGGCTCATCCACGCCATGAACGGCGTCAAACTGGTCATAGACGACTACGTGCACCGCGAGGGATGGCGCATTTTCCTCACCAGCCTCAACTGGGTGGTGAGCTTAAGCTTCTTCCTCTTCGGCGCCGTCACGGTCCTCACCTTCACGGTGAAACCGTAGGGAGAGCATGGTCATGTCAATCAACGACACCATCAACATCCACCGCGTGGGAGCCCTGGTGGTCGGCGCCGGCGGCTCGGGCCTGCGCGCGGCCCTGGAGGCCGGACGCCAGGTGGACACCGCGGTCCTCACCCAGGTCTTCCCCACCCGCTCCCACACCGTCAGCGCCCAGGGCGGCATCGGCGCCTCCTTGAGCAACGTGGAGCAGGACGACTGGCGCTACCACATGTTCGACACCGTCAAGGGCTCGGACTGGCTGGGCGACCAGGACGCCATCGAGTTCATGTGCCGCGAGGCCCCCAGCGTGGTCATCGAGCTGGAGCACATGGGCCTGCCGTTTTCGCGCATGGACGACGGCCGCATCTACCAGCGGGCCTTCGGCGGCCACACCAGCCAGTTCGGCGCCGGCTCGGTGCACCGCTCCTGCGCCGCCGCTGACCGCACCGGCCACGCCATGCTGCACACGCTCTTCGAGGAGTGCCTCAAGCACGGGGTGCGCTTCTACAACGAGTTCTTCGTGCTTCAGCTCATCCACCACCAGGGCGCGGTGGCCGGCGTGCTAGCCTGGGACATGGTCAAGGGCGGGTTCCATCTGTTCCACGCCAAGGCCACCCTCTTTGCCACCGGCGGCTATTCCCGCGTCTATCGCACCACCAGCAACGCCCACATCTGCACCGGCGACGGCGCGGCGCTGGCCCTGCGGGCGGGGCTGCCGGCCGAGGACATGGAGTTCGTGCAGTTCCACCCCACCGGCATCTACGGCGCGGGCAACCTGATCACCGAGGGCGTGCGCGGCGAGGGCGGCTACCTGGTCAACTGCAAGAACGACCGCTTCATGGAGGTCTGCGCCCCGCACGAAAAAGACCTGGCCTGCCGCGACGTGGTCAGCCGCGGCATCGCCGAGGAGGTCCGCGGCGGCCGCGGCTGCGGCCCCAACCAGGACTTCGCCCTGCTGCACATCGAGCACATAGGCAAGGAGAAGATCATGGAGCGGCTGCCCGGCATCTGGGAGCTGGCCATGGTCTTCGCGGGCGTGGACTGCACCAAGGAGCCCATCCCGGTGGTGCCCACCGGCCACTATTCCATGGGCGGCATCCCCACCGACCGCTTCGCCCAGGTGGTGGCCCCCGGCCCGGACGGCGAAGAGCAGGTGGTGCCGGGCTTCTACGCCTCCGGCGAGGCGGCCTGCGCCTCGGTGCACGGGGCCAACCGCCTGGGCACCAACTCGCTCTTAGACCTCATGGTCTTCGGCCGCGAGGGCGGCAAGCAGATGGCCGCCTATGTTCAAAAGACCGCCGATTGGCCCGAGTTGCCCGAAAACGCCGGCTCCGCCGGGGTGGCCGAGGTCCAGCGCCTCTTAACCAGCGACGGCGGCCAGCGCATGGGCCAGATCATGGAGACCATGCGCGGGGACATGGAGCGCCACTGCGGCGTGTTCCGCACCGCCGCGGACATGAGCGAGCTCAAGGCCAAGCTCAAGGCCCATCGCGAGGCCTTTGGCCGGATCACCCTGCAGGACAAGGGCGCGGCCTACAACCTGGATCTGATCGAGGCCCTGGAGCTGGGCCACATGCTCGACGTTTGCGGGGCCATCGTCGAGGGCGCCCTGGCCCGCGAGGAAAGCCGCGGCGGCCACTACCGCGACGACTTCCCCAAGCGCGACGACGAGAAATGGCACCAGCACACCCTGAGCTTCCTGGAGGCGGATGGCAGCGTGAGCCTGGCCTACAAGCCGGTGCGCATGCAGCCCCTGACCGTGGAGTCCATCGCCCTGGCCGAGCGCAAATACTAGGCTGTGGCTAAAAAATAAAGAGAGGTCCCCATGGACAGCGTGACCTTCACCATACTGCGTTACGACCCCGCCGCCGGCAAGGAGCCCTTTTACCAGGACTACCAGGTCAACATCACCAAACCGGGCATGATGATCCTGGACGGGCTCAACCAGATCCGCTGGGAGCAGGACGGCACCCTGGCCTACCGCCGCTCCTGCCGCGAAGGCGTCTGCGGCTCCGACGGCGTCAACGTCAACGGGGCCAACATGCTCACCTGCGTCACCCACATCGCCGAGGTGGCCAAGAACGGCCGCCTGGTCATCCAGCCCCTGCCCGGCCTGCCGCTGGTCAAGGACCTGGTGGTGGACCTGACCGACTTTTTGCAGAAGTACTTCACGGTCAAGCCGTATCTCATCACCAAGACCCCGGCCCCGGACAAGGAGCGCCTGCAGAGCCCGGCCGAGCGCAAGAAGCTCGACGGCCTCTACGAGTGCATCCTCTGCGCCTGCTGCTCCAGCTCCTGCCCGTCCTACTGGGCCGACCCGGAGTACCTGGGACCCAGCGCGCTCTTGAACGTCTGGCGCTTCATCAGCGACAGCCGCGACGAGGGCGCGGACGAGCGCCTGGACATCCTGGACGACCGCCGGGGCTCCTGGCGCTGCCACACCATCCTCAACTGCGTGGAGGCCTGCCCCAAGGGCCTGAACCCCACCAAGGCCATCGCCGGCATCAAGAAGACCCTGGTCAACCGGCGGTTTTAGCCGGCTGCATGCCATGCGCCCATTCCGACGCCCCGCGCCCCCATCCCGGGCCGGGGCGTCGGCCTTCACTGCGGGAGGTGCTCCATGACCGACCCCGGCCTGCGCCAAAAACGCCTGCGCCTGGCCTGCCGCCGCGGCATGCTGGAGGTGGAGCTGGCCCTGCGCCCCTGGTTCGAGCGCCACGGGGCCGGCCTATCCCCGGCCGAGCTGGATGACTTCGAGCGCCTGCTGGTCCTGGAGGACCTGGACCTGTGGGAGGTGCTCTGCTCCCGCCAGCCCGACCCCGAGGGGCTGGTCAGCGGCCTGGTCGCGCGCCTAAAGCGCGAGCTTTTCGCCAAGCCTGACGCGGACTAAGCCTTTTGGGGGGGGAATATCTGTTTGACAAGCCCTTTGGCCCTGGTCTATGGTTGGCTGTGGATTGAGCTTTGAATCCGGGCGGTTATTGTCACACATCCACAGCGGGCGGCGGACCGGGCCGCAGCCGGCGCCACCGGGGACGGGAGAGCGGATCAGGCGTGCGACACCACGAACATCCCCTGGTGGAAGTGCTCAGCGCCGAGGCCATCCACGACCGGGTGCGCGAGCTGGGGGCCCAGATCTCGGCCGAGATGGACGACGAGCCGGTGCTGTTGGGGGTGCTCAAGGGGGCCTGCATCTTCCTGAGCGACCTGGCCCGGGCCATGACCGCACCGGTTTTGGTGGATTTCGTGCGCCTGGCCTCCTACGGGGCCGACAGCTACTCCTCCGGCGTCATCACCATGACCAAGCCCCCGGAGCTGGATCTCAAGGGCCGCTCGGTGCTGATCGTCGAGGACATCGTGGACACCGGCCGCACCGTGCGCTGGCTGCTGGACCACCTGCAAGGCCTGGGCGCGCGCCGGGTGAAGGTTTGCGCGTTTATCGACAAACCCGAGCGCCGCGAGGTGCCGCTTGCGATAGACTATGTGGGGTTCAACGTTCCCCAAGGCTTCCTGGTCGGCTACGGCCTGGACTACAACGAACGCTACCGTCAACTGGCCGGCGTCTACGAGGTGAAGCTCGAGAGCCGCGACGGCTGAGGATGGCCAGATGATCGTCCAGTGCGAGAAGTGCGATACCAGCTTCAAGCTTGACGACACCCTGGTGCCGCCGGCCGGCGCCTGGGTGCGTTGCAGCCAGTGCCAGGATGTCTTCCACGTGGACGCCCCCGACGGCCCTCCGCCGGCCGCGCACCGCGCGCAGGAGCCGGATTTTTTCGAGCTGAGCGACGGCCCCAGCCAGGCCGCCCGCGCCGCCGAGACCGCCGAGTTCGGCTTGGAGATGGACGAGATGATGGAAGGCCGCGACCGCCCCAAGGGCGGCAAGGGCCTCAAGATCGTCTTCTGGCTGCTGGTGCTGCCCCTGATCCTGGTCCTGCTGGCCGTGGGTGCGCTCTTTGCCCTGGACCGTTTCCACATCATGCCCCAACTGGTGGACCCGGTGCGCAACCTGCCGGGCCTGAATTTGATCCTGAG
>JAZDHW010000219.1:0-2128 GCA_043805555.1 Pseudomonadota bacterium
CAACGCCCCCCAGCCGGTGCTGCTCTGCTTCAGCTGTGATCCTTATCAACCCTGTGAGGAGCAGCACCGGCTTACCAGGAGCGTCCTGGAGGTGCTCCTGGAGAACGAGCTCAAAAGCCTCAAGCCCCACCTGGCCAGCCGTCTGGGCGCCGGCCTCACCGCGTCCATCGCTCCGCCGGACCAGCCCACCCGGGTCCGCATTTTAGGTCAGCTCGCGCATGAGGAAGGCGCGGCCGTGGCGCCCGAGGTCCTGGAGTGCCTGGCCGAGCGCATAGACACAGACGTGCGCCACCTGCAGGCGGCCCTGATCGGACTGCTGGCCCGGGCCAGCCTCACCGGCCGGCCGCTCAACCTGGCCCTGGCCGAGGAAACGGTCATGGATCTTCGCGCCGAGCTGCGTCGCTTGAGCCCGGCCAAAATCCTGGACCTGGTGGCCAGGGCCCATGGCCTGGAGCCGAACGCCCTGGCCGGCAAGAGCCGTAAGCAAGCCATCACCCGGCCCCGCAACCTGGCCCTGTACCTCTGCCGCCGGCATACCGACGCCAGCTATGCCGAGCTGGGCCGGCTCTTCAACCGCGATCATTCCACGGTCATGTATGGCGTGGACCAGGTGGAGCGGGGCCTGGCCGGCGATCAACGCCTGAGCCAGGAGCTGGCCTTCCTGGAGCAACGTTTGGGAGTGAGCTGATGACAAAAGAAGCCATGCCGGAAATTGAGTCCATGCCTGCCGCCAAGGTGCAACGGCTGGCCGACCGCTTGCGCGATGCCGCCGTCAGGCTTGAGCGCGGCGAGCTGGTCCAGGTGGTGCTCGTGGTCAAGCAGGAGTCCGGCTCTTACGCCGTCGAGCACCTTTGCCGGCCCTTTGGCGAGGAGTCCTACCTGGCCCGCTCATCCTCGGGCACGGCCCAGGCGGTGGAAAACCTGCTCCATGGTTTTGAGCCCGAGGTCCGGGCCTTGTGGTGGCCCGAGGGCTCGCACCATCCCGCCCGCCTGCCCAAGAGGCTGGACTGAGATGGACCAGGCCTCCACCGGCCAGCATTCCCTGCTGTTTAAGGGCCCCATGGTGCTGGCGGTCCTGGACGGCAGCAAGAGCCAGACCCGGCGGGTGGTCACCGCGCATAACAGCCTGTTGGACGGCAAGCGGGTGGGACGCCAGGGACTGGCGCGCCAGGCCTGGGACGGCCTGGACTGGAGCACGGCCAGGGTCGCAGAGGGCAAATCATCGGCCGGGGAGCCTGTCCCTTGCTTCCACGTGCATTGCCCGGCCTAGGCGCCTGGCATCAGGTCCATTCGATCTACCAGGCCGGCCATGAGCTGTGGGGCCGCGAGACCTGGGCCGAACTGGCGGCCGATGAAGCGGCCTCGCCCGTGCATCAAATGCGGGACTCCCAGGGCCGCCCGGCGCGGATCATCTTTCGGGCCGACGATCCCACCGTGATGCGTAGTGTCGGCCCGGGCGTGGGCCAGTTGACCAAGGGCGACAGGCCGGCCTCGGGCTGGCGGCCGGCCATCCACATGCCCCGCTGGGCCTGCCGGCTGCACCTGACATTGACCTTGGTGCGGGCTGGCCGGGTGCAGGATATCGACGAGGCGGACGCCAAGGCCGAGGGCGCCGCGCCGGGTTTCGAGGCCGATGCGGCCGACTTCATCGGCAACCCCAACTGGCGGCCGCAATCCACCTACCGCCTGGACTTCAAGCATCTGTGGGATTCCATCAACGCCACACGCGGCTACGGCTGGGCAGCCAATCCGCCCGTCTGGGCCCTGAGCTTCACCATGAAGCCCAAGAAGGCGGCGTGAATGGGGAGCAACGTGCGCGCCCTGGAAGCCGTGTTGATGGGTGAGGATAGTCTAGGCCTGACGCTGCTTGCGCTTGGCTTCAGTCCGGCCCAGTCCCTGGGCGATGAAGGTCAAAGCCAGGGTGTTGAGGCTGACGCCTTCGGCGCGAGCGCGCGCGGCCAATGCCGCATGCAGGCTCTTGGGAGTGCGCAGGCGAAACTGTCCGCTGTAGACCCCGCCGCTCATGGGCTTGGGGTCAGGCCGGCTGTAGGCCCGGTTAGCCTCGATCCAGGCGATGAAGGCATCCCTGCCGTTGGCCATGGCTTCATCAACCGTCTCGCCGTCACTC